>JBBQER010000019.1:0-46578 GCA_038320885.1 Acidimicrobiia bacterium
GCCTGCGCCGCGTTTCCCTATCCCGTCCTCGCGGAGATCGCCGCGGCCGGCGTGCGCTGCTTCTCTACCGAGCAGCCCGACGTTCCCGTGCGCTTTCTCGGCGAATCGGAGCAACGGCGCGAGACGTATTTCGACGTGAACCTGCGCCGGGCCCGCCTCTCTTTCTCGCTGGTCGACCTCCCGGCCGCCGTCGACCAGGCGTTCGCGGCCCACCGCTGGAGCGCGTGATGGAACCCGATCCCGTTCTCGAGCGGCGGGCGCGCATCGCGCGCGGGGCCGAGCTCGGCAAGCGCATCGGCTATGCGGCCCTCGGCGTGGCGATCGTCAGCTTCTTCGTCGGTGTCGCGACATCCTTCCCGCGGTGGACGGTCGTGGTGAGCACGACCGGGCTCGTCGCCGCGTGCGTGATACTCCCGCTTCCGATCGTGCTCGGCTACGGCGTACGCGCCGCCGCTAGGGAGGATCGCCAACGCCGTCGGTAGCATCGAAGCGTCGTTCGATTGCCGCCAGGAGATGTTGGCGCGAGCCCGAAGGAGTGTGCATGCGTTACCGCCGGTTCGGCCAGAGCGATCTCGTCGTCTCCGAGGTCGGTTTCGGGACCTGGACGCTGGTGACCGACTGGTGGGGCCGCACCGACCACCCGCACGCGATGATCACCGCCGCGCTCGACGCCGGCATCAACTTCATCGACACCGCACCTGTGTACGGCACCGAGGGCGCCGGCGAATCGATCCTCGCGCCGTACCTGACGGTGCGCGACGACATCGTCATCACGACCAAGTGCGGCTACGACATCAAAGCGGAGCGCAAGTTTCCGGGCCAATCGGAGCGACCGGCCGACTGGCGACCCGAGTCGATCCGCCGCCAGTGCGAAGATTCCCTGCGCCGGCTCGGCACCGATCGCATCGACCTCTACCAACTGCACAATCCGCGCATCGAGCCGATTCTCGCCGACGATCTCTGGGAGACGCTCGTCGCGCTCAAGGACGAGGGCAAGGTGCTCGAGCTCGGCGTCGCGCTCGGTCCGGCGATCGGCTGGGTCGAGGAGGGCGTGCGCTCGATCGACGACCGCCCGATCGTGTCGCTCCAAACCGTGTACAACGCGCTCGAGCAGGAGCCCGGGCGAACCTTCGCGCAACGGCCGCGCGTGCAACACGGCGAAGTCAGCTTGATCTCACGCGTGCCGCACGCGTCCGATTCTCTGTCGGGCCGCGCCAACCCCGACACGGTGTTCCCCAAGGGAGACCACCGCGCGCACCGCAACCGCGACAACATGCTCGACAACTTCGAGAAGGCGGAAACGCTGTCGTTCCTCTGGGCCGACACCGGGCGCACCAGAGGTCAAGCGGCGATCTCGGCCATCCTCGCCGACTCCGCGTTCACATGCGTCCTGCCGACGGTGCTGTCGGTCGAAGACGTGACCGAGTACGCGGCCGCGTCCGACCTTCCGCTCACCGCTTCCGAGCACACCGCGGTCGACGCGCTGTGGGCGCGCAACTTCGACCACGTCGACCGCTACGTCATGCCGTTGAAGTCGAGCGCCTGAGCGCCCATGCGTCTTCCTGCCGACGAACGTCGACAGCAACTGCTCGAGGTCGCGTGCGACCTCTTCGCGCGCTCGGGCTTCCACGACACGTCGATGGACGACATCGCGGAGGGAGCCGGGGTGACCAAGCCGGTCCTCTACCAGCACTTCCCGAGCAAGAAGGCGCTGTACGGCGAGCTGCTCGAAGACACCGGGCGCCGGCTGCTCGACCACCTCGCCCGGGCCACGAGCCGCGCCGCATCGGGCCGGGAGCGGGTCGAGGCCGGCTTTCGGGCCTACTTCCAGTTCGCGGTCGGAGACCGTTCCTCGTTCCGCCTGTTGTTCGGAGCATCGATCCGCAGCGATCCCGACTTCGCCCGCACGGTCGACGAGGTGCTGCGCGCCGCCGCCGACACCATCTCGGAGCTCATCGCGATCCCGGCCTCCGACAAGCAGCGGCGGGTGCTGGCGAGCGCGCTCGTGGGCATGGCCGAGGCGGTCGGACGGCGAGCGCTCACCGAGCCCGAGGTCGACGCCGACGAGCTCGCCCGTTGGATCGCCGAGTTCGCCTGGTTCGGGCTGCGCGGCGTGCGCGCCGACGAAACGATCGCACCCTCGAGCTAGCGCCGCCGTGGCTAGAGCCTCCGGAGCCGAACGCGGTCGACACGGTGATCGGAGCCCTTCTCGAGCACCAGGTGTGCACGTTCGCGGCTCGGCGCGATGTTCTCGCGCAGGTTGGCGAGGTTGATCTCGCGCCACACCGACCCGCCGAACTGGCGCGTGTCCTCCTCGGAGGAGCGGGTCAGGAAGTTGAAGTACGAACGCGGATCGTTGAGCGAGGTCTGGCGCAGCAGGATCAACCGGTCGACGTACCAAGTCTCGAGGTCACCCTCGCTCGCGTCGACGTAGATCGAGAAGTCGAAGAAGTCGGAGACGACGAGACTGGCTTCGGTTCGTCCGCGCCGAGCCGGCGTCTGCAGCACGTTCACGCCTTCGACGATGACGATGTCGGGGCTGCGGAGCACGTTCTCGTCGCCTTCCACGATGTCGTACGTGAGGTGCGAGTACACGGGTGCGCGCACCTCGGGCCGGCCCGCCTTGAGCGCGGCCAGGAACTCCAGCAGCGCCCGCACGTCGTAGCTCTCGGGAAATCCCTTGCGGCTCATCAGGCCCCGCGCCTCGAGCACCGCGTTGGGATAGAGGAATCCATCGGTCGTGACGAGGTCGACGCGCGGGTGATCGATCCAGCGACCGAGCAACGCCTGGAGCAGTCGTGCGATCGTGCTCTTGCCGGCGGCGACACTGCCACCGATCCCGATCACGTACGGGACGCGGGCGGGGGCGTGGCCCAGGAACGTCTCGGTGACGACGCGCAGGTCACGGGTCGCGGCGAAGCGCAGGTTGAGGAGCCGCGTCAGCGGGAGGTAGACGTCTTCGACCTCGCTCAGCTCGAACGGCTCGTTCAGGCCCCGTAACGACTCGACGTCGGACTCGGTGAGCGTGAGCGGAGTCGACGCGCGCAGTGCACTCCACTGCGCGCGATCGAAGTCGACGTACGGGCTCAGCTCCGACCGTGAGCGCTCAAAGCTTTCGGCCACCGCCGGACGTTAGTAGCCGTTCAGTCGGCGCGGGCCAGGCCGATCGGGCAGCTCACGCCCGTGCCGCCGAGCCCGCAGTACCCACCGGGATTCTTCGCGAGGTACTGCTGGTGGTAGTCCTCGGCGTAGAAGAACGTTGGCGCCTCGACGATCTCGGTCGTGATCGTCGCGAATCCCGACGCGTCGAGCTGCTTCTGGAACATGTCGCGCGACTCTTCGGCCGCGTCGAGCTGCGCGTTCCCGAAGCAATAGATGCCCGAGCGGTACTGCGTGCCCATGTCGTTGCCTTGCCGCATGCCCTGCGTCGGGTCGTGGTTCTCCCAGAACACGCGCAGCATCTCGTCGTAACTCGTCTTCGACCCGTCGAAGACCACGAGCACGACCTCGTTGTGACCGGTCCGGCCGCTGCAGACCTCTTCGTACGTCGGGTTGGGCGTGACGCCACCGGCGTAACCAACGGCAGTCGTGTAGACCCCGTCGGCCTGCCAGAACTTGCGCTCCGCGCCCCAGAAACAGCCCATGCCGAAGATGGCCTGCTCGAATCCCTCCGGGAAGGGCGGCTCGAGCGGAGTTCCGAGCACGAAGTGGCGATCGGGCACCTCGAACGGCCGGGTCGCGCGGCCGGGCAGGGCGTCGGCGGGCGTGGGCATCTGGGACTTGTCTCGACGGGAGAACATCTGCGCACCTCTCTTTTCGATTGCTGGCACGGTAAACCGCGTCGCGGCCTCGGTGGTTCCCGTTCACGCCCGTCGTTTCGGACGAGCGAGCTCCACGAACGCCCGGGCGGCCGGGGTGAGCGGAGAGGGGCGGTGCACCAGTCCGATGGTGCGGGTCAGCGTCGGCACCAGCCGGGCGACCACGGCGCCCTGGGCCGCGAGCGGTTCCGCCAGGCGAGCCGGGAGAAACGACGTGCCCGCGCCGCTCAGCACCAGCGGCGCGATCGCCTCCCGCTGCGACGTCTCGACCGCGATCACCGGATCGACCCCCGCCGACGCCAGGGCCGCGTCGAGGAGGTCGCGCGTCGACGTTCCCGGCGGCGTCGTCACCAGCGGCATTCCCCGGAGCCGGGCGACCGGGAGCCGTCCCGACGAGGCCAGGCGGGTCCGGGGTGGGCACACCGCGACCAGCTCCTGACGCTCCAGCGAGACCCTGACGAGCTCGTCGCGCGGAGTTCGCAATTCGGTCAGGCCGAGCTCGCTCCGCCCGTCGAGCACCATCGCGACGACGGCGCCATCGTCTTCGGGGGCGGCGATGCGCACCGCGATCCCCGGATTGGCCTTGCGGAACCCGCCGACGAGCCGGCCGAGGGGGTCGGCCGCGAGGGTGGGAAGGGCGACGATGTCGAGCGTCCCGCTGCGGAGATCGCGGACGACAGCCACCGACTCGAACACGGCGTCGCGATCTCGGGTGAGCTGCCGGCCGGGGCCGACGAACGCCCGGCCGGCGTCGGTCAGCTCGACGCTGCGGCCGAGGCGGTGGAACAGGCGCGCGCCGAGCTCCGACTCGAGCCGGCGGATGCCGTCGGACAGCGAAGGCTGGCTGACGTGCATCGACGCCGCGGCCTTGGTGAAGCTGCCGCGCTCGACCACCGCGAGGACGTACTCGACCTGACGCAGATCCATAGGTAACGCCTATGATAGCGAGAGCCAAACGAGGCTATATCTATCATGCGTTCCGGCGTTGAATAGCACGGTGGACGCACACCTGCTGCTCGGAGTCACCCTCATCGGCCTGGGAATCGGCTTCGTGTCGGGCGCGTTCGGCAAGGGCGGCTCCGCGTTGGCGACGCCGCTCCTGCACCTGATCGGCGTGCCCGCGATCATGGCGATCGCGTCGCCCTTGCCGGCAACGATTCCGTCGACGCTCCTCGCGGGACGCGCGTACTCACGTGCGGGCAACGTCGACCGTCGCATCCTGCGGCTGGGACTGCCGATCGGGCTCCCCGCAACGATCATCGGCGCGCTCCTGACCCGTTGGATTCCGGGCGGGCCGCTCGTCATCGTGACCGACGTCGTCGTCCTCGTGTTCGGGATACGCATTCTGCTCACCCGGAGCTCGATCGTCGCGTCGGATATGGATCGGCGCGCCACGGTGTCACGGGTGCTCATGATCGTTGGTGTCGTCGGGTTCGTCTCGGGGCTTCTCGGCAACAGCGGAGGCTTCCTGCTCGCGCCGTTGTTCATGACCGCGCTCGGGCTTCCGGTGCACCGCGCGATCGGAACGTCGCTCGTTCTCGCGACATGTCTTGCCGTTCCGGGAACGATCGTGCACGCGTGGCTCGGTCACATCGACTGGATGCTCACGCTCGCCTTCGGGTTGGCGGCCGCGCCCGCCGCCGGCGCCGGTGCGCAGCTCGCACTGCGCACCAAGGCGCGGTCGCTGACACTCGCCTACGGAATGGGGATCACAACGCTCGCCGGAGGGTTGCTCGCCCTCTCTCACTGACGCTTGCTGACTCACACTGAGCGATTTCTTGCAAAGAACGGCGCCCCACGCGATTAGGCATCAATTCTCTCCCCATCCGTACCGAAAACAACCAGATGTCCACCGTGCCGCCCCACGGTGCCGCCCGACCGACACCACTCGTCGACTCGGCGCGCCACCCGACGCGTAGAGCGTTCGCAATCGCACAAGCCCGTTACCGTCACCAAGCGTTGACGCGAGGCCACGTTACGCCTCCGTTTCTGGCATGCGCACACGCGCGCGCATACTCTGACTGCACCGTGCTTATGCCGCTGAGTCTTCTCGACGCGCGCACTGGTCGCCCCCCGGCGGTCTTCTTCGCCCTACGCGCCCGCTGCAACACTGGGCGCGCGCGATGAAGAACGTCAGGCGCGTCCCGCTCGTCGCCGTCATCGTCGCGTTGACGTTTGGCGCGCTCACGCCATTGCGCGCGAGCGGTGCGACGATCGAGAGCAAGAAGGCCGAAGCCGCGCGACTGGAAGCAGACATCCAAGCCAACGGCGATCACATCGCCGCGCTCGGCGAGCAATATAACGGCGCGGTGTTGGCTTATGCAGACGCCCAGAACGCAGTAACCGAAGCGCACAAGCGGCTGGTTCACGCGCACGACCGCGCGGGCAAGCTGAGCGCTTTGGTCTCGGTACGCGCCGCGGTCTTGTACCAAGGCGCGTCGGATCCGATGAGCTCGCTCTTACCGAGCACCGACATCAAGTCGGTCAACGAGCTCGGTGTTCGCACGGAATACGGCTCCGTCGCGACCGGGAACGACGAACAGCTCATCGCCGATCTCTCGCGTTCCCAACAGGATCTGAAGATCGAGCGCAAGCGCCTCGACAAGCGCGTGGCCAGTGCCGCGACCCAACGCGACTACATCGCGACGGCGCGCCAACAGATCGAAGCCGCCAACGCGCGCGAGACGGAGCTCCTCTCGAGCGTGAAGGGCGAGATCGCAACGCTGATCGCCCAGGAGAAGGCTCGCAGAGAAGCAGCCGTCCGGCGCGCTCTCGCGGATCTCGCGAACCAACGCGCGAACCAGGGCAACGGAGCCTCGTCGGTTCCCGCGTCGAGCGTCGGCGGCGACAACATCCCCAACCTCCCCGCGCCGTCGGCACGCGCCGGCGCCGCGATCTCGTTCGCGGAAGCGCAGCTCGGCAAGCCCTACGAGTACGCGGCCACAGGTCCGAACACGTACGACTGCTCCGGTCTCACCATGCGGGCATGGGCCGCGGCCGGTGTTTCGATGCCGCACTACTCCGGCGCGCAGTACGCGATGTTCCCGCACGTGCCACTCGACGCGCTGCAGCCGGGCGACCTGATCTTCTGGGGCCCGGGTGGGAGCGAGCACGTGTCGATGTACATCGGCGGTGGCCTCCAGATCGCGGCGACCCACACCGGCGACTACGTGCGCATCCAGCCCGTCAGCAGCAATCCGGTCGGCGCCGCGCGCCCCGGATAGCGCTCGCACCGTCGTGAGTCGCGCGCAGCCGGGAATCTTCGGCGAAGGCACATCGGCGCATCTACATCTCGAGTGGACGGTTCACGCCGACGCGAGCGACGCCGATCTGCGCGTCGCGGTGAGCACGGCGCTCGGCCGCGCCGAGGAAACCGTGACGGTCGGTGGCGTCAACGCGGTGCTCGGCTTCGGCGCGAATCTTTGGACCCGGCTGTCGCCGGTTCGGCCCGCGCAGCTCGCCTCCTTCGCGGAGGTCGGCGGCGCGTCGCGACACGCACCCGCAACCCAGCGCGACGTCTGGCTGTGGATCCACGGCTCGTCACCCGACGTCGTGTTCGACAACGGCAAGGACGCGTCGCGCGCGCTGCGACCGGTCGCCGACCTCCAGCTCGAGCAGTTCGGGTTCCGGTATCGCGACTCACGCGACATCACCGGTTTCATCGACGGCACCGAGAACCCGCCGACATGGGACGCGCTCGATGTCGCGTTGATTCCTGACGCCGAGCCCGGCGCGAACGGCAGCTACGCGATGACGCAACGCTGGATCCACGATCTCGATCGCTTTCACGCGCAGACCGTCGCCGAACAAGAGAACGTGTTCGGCCGGTCGAAGGCCGACAGCATCGAGATGGACGACGCCACCAAGCCGCCGTCGGCACACATCGCGCGCGTGGTGATCGAGGAGAACGGCGAAGAGCTCGAGATCTACCGGCGCAGCACTCCGTACTTCGGCATGGCCGAGCACGGTCTCCACTTCGTCGCGTTCTCCGCCGAGCGCCGGCGCTTCGACCTCATGCTCGCCCGAATGTTCGGCGCGAGCGGTGACGGAGACCATGACCACCTCACCGATTTCTCGCACCCGGTGAGCGGCTCGTTCTGGTTCGTGCCGTCGCTCGAGGATCTGCTCGCCGCAATCCTCCCGCGCTGACCGACCACCCGAGTAGCGCAGGCCGATCACGAAGGTGGGCAGCCTCCGCTCTCCCGGTCAGGGCAACCTGACCTAAGGAAATTTCGGATCACCTTACGTCCACAGTCAACCGACCTCCCGCCCGCACCGATGCGTCGGTAGACCACACGAAATGTGGTCCACGGACGCATGCCGGCGCGGGGCATGCTCTCGGGGTGGACGGCAACGAGCACCGCAGCCCGCAGTCGGGCCGGCCGCACATGCCCGGCTACGGAATCGTCGGGCCCGATGAGGGCTCCGGCCTCCTGGCGTGGTCGTGGGCGCATGATCGGCTCACCGCTTCGCACGACTACTGGCTCGCGACGGTGCGAGCCGACGGGCGGCCGCACCTGATGCCGGTGTGGGCGGTATGGAACGGCGAGTCACTCTGGTTCAGCAGCGCGCGGGCGTCGCGTAAGGCGACGAACCTGCGCGCGAATCCACGATGCTCGATCGCGACCGATAACGCTTACGAGCCGGTAGTCGTCGAAGGCGACGCGCTCGAGGTGACCGACCGCGACCAACTTCGCGCCGCGCTCGATCTCGAGAACCGCAAGTACGACACCGACTATGGCGACGAGATGATCGACACCGCGCACAACACGTGGTTCCGGCTGCGCCCGCTCGTGGTGTTCAGCCTCGATGAGGACGACTTCACCGGTTCGCCGACGCGGTGGTCGTTTGGACCGAGCACCGAATGACCGGCGGCGGATGACGACGGGCACCGGCACGCGCCGGTGGGCGCTCGGGGGAGTCATCGGCCCGGCCGCCTTCGTCACCGCGTGGTCGATCGGCGGCCTGGAGGCGTCGCACTACTCCGCCATCGACGATGCGATCAGCCATCTCGCCGAAATCGGCGCACCGACCCGGCCGTTCATGACCGCAGGCTTCGTCGCGTTCGGCGTCGGGCTCCCGCTGTATGCGGTGGCACTCCGGGCGGGGCTGCCGGGTCGGGCCTGGGTGACCGCCGCCGCGACCGGTCTGGCCACCCTCGGAGTCGCGGCCGCTCCTCTCGGACGATCCTCGTCGGGCGACACGGTGCACGGCCTGTTCGCCGGCGCCGGGTACGTCACGCTCGCACTGACGCCTCTCCTCGCGGCGGGTCCGTTACGCCGCGCCGGTCGCTCCGGTTGGGCGCGCGCTTCCATCGTGGTGGGGCTCGGAGCCGGGCTCTCGCTCTTGGCCACGACGGCGACCGACCTCGACGGGCTGTTCCAGCGTCTCGGGCTCACGGTCGTCGACGTCTGGATCGTCGCCACGGCGATCGAGATCCTCCGCGACCGCCTCACGCCTCGACGTTCGAACGACGTCCGTGGGAAGCTGGGAGCGTGTTAAACCCCGCGTCGGCGCTGGTCACTGCGTCTACGCAGCTGCTCGAAGACCTGGCGAGCGGCCGGCGCCCGCTGAGCAGCGTGAGCGGATCGCTCGCGGACCTGGCCGCCCAACTCGGGGTACGCCACGTCATGGTCGCGATCGACGACACTGCCCACGGCCGGCAGGTGTTCATCTCGGAACGAGCGCTGCTCGGAGATCACGGCGAGCTCTTGGTCGGACCGCCGCGGGCGGTCACCGACCCGCCTCGCCCACTCGACGACGCGCTCGCCCGGCTCGTCGTCGCGTCCGTCGGTGCCGCGTTCGAACGGGCGCGCTCCGTAAGCCCGACGGAGATGGCAACGGCGGCATCGACGAGCCCGGCACCGAGCCGGCCGCGGCAAGACGATCTCCTGACGCGCCTGCGCGCGGCGACCGACCGGAGCGCGCGCTACGGGTGGGGCTTCACCCTCGTGATGCTGTTGCTCGATCACGCCGACCATGCGTCAACGCGACAGATCGAGGCGCATCTCCGCGCCAGCGACACGCTCGTGGAGATCGGGCCGCGCGAGTACGGGATCCTGCTCCCGGCCGCGGGCGGCGACGAGGTTCCGCGCCTGCTGGCCCGGGTCGGCCGGGACGGGGCGGTTTCAACCTTTTGCTACGGGCTGGCGGCGTGTCCCGGAGACGGGACGGACCCCGACGGGCTGTTGGCGCTCGCCACCGCGCGCCTGCACGACGCGAAGGATCTGCGGACGAGCGACGCGCTCGGAAACGGGTCCGGCGGCGACCCGCGCACCGACGCGGCCGGCACCGATGGCTCGACCGAGATCCCCGCGTTGGAGGGTCCACTGGTTTAGGGTCGTTCCCGGTGGACAGCGTGCGAATACGCCGACTCTCCGAGCGTGCCCGCCTCGAGGGAATGCTGGCGCTCCGCAAGGCCTTCTCCCGCGATCGCCGCCCCGCCGACTCGCCGGATCGCTGGGTCCAGTTGCAAGCCGAGCCCGTCGACGCGGGCGACGCGTCCGTTGACGATCTCGCTCCGGTGCCTGCGGAGCGCGCCCGGCTCGAACGCGACGCCGAGTTGCTGAAGGGCCTCGACCGCATCGTGGACTCGATCGAGCGGGTCGCGGCGCAGCTCGATTCGTACCATCAGGAGCGCGCCGAACATCTCGATGCGATCGAGTTCCTGTTGCGCGAGATGCTCATCGGAACGGTTCCACCCTCGGCGAGCCGGCCCACGGTGCTCGGAGGCGTGATCGACACCGAGGAACGCGAGATCTCGCTCGTCGTCGACGAAGCTGTGCTCCCCGTCGACGCCGCGGTCGAAGTG
The DNA here is from genome assembly GCA_038320885.1 of Acidimicrobiia bacterium. Classification (GTDB taxonomy): domain Bacteria; phylum Actinomycetota; class Acidimicrobiia; order IMCC26256; family PALSA-610; genus JBBQER01. Next base: position 10,630 of record JBBQER010000019.1, read on the forward strand.
CGATCGCGGTTCCACGATCGCTGGATCGGCGGATTCACCATCTCCGAAGCGGTGAACACGCCCGGCCGTCGCCGTTACCGATTGACGCGCCGCTCCGACGGCATCCCGCTGCCGATACTCTTCGATGCGTGCGACGTGCGGGCCGCAGAAGACGCCTTCAGCCGGCAGCACGCGCCTTCTTGAGCCGCGGCCGGCACTGACGGCAATGGTCGTCGCGCGCGACCTGCATCCGTGGAGCTCCGGGTTCACCTGGCGCGACCACGCGGGCCCGTTCTCGACGATCAGTGACGCGCAGGCCCGCGAGTACGACGAGATCGGGTGCTTCGTCTTCGAGGACGCCTTCAGCCCCGGTGAGTTGCGCGCGATGGACGAAGCGATCGAGCCCGGCGAAACGCTCGTTCGCGAGTTCCTTTCCGGCCGGCCCGACGGGCGCTTCAGCGTCGCCGGCATCGACACGCAGACCGTCGCGCCGCACCTCGTGATGAACTCGGACGTGTTGCGCGGCGTGTGTGCGCGGCAGCCACTCGCCGGCATCGCGCGAGATCTGCTCGGTCCCGACGTTCGCCTGTACTGGGAGCAGGCCGTCTACAAGCAGCCGCATTCAGCCGAGCCGGTGCTGTGGCATCAGGACAACGGCTACACCTTCGTCGAACCGCAGGCGTATCTCACGTGCTGGATCGCGATCACCGATGCGACGCTCGAGAACGGCTGCGTCACGGTGATGCCCGGTGCGCATCGCAACGGCACGTTGGTGCATCGGTCGACGTCGATCGGCTACGAGTGTTGGGGCGAGGCGCGCGGCGCACGCGCAGTACCGGTTCGCGCCGGCAGCATCGTCGTGTTCACGTCGCTGACGCCACACTTCACCGCGGCGAACACGACCGACCACGTTCGCAAGGCGTACATCGTGCAGTACGCACCCGAAGGTGCCGTCGCGTTCCGGCCCCGACCCGACGGATCGCGCGGCCCGGCCGAGCCCCAGGACGACGCGCGCCGTCAGTTTCCCGTGGTGCTCGACGGAAACCTCGTGTCCGCGTAGGCCGCGGTGGACGCCGCGATGATGCGTTCCCGCGTGGCCGCGGCCGAGATCGGCCGGCTGGCGACGGTCACCGCCGATGGCCGGCCCCACGTCGTGCCGTGTTGCTTCGCGGTGAGCGGCGACACGATCTACTCGGCGGTCGACCACAAGCCGAAGTCGACGCGGCTCCTGCGCCGCTTGACGAATCTGCGGGCGAACGCGAACGCGGCGCTGCTCGTCGACCACTATCGCGACGATTGGTCGGCGCTGTGGTGGGTGCGGGCCGACGGGACGGGTCGCATCGTCGACGACGGTTCGGATCTCACGAGCGCCATCGCGCTGCTCGTCGCGAAGTATCACCAGTACCGGGACGAACCGCCGGCGGGCCCGGTGATCGCGATCGACGTCACCGCGTGGCGGGCCTGGCCGTGACGGACGACGGCGACGCGGTCGCGCGCATCGAGCAGGAGGAGGCCGAGTTCCAACCCGGAGCGCCGGGCGTGCGTGCGCAACCCGGAGTGCTCGTTGTTATCGCATTCGGTGGCGCACTCGGTGCGCTCGCGCGCTACGGGATCACGCGGTGGATCCACGTTGCGAAGGACACGTTCCCGTGGGCGACGTTCTGGACGAACAGCAGCGGCGCGTTCGTCCTCGGACTGTTCCTGACGGTGGCGATCGAGCGCTTCCCGGCGCGGAGATATCCACGCCCGTTCTTTGCGATCGGCTTTCTCGGCGCCTTCACGACGTTCTCCACGATGGCCGTCGAGACCGTCACATTGGTCAAGGACGGCGACGCGTTGCTCGGCGTGGCGTACCTGTGCACGAGCGTCGTCGCCAGCCTTGCGGTCGCGTACGCGGGAATCGTCGCGGGCCGGATCGCAGGCGCACGATGCTGATCCTCGGGATCGCGATCGCCGGAGCGGCGGGCGCGCCGGCCCGCTACCTGCTCGACGGTTATGTGCAAGCGCGCGCCGGAAGCCACCTGCCGCTCGGGACGCTCGTGATCAACGTCAGCGGGTCACTCGTGCTCGGCTTCCTGACCGGGCTCGCGCTCTATCACGCCTTCCCGGCCACGCCGAAGACGGTGCTCGGCACCGGGTTCTGCGGCGCGTACACGACCTTCTCGACGTTCGCGTACGAGACGGTACGCCTCGCCGAAGAACGCGAGCGCGCCCGCGCGTTCAAGTACGCGCTCGCCAGTCTCGTAGTGCCCGCCCTCGCCGCCGCAGCCGGCATGGCCCTCGCCGCCCTCTAGCCGCGAACCGGCGTGAGTCGGCGACCGTATCGGTAGCGACGTCACCCCGGTTCGTGGTTTTACAGCTGGACGCAAGCGGCGGCTGCGGTGGTGGCGGCGTTCTTGGCGGCGAGCATTCCGCCCCGGCCGACCTTGAGCATGTAGGGAATCCGGCCCGGATGGCGCACGAAGTATCGGGCGATCGCCTTTGCGTTCGGGCTGCCATCGGAGTCGGCCATCGTCATCATCTCGTCGTCGCTGTCCTCGGCGCGGTCGCTGATGGCGCGCACGGTCGACCACGGGATCCCACGCTGTGCGCAGACCGCGGCGACCGATCCGGTCTCCATGTCGACTGCGATCACGCCATTCGCGATGAGCCGCGCCAGCCGGTCGGGATCGACGATGAAATCGTCCGAGGTCACGAGGGACCCACGCGGGGTGGGACCGTCGATCGGCGCCGGTCGGTACTCGCCACCGCCCTCTCCGTCGAAGACCACCTCGGGGATCACGATGTCGCCGATGCCGACACTCGGCCCCACGCTGCCCGCAACCCCGACGATCATCACCCGGTCGAAGTCACCGAGCCCGAGCAGCCGCTCGGTGGCGCTCGTCGCGAGCGCGGTGCCGATCCCGGTCTTGGTTGCGACGATCTCGGCGTTGCCGACCATGCCCTTGTGCACCGCGGTGCCGTTGATCTCCGCCGGCTGCAAGTTGAACGCCTTGACGACGGACCGCAACTCGATCTTCATCGGCGCGAGCACTCCGACGCGAACTCGATTGCTGGTTGCCATCGGCCCAGCTTGCCGCAAACCGGGGTCGGTGCGCGGGAGCGATCGGGCGCGGGCCGGAACGTAGTCTCGCCGGGTGCAACGGGCGATTGGTACGACGCGCGTCGCCGGGGTGCTGGTTGCGCTGGGCGCGGCATGGCTCTTCCCGCAGCGCAGCGATCCCGGATCCCGGCTGATCGCCGTATTCCTCTTCGCCGGGGGCGTCGGGCTGCTCCTGACCGGCACGGATGCCACCCACCGGGCGCTTCGGCGAACCACCGCGACCGTCCTCGTTGTCGCGGTGCTCGTCTTCGGTGCGTATGTGGGCGCGGAGACGCCGACTGCGCACTGGTTCGGCGGCGGGATCACGCACGGACCGACGGGCTCCAATGCGGTCGCGCTCACGTTCGACGACGGTCCCAACGTCACCGCGACGCTGCGGATCATGAAGATCCTCGACGCCGCCGGCGTGAAAGGAACGTTCTTCGAGGTCGGCAAGGCCGTCGACGCCGAACCGCAGATCACGCGCGCGCTCTACGAGCACGGCCAGCTGCTCGGCAACCACTCCTACGAGCACGACCAGTGGCGCTGGCTCGACCCGCGCTATCCGGAGCTCGAGCGCGCGCAGAAGGCATTTCGCCGCGCCATCGGCAGGTGCCCCGCGTACTACCGCCCGCCGCACGGCGATCGCACGCCGTTCATCGCCCACGTCGTGAGCGGACATCACATGCGCATCGTCCTGTGGAATGTTTCCGCCGGCGATTGGTCCGAGAAGAGTGCGCGCACCATCGCGCGGCGGATCGTGCGCAACGCCAAGCCGGGCGCGATCATCCTGTTGCACGACGGTCTCGACGGTCTGCCGACCACGGACCGCACCGTGCTGGTGCGCGCGTTGCCACTCATCCTCGACGGGCTGCGCGAGAAGCACCTCCGCGTCGTCGGTCTCGACGAGCTGATCGGCGGCCCCGCGTACGTCCCCTGCTGACTATCCGAGACGTCAGCCGATGTAGAGGTGCTTGATCTCCTGGTACTCGCGGAAGCCGTGTTCGCCCATCTCGCGTCCCACGCCGCTCTGCTTGTAGCCGCCGAACGGAGCGAAGCCGCTCGGCGCGGCCGCGTTCACCCAGATCGTTCCCGATCGGATCCGTTGCGCGACCTGCGTCGCCGCCCCGGTCTCGCCGAAGACCATGCCCGCGAGTCCGTAAATCGAGTCGTTGGCGATGCGCACGGCGTCGTCGACGTCGTCGTAGCCGATGACCGACGCGACCGGCCCGAAGATCTCGTCCTGCGCGGCAGGGTTCGAGTTGTCGGGAACGTCGAGCAGCGTCGGCTCGTAGAAATGACCCCGGTCGAGATGCGCGGGACGCTTCCCTCCCGTGACCACCTTCGCGCCCTGTTCGACTGCCGCCGCGACGTAACGCTCCGACTTGGCGACCTGCGCGTCGGTGATCAACGGTCCCATCACGATGTTGTGGTCGCTCGGGTCGCCGATCGGCAGCTGGCGCGCGAACTCCGCCGCGCGTTCCATGATCTCGGTCTTGCGGTCGTGGGGAACGAGGATGCGGGTGGTGAGCGCGCACCCTTGCCCCTGGTGCGCCATGAACACCCCGAGGCACATGTGCCACGCGTTCTCGGCGGCGTCGGGCAGGTAGATCGCGGCCGACTTGCCGCCGAGCTCGAGGTGAACCTTCTTCACGGTCGACGCGGCCTGCGCCATGATCTCGCGGCCGACCTGCGTCGACCCGGTGAACGTGACCATGTCGACGGCAGGGTGGCTCGTGATGAGCTTCCCGCCCTCGATCGCCTGGTCGATCACGATGTTGAGCACGCCCGGCGGGAGCCCGGCCGCGTCAGCGGCTTCTCCGAACAGCATCGCCGACAGCGGCGTGAGCGGACTCGGCCGCAGCACCAGCGAGCAGCCGGCCATCAGCGCGGGCAGCGTCTTCCATACGTTCAGGTAGAAGGGAAAGTTGTACGCCGAGATCGCGCTCACGACACCGACGGGCTCGTACACGTTCATGCTGACCGCGACGCGACCCGCGGGCGTGTGACCGGTCGGCGGGATGGGGTTGTACTCCTGCTGCGAGAGCCCGAGGTACAGGTCGGGGATCTGCTGCGCGTGATCGAGCGCGGCGCCCACTTGGATCGTCGTCGCGTTCTCGTACGGCGCTCCCGCCTCTGCGATCACGGTGTCGACGAGGAGGTCGCGGCGACCGGCGAGATATTCCGCCATCTTGCGGATGACCGCGGCGCGCTGCGAGGCCGGGGCATTCGCCCAGACGCCGTCGTCGAATGTGCGCCGGGCCGCGCCGATCGCCTGCTCGATCTGCGCGGTCGACGCGGTCTCGACCTCGGCGATGGTCACCTCGGTCGCCGGGTTCTCGACCGCGAGTGGCGACCCGTCCCCGGCGACGTACTTCCCGTCGATGAACGGCTGACGTGGTTCGACCAATGCGACCATTGCATGCCCCCTCTTCGCGAACTGGGGTCACGGTACCGAAGCGTGGGGGAGTCAGCCCCCGGTGGCCGAGAAGTGTTGGTAGTCGGGATCCGACCAACGCCCGCCCCACTGCCAGCCCACCGCCGCGAACGCGTCGACGAGCACACCGCCGTAGTACGCCATGCCCGGGCGATGCTCCGACCGGTCGACGAACGCGGCACCCGCGGCCGGTGCGGCGACTCCGTTCTGCACGTACGGATTCTCGACGGTGTTCACGTCGATCGCCTGCCCGTACGCGTGGGCCGACCACCGGGGCGGACCCGCCGCGACTGCGTTGCGGCAGTTGAACCCCGACGTGTTGTCGGCGTCCATCGACGCCGGGTCGCTCCCGCCGTACGCGTCCACCGGAACCATCCGCCGGATCGGGAAGCGGGCGACGTACAAGCGCTCGAACACGGTGAGCACCGATTGCGTGACGGCGGCGTTCACGACCATCGAGCCGACGTGCGGTTGGCCGTCGAACCCCCAGTAGCTCATGTGCAACCTGCGCAGCTGGTCCGGGCCGACCGGGCAGCCCGCCCGGTAGCTCGACGGCAGATCGGCGGCAGTGATCGTCGCGATCGTTCCCGTGAATGCAGGAAGCGCGTCCGGCGCGCTCGACGTCGCAGCCGGCGCAGTCGAGGTCGTGGTCGGGGCGAGCGTCGTCGTCGTGGACGGCGCGGTGGTCGTTGCCGCGATCGTCGACGTGCTCGTCGAGCGCGCCTCCGGCGCGGCCTTCCCCGGTGAAGACGGGCTGCACGCGGCGGTCGCGACGAGCATCAATGTTGCGAGCTCGCGTGCGCGTCGATGAGGTTGCACCGCTTCGTAGGATATGGCTCGTGCGTGCACGCGACGTTGCCCGGGTGTCGATCCTCCTCGCCGTCGTCTCGATGTTCGCCGCGGCGTGCGGGAGCGATTCGCCGCGCGCAGAGACACGCGCCGGACCATCGACCTCCCGCGCCCCGACCAGCACCAGTGTTGCGCCGACGACGACGCGCGCCGCGACCACGACGTCGACGCCTCCGAGCACGGTGGCGCCGACGAGCGCGGCACCCGAGACGGTCGCGACGACACCGCGCACCGCCGCACCCGCGGCCCCGTTGCTCGTCGCGCAGCTCCACGACATCGGATCGGCTTCCCAGGTGATCGCGGTCGCCGCCGACGGCTACGGAACGAGCGTCGCAACACTGACCGCGTACGAACGCGGCGCGTCAGGTTGGACGCAGGTGTTCGGGCCGTGGACCGCCAACGTCGGGCGGAACGGCGTCGCGCCGGCGGGTGAGAAACGCGAAGGCGACGGTCGCACGCCGAGTGGCACGTTCGGCTTCGACTTCATGTTCGGCGTGAATCCGAACCCGGGGGTGAAGTTCCCATTCCGCGCCATTGCCGGGACGAACATCGTGTGGGACGACGACCCGGCGAGCGCGAACTACAACCTCTGGATCGACACCAACAACGCGTCGGCGGGTGTCAGCCCGGAGCCGATGTACGTGGGCGCCTACGGCTCGGGCGCGGTGATCGCGTACAACACCGCGCGCACGTCCGGCCTCGGCAGCGCGATCTTCTTGCACCTGTCGTCGGGCGGTTCGACCGCGGGTTGCGTCGCGCTCCCGAGCAGCGAGCTGCTCCCGCTCTTGCGCTGGCTCGACCCTTCGCAACAACCCCGCATCGCGATAGGAACGCTCGCCGCGTTGCGCTCGTCCTAAAAAATGCTCGGGCCGCCGGACGGCGGCGGGCGGTCCGACCAACCGACGACCCGAGCCACCACACCGGCGCGGGGCGCCACGGGCCGGTGTGGCAGAACCGCACCAGTCTTGCCGGATTCAGGGCGCTGTCAAGCCGACGCTGTTGTCGGGCATCTGACGCGGGATCAGCCATCGTCGACCGGGGGCAACAGGACGTGCGGATTGAGCACGTGGTCGGGATCGAGCGCGCGCTTTATCGCCCGGAACGCGTCGATCTCGGTGGGCGAACGCACAAGGCGCAACCACCGGCGCTTCGCCGTGCCGATTCCGTGTTCGGCGCTGATGGATCCGTGCCGGCGCGCCACGAGATGCAACACCGCGTCGGCGACGCGGTCGTCGTCGGGATCGACGCCCGTGACGTTGACGTGGATATTGCCGTCGGCCGCATGGCCGAACAACCAGACCGCGGCACCGGGCGCGACGGCGCTGACCTGGGCACGGACCTCCACGACGAAGCCGGGGAGCTGATCGGCCGGCAACGTGACGTCGAGCTTGTGCGGCGGGCCGAGGAGATTGATGGCCTCGGTGTGGGCTTCCCGGTAGCGCCACAGAACGAGAGCGGCGCGCTCGTCTCCGGCGACGGCGACGTCGGCGAGACCGGCCAGTGCCTCCGTCGCCGCGCCGAGCTCGACCGTGGGATCGGAGGCGGCCCCCGCTTCGACCAGCACGAACGCGTGATGGCGCGCCGCGAACGGCCGCGCCAGGCCGAGGCGGTCGCAAACCAGGTCGAGACCGTCCTGGAAGAACAGCTCGACCGCCTGCAAGCAGTCGAGGGCACGCCGGAGACCGCCGACCGCGTCGAGCGCGGCTTCGATATCGTCGAACGCGAGCAGCGCGACGACGACGTGCGTCGGCCGTGGGACCAGCCGCAAGCGCGCCGCGGTGATCACGGCCAGGGTGCCCTCGCTCCCGCACAGCAACCCGGCGAGGTCGTAGCCCGTGTTGTCCTTTTCGAGTCCCCCGAGCCGGCGCATGACGCGACCGTCGGCGAACACGGCCTCGACGCCGATCACCTGCCGGCGGGTTGCTCCGTACCGCAGCACGTGCACGCCCCCGGCGTTGGTAGCAATCGTCCCACCGATCGTCGCGGTGTCTCGCGCGGCCAGGTCGACGCCGTAATTCCAGCCCGCGGCGCGCGCATGGGCCTGCAGGCGCGCGATCGTCACGCCCGCCTGCGCAGTCGCCTGACCCGCTCGCGCGTCGACTGCGCCGAGCGAGTCGAGCCGGCGCAGGTCGAGCACGACTTCTCCGTGCAACGGCACCGATCCGCCGACGAGGCCCGTGTTGCCGCCCTGGGGGACGACGGCCGCGGCCGCATCGCGGCACGCGCGCACCACACCGGCGACCTCGTCGACCGTCGCGGGCCGTACCACGGCGGGCGTCGTGCCGGTGAAGCGGCCGGTCCAGTCACGCACCTGACCCGCGACGACGTCGGGATCGGTGAGCACGTACGCATCGCCGACCGCGGCCCGCAACGCGCCGAGCAGGGCTTCCGGCGCAGTCATCGCCCACCGAGCGTAGAGCCGACCTGCGAAGATCTGAGCGTGGCGTCCGTTCCTCCGCTGTTGCGCGGCCGGCTGCTCGTCGCGACGCCGCCGCTGGTCGACCCGAACTTCGACCGCTCCGTGGTGCTGCTGCTCGAGCACGGCGAAGACGGCGCGCTCGGCATCGTCCTCAACCGACCGAGCGACACCGAGCTGGCAACCGTGCTACCGGAATGGCACGAGCATGCGACCGCGCCCGGCGTGGTGTTCAGCGGAGGTCCGGTCGCGCCCGAAGCCGTGATCGCGCTGGCGCGCGGCGGCCACGACGGGACCGAGGGGTGGGTGACGGTGCTCGGCGAGGTCGGAACCGTCGATGTCGGCCGCGATCCGGCGGAGACCGGCCTGCGACTCGACGCGCTGCGCGTGTTCGTCGGCTACTCGGGTTGGTCACCCGGCCAGCTCGAGGCGGAGGTCGCGCAGGAGGCCTGGTTCGTCGTCCCGTCCGAGTCGGGCGATCCCTTCTCGACCCATCCGGATCAGCTGTGGCGGCACGTCCTCCGCCGCCAACGCGGCCGGGTCGCCATGTTCGCGAACTACCCGGAAGACCCCGAAACCAACTGATGTGTGATGCGTCGCTGACCCACAAGGCGTGTGGTCCTGAGACGCATCGCCGTGCTGACCAGGCAGGATGGGGGGATGACTTGGATCTCCGACATGACCTCGCGGATCGCGGCCTCGACCGGCATCGAGGCGGGCACGCTCACGATCGATGCGAACGACGCTGAGGAGCTGTTGCGGCTGGCGGGGGTCGCCGCGCACACCAGCGGTGATCGCACCAACGCGCCCCTGCTGTGTCACGTCCTCGGGCGCGCGGTCGCGCTCGGCGCCCCGCTCGACTCGCTGGCTCGCGTCGTCGACGACGCGAGCGGAGGCTGAGTGCGCATCGACCCGTTGGAACGCGGCGCGATCGAAGTCGTGGACATCGACGGGCACGAGTGCGTCGTGTGGCGCGGTCGCCGCGGCCGGCTCGGGAGCGCGCCACGATTCTGCCCGCACCTCGATCATGACCTTGCCGAGGGCTTCGTGTCGGGCGACGAGCTCGTGTGCGCGGGCCACAGCTGGGCTTTCGACGGCGCCGGGCACACCTACAAGCGCAACGAGTTCGGGCGCGCGGACCCCAAGGGGACCGTGATCGCGCTGGCACTGACGGAAGACGTCGACGGTATCGAGGCCGGCCTTCCCTGACCACTAGCTTCGGCCGCTCATGGCCGCTGCGTATCCTCCCGATCGCCACCTGCTGCGCGATCTGCGGCTCGAGTTCGAGCATGGTGATGACTCGACGAGTCGGGCGCAGATGCCGGTGGTTCCGGAGCTCTGCGCCGACGACGGGAGCGTGCGCGCGGGGGCACTGGCGACACTCGTCGACGTGATCGGCGGCGGCCTGGCGGCAACCGCGGCCCAACCCGATTGGATCGCCACCGCCGACCTCACCTTGCACGTCGTCGGCGCCGCGACGACCGGCTCGGTAACGGCGGACGCGCGCGTCGTGCACGCCGGCCGCACGACGGTCGTGATCGAGGTCGAGCTCCACGACCACACCGATCGGGAGATCGGGCTCGCCACGATGAGCTTCGCCCGGCTCCCTCGCCGCGAAGAGAACCCCGACATCCGCGCTTCGATGTCGGCCGGTCCTTCGACCATGGCACTGCCGACTTCCCATCTCGACGCCCCGCTCGTCGACATGCTCGGCGCGCGCGTCGTCGATGCCGCGCGCGGCGAGCTCGAAGTACCGGTCGGCGAATGGAGCTTGAACTCGCTCGGCGCGATGCAGGGCGGCGCAGTGGCAATCGTGATCGACGCCGCCGCGGAAGCCGCGATCCGGGCCGCGACCTCCGAGCGGTTGGTGGTCACGGACCTCCAGGTCACCTATCTCGCGCTCGGTCGCGTCGGGCCGATACGGACCCGGGTCGACGTGCTCGGCGCGAGCGCGGGACAGGCCCGGGCACGCGTCGAGCTCGTCGACGCCGGCTCGCAATCGCGGGTGACGACCTTGGCCCGTGTCGTCGCGACGAGCTCCCTGCGAGCCTCGCCGTGAGCGCCAGTCCACAGGGCGGCAACGGTTCCGGGCAGGGACGTGAGGTCTCCCGATACATCCGCGTCGACCTCCACGAAGTCGACGGCGACGGTGAGATCCGCGTGGAAGGACACGCGCCCGCGTCCCCGCATCTGCGCGGTCCCGACGGCGGCGTGCGCGCGGGCGCGTTGCTCACGATGCTCGACAACGTCGGCGGTTTGTGCGGTGGGCTCGCCGCGCTCCCCGACGGTTGGGTCGTCTCGACGAATCTGTCGGCCCGCACGGTGGCGCTCGAGCACGTCGGTCCGATGCGCATCGACGCGCGCGTGCTGCGCCAAGGACGATCGAGTGTTCTCACCGCGGTGCAGATCCACGATGAAGGCGCGCATGACGTGCTCGTCGTCGACGGCGTGCTCACGTCGGCGATCCTCGTTCCCGAAAACGGTCCCCCGCAGTGGAGCCGACCGCTCGTGCTCGACGCCGGTGAGCCGCCGCCGGAACCTGTGCCCGGCATCCCGGAATGGCTCGGCGCGACACCGATCGACGCGTCGACGATCGAGATGACGCTCGCCGAATCACTCCGCAACCCGTGGGGAATCCTGCACGGCGGCGCCGTCGCGTCGTTCGTCGACCTCGCCGCCGGGCACGTGACCGGCGGGATCACAACCGACGTCGTGCTGCACTTCCTCGCGCCCAATCGGATCGGGCCGGTGCGCGCCGTCGCCCGGCCGATCGGCTCACGCGCGGACGGGACCGTTCTCCGGGTCGAGGTGCGCGATCACGGCGCCGATCGCGTGACCGCGCTCGCAGTCGTGACCGTACGGAGCGCACAGTGAGCGATCGGTGCGGCGTCTACCCCGGGTCGTTCGACCCGCCGACGATCGCGCACGCCGCGATCGCGGAGGCGGCGGTGGAAGCCGCGCAGCTCGACCGGCTCGATCTCGCGATCTCTCGACTCGCGCTCGGCAAGGACGCGGCGACGCAACGACCGCTCGCCGCGCGACTGGCTGCGATCGAACGACTCACCGCGACGCGTCCGTGGCTGCGTGTCGTCGTGACCGACGCGCAACTCGTCGCCGACATCGCCGCGGGCTACGACGCGGTCGTCATGGGCGCCGACAAGTGGGCGCAGGTGAACGATGCGGCGTGGTACGACGACGCCGCCGCACGCGATGCCGCGCTCTCGCGCCTTCCACGCGTGCTCGTCGCGCCCCGGGCCGGCTTCACGACCGTGGGCGCGGAAGCACTCGAGCTCCCACCCGAGCTCGGCGACGTCTCTTCGACCGCCGCGCGCGCCGGAGACCATCATCTGATCGTGCCGGAGGCGCGTGATGTGATCGTGCCGGAGGCGCGTGATGTGATCGTGCCCGACGCCCGGCGCCGGCTGATCGTCGACGGCAACAACGTCATCGGGAGTCGGCCCGACGGCTGGTGGCGCGATCGCCAGGGCGCGGCCCGGCGACTGATCACCGGACTCCAGGCGTTGGCGCACCGCCGCGGCGACCGGATCTCGGTCGTCCTCGACGGGCGACCGCTCGCCGATGTTCCCGAGGGAGTGCACGACGGCGTGCTGGTCGCGTACGCGACGCGCGCCGGACGGGATGCCGCCGACGACCGCATCGTCGCCGAGGTCGAACGCGATCACGACCCGAGCTCCCTCGTCGTCGTCACGTCCGACCGCGGCCTCGCCGACCGCGTCCGCGCGCTGGGGGCCGGCGTCGAACGCGCGGGCACGCTGCTCGCGCGGCTCGACGCGCCTTCCGACTAGTCGCGCTGCGGGAACGGCACCCCGGTCACCCCGTCGTCGCGCTGCACGCGCATCGAGTTCAGCGCCATCGACACCACGTGGTACTGCCCGACCGTGAACACCAGGTCGAGCAGCTGGGGCTCGGCGTAGCGATCGCAGAGCGCGCGGTACGTCTCGTCGGTGATGCTCTGGTCGTTGTGGAGCTCGTCGGCCGCGCGGAGCAGGCACGCGTCGAAGGCATCCCATCCGGCGGCATCGGGGCCGACCGCGATGCGAGCAACCTCCTCGTCGGTGACACCCAGAGCGCGCGCGATCGCAACGTGCTGTCCCCACTCGTACGGCGCCCGGCAGTTCCAGCCGGTGCGAAGGATGAGCAGCTCGCGGTCACGCGCGGGAAGGGTGCTCTTGGCGAGCACATGATTGCCGAAAACCATCCACCGCTTCATCAGCTTCGGGTGGTGCGCGAACGTGGCGAAGATGTTCAGCGTCGAGTCGCCGAGCAGGTCGCGCGTCTCGTCGTCCCATTGCTCGGTAGGTATCGGAGCCATACGCGGTTCGGCCATCAGATCTTCACCACGAGCTTGCCGGTGTTCGCACCGGTGAAGAGCATGTTGACCGCCTCCGGCGCGCTCAGGAATCCGTCGACGACTTGCACCCGGTTTTGCAGCTTCCCCTCGGCGGACCACACCGCGAGTTGCATCGCGGCTTCTCCGAAGCGCGCCAAGAAATCGATCACGATGAAGCCCTGCATCCGCAGTCGACGGGTCACGACGTTGGTGATGTGGCGCGGTCCGGGCTCCGGTTCGGCGTCGTTGTAGCGCGAGATCATCCCGCACGCGACGATCCGGCCGAAGTCGTTCATGTTGTCGAGCGCGGCGTCGAGGATGTCGCCGCCCACGTTGTCGAAGTACACGTCGATCCCATTCGGACAAGCGTCCCGCAACGCTTCGGCGACGCTCCCGGCGCGATAGTCGATGCATTCGTCGAAGCCCAGCTCGTCGACGACCCAACTGCACTTCTCCTTCGTGCCCGCGATGCCCACGACCCGACTTCCCAGGATCTTGCCGATCTGGCCGGCGATCGATCCGACGCCGCCGGCGGCACCCGAAACGACGATGGTCTCCCCTGCCTTCGGCTGCCCGATGTCGATCAGGCCGAAGTACGCGGTCACGCCGGTGCTCCCGAAGAGACTGAGTGAGTCGACGAGATCGACGCCGTCGGGCAGTGCACTGGCCATCGCACCGGTGTTGCCGCCGATGAGCGCGTGCTCCTGCCAACCGAGCATGCCCATCACCGCGGCGCCGACCGGGAGCGAGGGATTGTTCGACGCGACGATGCGGCCCGCGCCACCGCTGCGCATCACGTCGCCGAGTTGAATCGGAGGCAGGTAGCTGCGCTCGTCGCGCGCCCATCCGCGCATTGCCGGATCGAGCGAGAGGTATTCGATCTTCACCAGCGCTTCGCCGTCGCCGGGTTCGGGCACCGGGCTCTCGACGACCTCGAAGCAGGAATCGGTGAACATCTCGACCGGGCGCTGCACGAGCAGAATCTTTCGATTCACCGTCATGTCTTCTCCGCTCAGGCCACTCGGGCCCGTTGGCTGCTCGTCGGGATACCCTCCTCCCGACGCTCACTTTGGCGCACCCTATTCTCCCCGGATGCCCGACGGCCCCCGAGACTTGCGCGCCGACACGGTGCTGACGCCCGATCCCGATGTCGACGGGCGCTATCACACCGACATCCCCGACGGCTGGAAGGTCGTCTACGTGTTCGGCGGCGTCACGATGTACGCGGCGTTGCGCGCGATGCAGGAGGCTCTCGGCCGGCCCGAGCTCACGCTCGTGACCGCCAACGCGATCTTCCTCGCACCGGTCCCGCCCGGGCCCGTTTCGATCGACGTCGAAGTGCTCCGCGACGGGCGCACCGCGTCACAGGTCGCGGCCGACCTGTACATAGACGGCAAGCTCTCGTTACGCGCGCACGGCGTGTTCGGCGCCGCGCACGACACCGATCTCGGTTTTCTCGACGTCGAGTTCCCCGATGTCCCGGGTCCGCTCGAGCTCGAGGTCCCTTCGCCTCCGGCCGGTGTCCGGCGCGGACCGGTCGAGAACATCAACTTCCACGAGCAGACCGACTGGCGACCGACCGGCGGATTCGCGCCGTGGGATCCCGACTTCAAAGCCGGCCCCGCGCGCGTCAACGTGTGGACGCGCCTGCAATGCGAGCCACGACTTCCTGACGGCTCCTACGACCCGCTCGCGCTGGCGGTGCACGGCGACGTGATCGGCCCCGCGGTCGGCCAGGGCCTCGGCCCGATCGACAAGCCGTTCATGGTGCTGTCGCTCGAGATCGGCATCCGATTCGTCGCGACACCGGTCACACCGTGGGTCTTGCAGGAGATCGAGGCGTGGCACGTCGGCGACGGCTACGCCACGGGTCCCGCCCGTCTCTGGGACGAAGACGGCAAGCTCTGCGCGATCGCCACCCAAACCGCCAAGCTCCAAGTCTTCACGAACGACTGAGCCGAACCTCTTACGCGGGGCGGACGACTTCGAGGATGTTTCTCTCCTCGGGGAGCGTGGCGTACATGTCGGCGACGAGGTCTTCGCGCACGGCTTTGCACTCGGGGTCGTCCCAGCGATTCGTGAACTGGTGCGGATCGTCTTCGACCGCGTAGAGCTCGCCCTCGCTGCCCTCGTACGCGACCGGGCTGATCGGCCCGATGCCGCCACCGAACATGCCGGTCGCGGCGAACCACTTCTCCAAGCCGTTCGGCTCGCCGACGGTCGACGGCTCGTACGCGGTGCACAACCACCCGTCGCGGTAGATCGAGCGAAGATGCATGCCGTAGCCGGGGAACTGCGAGTCCCACTCGCAGATCACGCGCTCGCGACCTGAGCCCGGCGCGGTCGGGAGGGCCTCGCCCTGCGTCCACTCGGGTGCGGGCACGCCGGCGATCTCGCAGAACGTCGGCGCGAGATCGAGTTGTCCCACCGGCTCGGAAACGACCGCGGCGGACACCGCGGCCGACGGCGCCGGGCGCCACACCATCGGGAGTCGCATCAGCGAGTCGGTGTGGAACGGGCCTTTGAAGATCAGGCCGTAGTCGCCCTGGAGCTCACCGTGATCGGTGGTGAAGATCACGTCGGTGTCGTCGTTCCAACCGCGCTGCGTCAAGCGCGCGAGCACGCGTCCGCAGGCCTCGTCGATCATCTCGTTCATGATGTGACACATCGCGTTGATCTCGCGGATGTTGTCGTGACTCACGTTCTGCGGACGGTACGAACCGGGACCGCCTTCGGCGTTGATCCACTCGCCGTTCCACAGCGACAGCCAGTGCGCCGGCTTCTGTGCGAGCACGCGCTCGATCTCTTCGTCCGAGCCGGGATGACCGGGCGGAAGGTCGAGATCACGCCAGTTGCACCGGTGCTGCTCCGAGGCGGGCGGATCCCACGGATGGTGAGGATCGGGGAACGACATCCACACGAACCAGTCGGCGTCGTCGGGCAGGGAGTCGAGGTACGCGATCGTGCGGTCCGCGACCCAATCGGTGTGGTACCAGTCCCGCGGGATCGGGTTGATACGAGTCTCGGGCGCACCGGTCTCACCACCGGGATCGGCCGCGAGCAAGGGTGAGAAGCCCTTGGTCGCTTCGATGCCGTGCGTCTCGATGAGCCAGCGACCGTAGTGCTGGAGCGGGCGATCGCCGACCGCGGGCACGTGCACCGCGAGCTCGGCGTGGTCGAAGCCGCGGTACGGGCCGACGAGGCCGCGCTCCGACATGTAGTTCTCGCGCCAGTGGTACTTGAGATCGAACCCCGGCTCGAAGTGGGCCTTGCCGAGCAGCGCGGTGCGGTAGCCGGCCGCGTCGTGGAGGTACTCGGCGATCGACGGCGCATCCTCGGGTAGTGGCACGCCGTTCGCGATCACGCCGTGCGTGCGAACGTACTGACCGGTGAGCATGGTGGAGCGCGCCGGCATGCACACCGTGTTCTGGTTGTACGCACGCTCGTAACGGATGCCGTTCGCCGCGAGCGAATCGACAACCGGTGTACGCGCGATCGTTCCGCCGTTGCAACCCAGCGCGTCGTACCGCTGCTGGTCGGTCGTGATGAAGAGGATGTTTCTCCCCATCGGTCAGATCCCGGCCAGGCGGTTGACGCGCTCGGTGCAGGCGATCAGGACGGTCCGCTCCAACCCGGATTCGCGGTGCTCGTGCGCCTGCTCGTATTCGGGTGTCGACACCATCTCGATGAACGCCTTGCGGCTCGGATACTGCACGAGCGCAACCGAGTCCCATTCTTCGGCGGGATCGCCGATGAGGATCTGGTCGGCTCGCCCCATCCACAGCACCTTGCCGCCGCGCGCCTCGACCATCTGGACGGCGGCGTCGCCGTACTTCGCATACTCGCTCGCGCCGCTCGCACCCTTCCCGTCGGCGTCGGACTTGAACTTCAACAGATTGAGCATCGTGACGGGCCCAACGTCTGCCGCCTCCATGAGCTCGACGAACTGGTCCTTATTCGGCCTGATTGCGCTCATCGAGCGTTCCCTTCAACGAGTGTCCGAGTGGTTGCGGTCAGAATTCGGCGGGCCCGGGTCACGCTGCATCCCTGCGCAGCGCGGAGGCGGTTCCAGGTGTCCCAGGAAGTGATCGCGTCGAGCGCGTCGACCTGATCGGGCGCGAGGCCCGGGAACCCGCGCTCGAGCTGGCGGCGGAGCGTGCGATCGAGCCGCGCCAGGTTGGCGGCGATGGTCGGCGAGTCGGCCACCGAGAGCAGCGCGGCGCGCCGGACCGGGGTGACGCCTTCGAAGAAGGCGGCCCGTTGCGCGACGAGCTCGTCGACGCGCTCGGCGATCGGCACCGACGCGTCGATGGCGGTGACGAAGCTCGCGAACCGCTCCCATTGCCGCTGTGCGACCTCGGCGCGCAACGCCTCGACGTCGTCGAAATGGTTGTGCAGCGACCGGGCAGATACGCCCGCGCGCGTCGCGACCTCGTCGACGCTCGGCCGCAGGATCCCGTCGTCGTAGCACGCGAGCAACGCGTCGATGATCGCTTCCCGGTTGCGCTGCCCGCGCTGCGTGCGGCCGTCGACCATCGTCACGACTGCTATCCAACACTAGTTGCAGTCATTCTGCAAGTTCCTGCCCGCCGCCACCCAACGTGACTGTGACCGATGTCACGCACCCACGACGAGCGTCGCGGGCGTAGGTTCACACCCATGACGACGAGCGAGACGCCCGATACCGGCTACCTCCCGCCGATGCTCAACCCGTTCGAACCCGGATTCTTCGACGACCCGTACGCGCAGTACCAACTGGTGCGCGAGCAAGATCCGGTTCACCACAGCCCTATGGGGATCTGGGCACTGTTCCGCTACGACGATGTGTACCGCTTGTTGCGCGATCCGAGCCTCAGCGTCGAGGAGCGCAACCTCAGCACGCCGTTCACATCGCCGGACCCCGAGCTCCAGGCGATGTTCGAGGAGCGGGGCGAGGGTGGCACCCACACGATGCTCAACCTCGATCCGCCCGACCACCACCGGCTCCGGCGGCTGGTGTCGAAGGTGTTCACCCCACGCACCATCGAGGCGCTCCAGCCGCGGGTGCAACAACTCGTCGACGAGAGCCTCGCGACGGTCGAAGCGCGCGGCACCGGCGAGATGGACCTCATTGCCGACCTCGCGTTCCCGCTCCCCTTCGTCGTGATCTCGGAGATGCTCGGCATGCCCGAGGGACGCGATCGCGCGCAGCTGCGCGAGTGGTCGGGCGCGGTCGTGAAGACGTTCGACCCGATCAACACCCGTGACGAGACGCTGGCAGCATTCGCCGCGATCGACAACATCGTCGCGTACATCGACGAGACGGTCGCGTGGAAGCGCGAGCACCCGGGCGACGACCTCCTCACCGCGTTGATCGCGGCCGAAGACGAAGGTGATCGCCTGAGTCAGCAGGAGTTGAACGAGCAGGTCATGCTGCTCTACATCGCCGGTCACGAGACCACGGTGAACCTCATTGGCAACGGCATGCTCGCGCTCCTGCGGCACCGCGATCAGCTCGAAGCACTCCAACGCGATCCGGCGCTCGCAGCCAACATGCCCGACGAGTTGCTGCGTTACGACAGCCCCGTGCAGATGAGCCGCCGGGTCACGCTCGCCCCACTGGAGATCGACAGCATCACGATCGAACCGGGCGCACTCGTCATGACCTGTCTCGGCTCCGCCAATCGTGACCACGCCAAGTGGGGCGAGGATGCCGACCGGCTCGATCTTCGGCGTACCAATGCGCGCGAGCACATGTCGTTCGGTGGCGGTGTCCACTCGTGCCTCGGCGCCCACCTGGCTCGGCTCGAAGGGCGGGTCGCAATCGTCACGCTCGTACGCCGCTTCCCGAAGCTCGAGCTCGCAACCGACGCGCCCGAGTGGAACGGCCGGATCGTGTTGCGCGGGCTGAACCGCCTCCCGCTTTCGATCGCGAGCTGACTACGGCCGGCGCGGCCGGTTGGTCCAGCCGCCTTCTTCGGTCGGGAACCATCCACTCGACGCCAGCGTCCCGCCGTCGACGTGCACCGTCGTGCCGGTGACGAAACCGGAGAGGTCCGAGGCGAGGAACAGCGCCGCGCCCGCGACATCATTGGGAGCACCGAATCGTCCGAGCGGCACCCACGTGGGGATCAGGTGCTCGTCCTCGGGTCCGACCCATCGCGAGTACGGCACTTGGGGCGTTTCGGTGACATCGGGTGCGATCGCGTTGACGCGAATCCGGTCACGCGCGTACTCGACGGCAAGACTTCGGGTCAGGCCGGTGATCGCCGACTTGAACGCGGAGTACACGGCCCGAGTCGGGATCGCGCGGAATGCCTCGATGGTCGACACGTTCACGATGCTGCCGCCGTCGCCCTGCGCGAGGAGAACCGGCAACACCGCGCGGCTGCACGCGAGAACGTGTCCGAGGTTGACGCGATAGAGGTCGTCCCACTCGTCGTCGGTCTGCTCGTGGAAGGCCTTGCGCGCACCACCGAAATGCCCGACGTTGTTCACCAGCACGTCGACGCGGTCGAACTCGTCCCGCGCCGCGGTCACGAGCGCCTCCGCGACTCCGGGGTCGCGTACATCGGCCACCACACTCACGGCTCGCCCGCCGTTGCCCGTTATCTCGAGCTGGGCATCGCGAGCGCGTGCGTCGTCGATCTCGGCGATCACAACCGCCGCGCCCTCCTGCGCGAATCGTTCGCAGATGCCGCGACCTATACCGGCGCCGCCGCCGGTAACGATCGCGACCTTTCCTGCGAGCAGATGTTCCACGAAGGGGAAACTACGTCAGCGCGAGCGCCAACACCTCTCTGACGTCACGCACCGGGTGGAAGTGCATCACTTCGCGCACGGCTTCGGGCACGTCGTCGAGATCCGGCTCGTTGTCGGCCGGCATGACCACGTCGGTGAGCCCGGCGCGATGCGCCGCGAGCACCTTTTGCTTCAAGCCGCCGATCGGCAACACGCGACCCTGCAAGGTCACTTCACCGGTCATGCCGAACTCCGGCTTCACCGGGCGTCCGGTCACGAGCGACGCGAGCGCGGTGGTCATCGAGATGCCCGCCGACGGACCGTCCTTGGGCACCGCGCCCGACGGCACGTGCAGGTGGAAGCGCCGGTGGTCGAACGCACCCTCGGGCACGTCGAGCTCCGCCGCGTTCGCACGCACGAACGACAACGCGATCTGCGCCGACTCCGACATGACGTCACCGAGTTGTCCGGTCACGTGCAGTCCGGGTTCGCCTTCCATTCCGGTGACCTCGATCGTGAGCACGTCGCCACCGGCACCCGTGACGGCGAGACCCGTCGCGAGACCGGGGATCGGTGCCCGAGTCGCGTCCTCCGCGTGGAAGCGCGGCCGGCCGACGTAGTCCTTCAAGGTCTCCTCGTTGACGACGACCGTGGCTGTGTCTCCGGTCGCTATCCGGCGGGCGGCCTTCCGCACGACCTTGCCGAGCTGACGCTCGAGGCCGCGGACACCCGCCTCCCGAGTCCAACCGGCAACCAGCGCGTGGAATGCAGCGTCGGTCACGTCGAGCTCGTCTTCATGCAGCCCGGCCTTTTCCCGCTGGCGCGGGAACAGGTGGTGCTTCGCGATCGTGACCTTCTCGTCCTCGGTGTAACCGTCGAGCTGCACCAGCTCCATCCGGTCCAGCAACGGACCAGGAATGGTGTCGAGCACGTTCGCGGTCGCGAGGAACAACACGTCGGACAGGTCGAGGTCGAGCTCGAGGTAGTGATCGCGGAACGTGTGGTTCTGCGCGGGGTCGAGCACTTCCAGCAACGCCGACGCGGGGTCGCCGCTCCATCCACCGGCCTGCAGCTTGTCGACCTCGTCGATCAGCACGACGGGATTCATCGCCTTGGCTTCGGTCAACGCCCGCACGATGCGGCCGGGACGCGCACCCACATAGGTGCGCCGGTGTCCACGGATCTCGGCCTCGTCGCGCACACCGCCAACGGCGATGCGCACGAACGGACGACCGAGTGCGCGCGCGACCGACTCGCCCAGTGACGTCTTGCCGACACCGGGAGGACCGACCAGCGCCAGGATCGCACCCGAGCCGCGACCACTCTCGGCCGACGTCAGTCCCCGCTCGCGCCGCAACACGCGCACGGCCAGGAATTCCAGGATGCGTTCCTTCACGTCGTCGAGTCCGTCGTGATCGGCGTCCAGCACCGACCGCGCGTCGTCGAGATCATCGTGCTCGTCGACCTGGGTTCCCCAAGGGAGGTCGAGCACCGCGTCGAGCCAGTTGCGCACCCACGCCTGCTCCGGGTTCTGCGCACCCATGCGCTCGAACTTGTCGAGCTCCTTGTCGACCGCGGCGCGAACCGCGTCGGGCAGGTCGAGCTCCGCGACGCGCGTCCGGTACTCCCCGACCGCGTCGTCGTCGCCCCCCTCGCCCAACTCCTTTCGGATCGCGTCCATCTGGCGACGCAGCAGCATCTCGCGCTGTTGCGCGTCGATACCGTCGGTCACCTCCGAACGGATCCTGTCCTTGAGCTCGAGGTCGGCCAGCGTCTCGTGCGCCCACAACAGGGCGAGCTCCAGCCGGGCCTCGATGTCGATTGTCTCCAGCAGCTGCACCCGTTGCTCCATCGTCAGCTCGGGCGCGTACGCCGCCATGTCGGCGAGTTGGCCCGGATCGTCGACGCCGGCGAGCACATCGGCCACGCCTCTTGCGCCGCGCTGTTCCAAGATCGTCTCGACGACCGCGCGGTACTCCTTGGCGAGCTCGATGGCGCGGGCCGTGGGCGTCGGGTCGTCGATCGGCTCGACCTCCACGTGCAAGGCGCCTTCGGCTCCGGTCGCGCCGATCCCGACGCGGCCGCGGCTCACGCCGCGGATGACCAGGGCGAGCGTGCCGTTGGGCAGCTCACCGGAGTTCTCGATCTTCGCGATCGTACCGATCGACGCAAAGTCGCCGTCGACCCGGGGCACGAGGACCATGCGCCGCCCGACGTGCTCGGCCGCGGCGCCTGCCCGCTTCGCCTCGTCGGTCTCGAGGGCGATCGTCACCACCATCTGGGGGAACACGACGCCCTGCGTGAGCGGCAACAGCGGCAGCAGCTCGCCGCGCGGCTCGGCGTCGTCGTTCGACGACGACTGGTCGCTGCGGAATGCGGAAGTGTCAGTGTCGGACATGTGCTTGGTCCCTTGTCGGCCCTTCTCGGGTAACACGACTGCAACGCCGGGCCGCCCGACTCGATTCCCGACCGGGACCGTCGGGTTAGCTTTGGGACGTGACCGGTCCCGATCTGCCGACGCCCGATCTGCCGACGCCCGATCTGCCGACGCCCGATCTGAACGTCCTGTTCGTCACCGTCGACCAGTGGCGAGGTGACTGCCTGAGCCGCGCCGGCCATCCCGTCGTCCGGACCCCCAACCTCGACCGGCTCGCGGCCGGCGGCGTGTCGTTCCGGCGCCACTTCGCCCAGGCCGCGCCCTGCGGACCGAGCCGGGCTTCGCTCTACACCGGCATGTACCTCATGAACCACCGGTCGGTCCTGAACGGCACGCCCCTCGACGCCCGGCACACGAATGTCGCCCTGCTGGCGCGCGGCCTGGGCTACGAGCCCGCGCTCTTCGGCTACACGGACACGAGCGTCGACCCCCGCACCGTCGGGCCCGACGACCCGCGCCTGCACGACTACGAGGGCGTGCTCCCCGGCTTCGATCCCGTCGGCTACCTGCCGGAAGGCAATCCGGTGGCCTGGCTCGACTGGATGCGCGAGGCGGGAGAAGACGTGCCCGACGCATGGCGCGCGTTCGTCGACCAGCCGGCCGCGGGAACGCGGTGGCGCACGCAGTACGACGCCAAGCACAGCCAGACGGTGTATCTCACCGACCGCGCGCTCGAATTCGTCGAAGATCGCTCGGCGACCAACACGCCGTGGTTCGCGCACGTGTCGTACCTCCGGCCGCATCCGCCGTTCCTCGCGCCCGCGCCGTACGACACGATGTTCGATCCCGCGTCGGTCCCGCCGCCGGTGCGCGCCGCGACCCGCGCCGAAGAAGGCGCGCAGCACCCGCTGCTCGGGGTGATGATCGACCACCCGATCGTCGCGTCGCCGGACGACCCGGAGGAGCAGCGCGAGTTGCAGGCGACGTACTACGGGATGCTCGCCGAGGTCGACGACCAACTCGGCCGGCTGTTCGACGGGCTCGACGAGATGGGGGTCGCGTCCCGCACGCTCGTGGTGCTCACGTCGGATCACGGCGAGACCCTCGGGGATCACTGGATCATGCACAAGCTCGGGTGGTTCGACCAGACCTTTCACGTGCCGCTCATCGTGCGCGATCCCCGCCCTCGCTTCGACGCGACTCGCGGCCGGATCGTCGAGCACTTCACCGAGCATGTCGACGTGCTCCCGACGATCGCGGACCTGCTCGACACCGAGGTGCCGCTGCAGTGCGACGGGCGACCGCTCACACCGTGGCTCGACGGCGAGGCGCCCACGGACTGGCGGCAAGAGGTCTACTCCGAGTTCGACTTCCGCGATCCCGACGGCCAGATGTTCGAGCAGATCTTCGGGCTCACGCTCGAGGAGTGCTCGCTCTCGGTGCTCCGTGACGAGCACGGCAAGTACGTGCACTTCTCCGGGCATCCCACGCTGCCGCCGATCTTCTTCGATCTCGACACCGATCCCGCGCAGGTGGTGAACCGCGCCGCCGATCCGGCGTACGCGTCGAAGGTGCTCGACTACGCGCAGCGCATGCTCGCGTGGCGCATGACCCACGCCGAGCGAACCCTCACCGGCATGAAGCTCACCCGGCACGGGGGCCTCGTGGAGCGCCGAGCCCCCCGGAGATAGCGGCTCGCCTTATTCGGGCGGAGACTGAACGATCGCAGTGCTCGGCGGCCTCTATGGGGTGAGGGCGACGTGGATGACTTCGACGAGTTCTTCACCGAGCACTACCCACGCGTCGTCGGTTCGCTCGAGCTCGCGGGTGGCACCGCGGGCGATGCCGAGGATGCCGCACAAGAAGCGTTCGTCAAGGCGATGTTGCGCTGGCGGTCGGTGTCGACAATGGACCGACCGGCGACGTGGGTGTACGTCGTCGCGGTCCGGGCCATGCGCAGGCGACTGCTTCGCGACCGGCTGGTCGAGGCGGCTGCGGACCAGCAAGAAGTACCCGACGGAGCGGAGGACGTGGTGACGGCGGCCGTGATCTCGAAAGCTCTCGAAACGTTGCCTGCTCGTCAGCGTCTCGCCGTCGTGCTCCGCTTCCACGGTGATCTCACGGTTCCCGAGATCGCGCGGGCGACGCGCTGTTCGCAAGGAACGGTGAAGTCGACCCTGCACGCGGCCCCCGATCGCTTGCGCGTCGACCTCGGTGACCACGATCTCGAAGGAGCTCGCAGTGAAGATTGACGAGCTGCGCCGCGGTCTCGACGACGCTTCTCGACGGGAGATCGACGTTGTCGAAGCGCGCGCCGCGGTGGGCATCCAGTCGGCACGGCGCCGACACCGCAACCATCAACTCGTGGGCGTGGTCGTGGTCGTCGTGATCGCGGCAATCGCAGTGCTCCGAGGCGGCCCGAACCCGTCGATCCGCGTCGGTCCGCAACCGATCGAGCAGGTCGACGGTTGGGCGATGCTCCGCAAGGAGTCCGCGGGACTCGAGACGAGTGCCTCCTTCTACGGGCTCGCGAGCACAGGTCGATCCCTCCTCCTCGCAGGTTCGATTCCGATCGACGCGCACTCCCCGCTTACCGACGATTCATGGCGACCCGCAATCTGGTATTCCGACGACGGCCTCACATGGCAGCACGCACAGGTTCCGGAGCCAGTCACGGGCTTGGTTCGCGCGATCGCAACGGCAGGCGACACCGCGCTGGCTGTCGTCTCCGACGACGCCGGTCGCGCGTTCGTGTGGCAATCCGGCGACGACGGACGCACGTGGAGCACCCTCGCAGACGGCGACCGGCTGTTCGGTCTGAGTGGGTCGTTCGTCTCTGGATTGACCCACGCGCACGGCCGGTGGATCGCGTCAGGCGGCGGATCGACCCGCGACGGGTTGCTACACGCCGCGGTGTGGACGTCGACCGACGGTCGACGGTGGCACCACGTGTTCCTCTCCGAGCCGAATAAGGGCCTGACAGTTACGGCCGTCGTCGACGACGTCGATGGTCAGCTGCTCGCGTACGCGGACAACGTCGTGTGGTCTTCCGGTGACGGAACGCGGTGGAGTCGACGCGTCGATGCATCGATGCATCGATGCATCGATACCCGATGCGCTCGAACTCGGGACGGTCGCGCCCGGTGGCGGCTTGGCGTTCGGCGAGAATGCGCAGACCCCTGGACAGCCGACACCGCTCCTGCTCCGAAGTGCCGAGCGGACGCATGCGTGGATCGTCGAACCGACCTTTCTCGAGCAATTCCCCGGCGCGCGGATCCTGAACGTCACCCGCGACGGCGATGTCTTCGTCGCGACAGGATGGTCGGGTTCGCCGAGGCATCCCGACGCGTGGATCTCTACGGACGGCGGGAGCATTTGGCAGTCATTGCCTCCGGCTCTCTACGGCGCGCCGGGCAGCACGCTGAGCCTCGCCGGAACTGCGGGCGATCGAATAGTGATGCTCGGCAGTCCGTACAGGACCGACCGGGCGTACGTCGATCGCTACTACACCCTTGAGCGTCTCGAGGCCACGAGCTCCGAGGACCAGCCGACTCGAATCGCCACGGACACCAACCGTCCGCCGTATACGTCGGGGATCGAAGTCGGTCGCACGTACGACTACGCCATGTACACCCATTGCGGCATCGACAAGGCAAAGATCGATGGCACGTGGTGGCGGGCGTCACCGCCCCAGGACGACCGAGACGGCAACCCGCCTGCCGGTTGGAACGGGGCGGTCGGCACCTTGCGAATCGTGAGCGAGGACAAAGCGGTGTTCACCCTCGCCAACGGTCTCACCGCGACGTACGTCCGCGACAACCTGTCGCGCCTCATCTGCAATTAGTGAGGTCTGCGTCTTGCCGCGACGAAGCCGCCGGTGGCGCCGTCGGGGAGTTGGCGCCCGTAGCTCTTCGCGAGCGCGGCCCGTTCGGAGGTGGTGACCTCCCAGTTGTGGGCACGCAGCCATTCGTCGGGGCGATCGGTCAGGCCGCCTTCCCACATCGACGCGACCTCCTCCATCCCGGGCATGACGCGTGCCGCGCTCAGCGCCGAGCCGGGCGCGAAGTCGTCGTACTCGAACGACAACTGACTGCCGCTCGTGGACAGATCGCCGACCGACGTCAGCAGGCGAACCGCGTCGTCGTTCGACAAGTACGCGAGCAAACCCTCTGCGGTCCACGCGGCAGGAAGCTCGGGATCGAAGCCGACGCGCGCGAGATGCGCGGGCCAGTCCTCGCGCAGGTCGACCGCGACGACCGTCCGATCGCATCTCGGCGTGGCGCGCTTTTGGTCCAACACGTGCTCCTTGAACGCGAACAGCCCGGGAAGATCGAGCTCGAACACGCGCGTGCCGGTAGACCAGTCGAGTCGGAACGCGCGCGCATCGAGTCCGGCCGCGAGGATCACCACTTGCCGGCAACCGGATCCGCACGCCGCCAGGAGATAGTCGTCATAGAACCGCGTCCGAATGGCGATCCCCGCGACGGCTGCCTCGACCAACGCTGCGAGATCCGCATCGTCGGCAATCGACGGAATGTCGGGAAACAGTGGTGGGGCCGCGGCCACGAAGGCGGCCGCGTACGGATCGTCGAAGAGGCGATGCGAACGACTGCTTTCCTCGGCTCGCATCTCGGCCGCGCCGAGGGCGGTCTCGCTGACGCCCTCCAGCGGCGCGTTCACGAGCCGTTGCGGACGCGATATACGAGGTGGATCACCCGGCGACCCTCGATGATCGTCGGATCCTCGAACACGACCGGTCGCTGCAGGTGATCGAAGAACCTGATGCCCTGGCCGAGCAACACGGGCACGAGCTCGATATGTACCTCGTCGAGCAGTCCCGCGTTGATGCACTGCTGCGCGATGGCCGGACCCGCGACGCCCACCGTCTTGTCGCCTGCGACCGCTTTGGCCTGCGCGACCGCGCTCTCGAGCCCGTCGGTGACGAACGTGAACGGCGCGTCGTCACGCGGCCAACCGTCGGGGACGCTGTGGCTGACGACGAACACGGGCACGCCGATCGGGTGGCTCCCCTCCCAGCCGTTGGTGTAGTCGAAGACCCGGCGCCCGACGACGAGCGCGCCCGCGCTGTCGATCGTCGAATCGAGATAGCCCGCGCTGGCCGCGGTCGTGTGCGACACCATGTCGTTTCCCGGCCAATGCACCTCGACGTCGCCGTTCTCGTACCAGTCGAAGAGCGGCCCGACGGCGTCGGACGGATCGGCGACGAAGCCGTCGAGCGACATCGAAAAGCTCGCAATCACCCTCGCCACGACGCCTCCTCACTCGGGTCTCAGATTGTGATCGAGCTCGACGATCGCAAGACCGCGGAGCTTGTGGGCCGCAACTCCTCGAAGTCAACCCGGCGCATCCGCCATGGTTGCACCAATGGGTGGCGAGTGGAAAAGCGCGAATGCTCACTCGTCGCATAGCGTCTCGTCGCATGTTGTCGGCGCGTTTGTGGTTGAGTCTCGGCTGTCTCGCAGTCGTCGCGGTGCCGGCGTGCTCTTCGAGCAGCGCCAAGACCGCTCCGACCTCGACCTCGAAGGCGTCGGTCCACGTGCGGGCGACACTGACGTTCCGGCCGATTCGAGAAACCGGTGCGTTTTCCCCGCGCATCTTTCCGGCGAGGTCCGCGTCGTGCTCGGCGGCCTCCACGCCCGCGGGAGACGAGATCCTCTTCGATCGCCGACACGAACGCTGCTACGTCGTCGGACCGGTTCTGCTCACCGGAAGCGGCGTCGAAAACGCCGCTGTCGTGTACGACCAGACGATGTCGCAATGGGCGGTGAACCTGCACTGGGGCAATGACGACTTCGTGACGAAGATCGCTCGGCCTCTGATCGCACGAACTGTCGCCATCGATGTGGACGACGTCGTCCAGTCCGCGCCCGTCATCAACCCGGGCGTCACAGGCCGTGACATTCAGATCAGCAGCGCCTACACCCGAGCCGAAGCGGTCAAGGTCGCGGCATCCATCATGGGCGTCGCGCCGACCGACATCGAGGTCAACTCAGAGCGGTAGCGGCTGCGCCAGCACACCGCTACCGGGCAGGCGGCCCGACAGGACGCGAATGAAATCGATGGCGTCGATGTCGACCCGCTCGCCGCCTTCGCCGTGGCTGAACTTGCCGCCGGCGGGCCCTTCGAGCACGAGCTCGAACGCCTGGTCGTGAATCGACGCCCACTCCGCGACGATGTCGGCGACGAGTCGACCGTCGTGATCGGCGGTCAGGTGCATCTCCCGGCCGGTCGCCCCGCAAATATCGATGCGGTGCGCCCACACGTCACGAGTGAAGCCGACGTCGAGGAGATACTTCAGCGGCGTCCAACCGATCGGCGGCCCGAACGGGATCGGCAGGTAACGCATCGGGGGCGGTGTCCGCCAGCGGCCCGTGACCGCCTTCGGCCCGATCGCGGCGAGTTGCGCGGCGATCTCCTCGTTCGACAAGTGCGCGCGCTCACGGATCTGCAACTCGTTCATGCCGTCGACCCAGTGGTGCGAGTCGATCTCCTTGTTGAGCGGCACGCCGCGCCGCAGCTGGTGGAGGAACTGCGGGAATGACGCCTGCGCGTCGCCGGAACCGAGGACGTGCAACGCGACCTTGCGGACGTCCCACGCCTCGCAATCGGTCGGCAGTGCCCACTCCGCCGTCGACAGCGAGCCGATCAGGTCGGCGACGCGCCGGAATTCCTCCTCGGCGAGCACACGCGCTTCGGGACGTCGGATCCGGTTCGCAGTCATCGGCGGTTGTTCCTTTCCGTGACCTCGTCGAGGTACATGTCGGTAAGGCGGTTCAAGTGGCGGGTCCAGCGGTTGCCGTTGGGGTCGTTGGCGATCTGCGCGTCGACGAGTCCGGCGACCATCGCGATGAAGCAGTCGACATCGCCCGGGCGCTCGAGCCCGGCGGCGTCGAGCACCTCGACCGCGCGAGCGAGCACGAGCTGGGCGTCGGCGTACGACTCGGCCGAAGGCTCGAAGTCGGGTATCGGTCGCTGGAAGAGGAGTAGGTAGCGCGCAACGTCTTCGACCGCGAAGTTGACGAACGCGCGCATGAAGGTCTTGACCGCGGCGCGGGGATCGCTCGGAAGCTTGAGGCCGTCGAGCCGCTCGCGGAGCCGGCGGTTGCCGTCGGCGAACATCGCGTCGTAGAGCGCGTTCTTCGAGTCGAAGTACGAGTAGAGCGACGGCTGACGGATGCCGAGCTCGCGAGCGAGCGCGTGCAGCGAAAGCCCGCCGATGCCGTGGGTGCCCGCAAGCTTCCACGCGGCCGCGACGATCGCCGCCACCCGCTCCTCTCGACGCTGCGCCACGGTCCCTATCACTGATAGGAACTCTACCTATCGTCGATAGGAGAATCAAGGCTTGGGATCGAGCCGTAGGGTGCGTCGATGAGCGACCCGCGTTACGAGGTGCTCGCGGTCGGTGAGCGAGACATGTTGGAGGCGGTGCTCGACTTCCATCGGGACGCCCTGGTTCGCAAGACCAGCAACCTCGGTGAGGACCAGCTCCGAGCGTCGCCGGTGCCGAGCGGGACGAACCTGATCGGGCTGGTCCACCACCTGACGCGGGTCGAGGAGTGGTGGTTCGAAGGTTGCTTCGCCGGTCGACCTTTCGACGGTGACCCGCCTCATGAGCATCAGGCGCCCGCGGGTGCCACCTACGAGGAGATCGTCGCGGGCTACCGCCGACAGTGCGATCGCAGCCGCGAGATCACACGAAACAGTCAACTCGACGACGTTGCGCAGGTTCTGTTCATGAAGCCGACGCTGCGCTGGGTTCTGGTCCACATGATCGAAGAGACCGCTCGCCACAACGGCCAGGCCGATGTCATCCGGGAGCTGACCGACGGAGAACTCGGCGAATAAGCGCCGCCGACTCACGACGCGGGTGACGGAATACGATTTGGCACGTGGAGGTCTATACGCCGATTCCCGACGACGTCGTACCCCGGACTTCTCCGCCGGTTCGGCGCACGGGATGGGTCATCCTGGGAATCGCGGTGGCGATGGTGGCGGTGTTGGTCCTGCGTTACGACCCGCAACCCGGTATGCGGTACTTCGGCACGGTGCAGACGCGATTCGGGCCGGCCGGCGTCGCGTGCGGCGGCGACACGGCACCGCGTTGCGGAGAGGCGACCGGCGTCGCGTTCGCGCAGTGCACGCCGGAACTTCGGTCGTACTTCGACGACGTGCTCCGCAACTGATGCTCGCGCGCGTGCACTCCTGGGCAAGCAACCGCCGACCGGGGGCAAGTGGTACTTGACGTGTGGATGGCCGCCGAACGTACACGCCGGGCCGGCGGCCGTGCTCGAACCGAACAACTGACCGTCGCGGCACTACGCGGGGGCGGGGATCGCTCCGAGCTGAGTCATCAGCGCCATCGCGTCGACGACGTTCCAGTGCTCGACCATCTTCCCGTCGCGCACGCGCACGATGTCGATCACGTCGAACGCGACTTCGGTTCCCGACGGCGGGATGCCCATGAAGTCGCCGCGGTGCGTTCCGTAGAACGTCTTGCGCGTGATGACGTTGTCGCCGTCGGCGAACTGCTGGTGAATCTCGCCGCGGAGATCGGGGAACGCCGCGAACAGCATGCCGAACAACGCGAGCACACCGGCGCGGTCGGGACTCAACGGACCGAAGGGCGAATGGTCGACGAAATCGTCGGCCAGCAGCTCCTCGGCGACGGACACGTCGTGGCCGGTTTGATATTCCTCGACGAAGCGGCGAACCACGGCTTTGGCGGTATCGGACATCTGCATCCTCCTCGACGGACCGAGAGAGATTCGCCCCGGACCGCGACCGCGGATCACCGGCCCTTCAGGCGACGGGCATCCATGCGGCGCGCAGTGGGTTCTTGCCGGCGAGCTCGCCGTGCGAGTCGTACGGATGGAACCGGATGAACGTCTGTTGACTGTGGAACGGCTTCGCCTCCCCGGCCGCAACCGCTTCCGGGTGGCCGGGATCACTCTGGCCGTAGGCGTAGGTGGAGAGCGCCCGCGTCGATTCCCACAGAGAACATGTCGCGACGAACGACGGAGGACGCGCAAATCCGGTCGCCCAGATGAGGCCCGGTGCGCGCAGCACGCTCGCTTCGGCCTTCGCGCTCGTTCGCAGGAAGCGGATGGCCTGGCTCGAAATGAGTCGACCCATCGTGACGGCCGCGACCGGACCTTCGTGGTCGACCGCGCGCTGCGACGGAACACTCTCCGGGAGGCCGGGCCAGCCGCCGTAGGCGCGCAGCGGCGCCAGGCGCACACGCCAGCCCGACGCGAGCTTCCCGGCCAGCGGGTGGTCGGCGAGGAAGCGGTCGAGGGCGCTGTCGTCGTCCCAGAACGCGACCAGCGCGGCCCGACCGAATTGCACCGACGGCAGAAACGTGCTGCTGAGCGGCGCCGCCAGCCCGACGCCGGCGCTCCGTAACCCGGCGATCGAACCCGGCGCCGGCGCCTTGCGGGTGATGGCCAGAGCCGAGCGGGCACCGACATCGGCGATGTGCACGGATGCGATCATGCGGCCTCCCGGGGTCGATGCAGTATTGATCCAGCCGCCCGCTCACGACGAATCATGCTCATGCGCACAACCTCTGCCGTGAACACGGATTACCGAGCACTCAAGACCGCCGAGCTGGCCGACTTCTCCGACTTCCTGCACAGCCTCACCGACGCGCAGTGGGACGCGCCCTCGCTCTGCGCAGGCTGGAAGGTGCGTGACGTGGTCAGCCATCTCACGATCGGTTACACCGTCGGACTGCCGACCATCGTGGGGCAGGTCATCAAGAGCCGCGGCAACGTGCCCAAAGGATCCGACGTCTTGTCGCGCACCTTCGGCCGCGATCACTCCCCCGCGCAAATCCTCGCGATGTTCGACGAGGGACGCGCGCAGCCCAAGGGCCTGGGTCGCATCGTGAAACCGCACGAAGGATTCGTCGATCATCTCGTGCACCAACAGGACTGCCGGCGCCCACTCGGTTTGCCACGCGTCATTCCGTTCGACCGCGCCCGCGCGCTCGTCGACGCGCTCCCTCGCGCCGGTGGTTTCGTCGCCTCGAAGCCGCGCGTCGCAGGTATGCGGCTCGTCGCCACCGACATCGACTACGCGGTCGGAACTGGTCCGGAGTTGCGCGGCACCGCCGAAGCACTCGCGCTCGCGGCGA
This sequence comes from Acidimicrobiia bacterium, assembly GCA_038320885.1. Taxonomy (GTDB): domain Bacteria; phylum Actinomycetota; class Acidimicrobiia; order IMCC26256; family PALSA-610; genus JBBQER01. The sequence goes on from JBBQER010000019.1 coordinate 42,997, forward strand.
CCGGCCGTGAGATCGTGCTCGGTGAGCTCGCCGGCGACGGCGTGAAGGTGCTGATCACCCGGCTCGGAGGGGTGACCGTCCCCGCCGGATAGCCTCCGGCGCCGGTGGACGCCCTTACGTTCTTCGGCCTGCAACCGACGACCAACCCGAACTCGTGGCGAATGCCCGTGGTTCCGAGTTTGATCTCCGGAACCGGCGCGCTGTTCGGCGGGTGCGGCCTCGGCGCGGCCATCGAAGTGATGGAACAGGTAACGGGTCGTCCGTGCATCTGGGCGACCGCGCAGTTCCTCTCGTTCGCGCGTCCGCCGGCGACGCTCGAGCTCGACGTCGTCGAGGCCGTGCGCGGAAACCGGATCAGCCAGGCGCGCGTCATCGCACGCGTCGGCGACCGCGAGATCCTCACCGTCCTCGGCGCTCTCGGTCACCGTCCGGGAACCCTGAGCGGCCAGTGGGCGACGCGTCCCGACGTCCCGCCGCCCGCCGACTGCCCGCCGCGCCCGATGATGAACCGTCATCAGGGCACGATCATGGATCGCTTCGAGTCGAAGCTCGCCGACGCCCGCCCGTACTGGGAGCTCACCGGCAGCCCCGGCTCAGGAAACGCCGCGCTCTGGATCCGGCTCCCCGAGCTCGTGGGAACGTCCGCCGCCACGCTCGCCGTTATCGGCGACTTCGTGCCGTTCGGCATCGGGCAGGCACTCGGCGCGCGCGCCGGCGGCAACAGCCTCGACAACACGCTGCGCGTCGCGCACCGCGTGCCGACGGAATGGGTGCTCGCCGACGTCCGGGTCCATGCGATCGCCGACGGCTTTGGCCACGGGCTCGTGCACCTCTGGGCCGAAGACGGGACCCTGCTCGGAACCGCGAGCCAGTCGACGATCGTGCGTGAGCACACCGCGCCGGAACCGGAAGCGCTCGATGACGTCCCGCTCACCGAACTCGAAGGCTCACTGGATCGCGACGGCCGATGAAGCGAGGATCGCGACTGTGAACGCGATCGACGAGCTCCTCGCCGGAGCTACCGAGCGAACGCAACTCGCGGCCGGAGACGGGAAGTCGGGCGTGCCGATCGAGCGCGTCGTGATCGACGGGCGGCGCTACATCGCCAAGCACATGGAGGTCGCCGGCGACTGGCTCGCCCGCGCGACCGGCGATCTCGGTATGCGCCAGTTGCTCCTCTGGGAGAAGGGCATGTACCAGCGCATGCCCTCGTGTATCGATCCCGTCGTCGTCGCGGTCGCGCGTGACGGCCGGCGCGGCGTGCTCCTCATGCACGATGTCGGCGAGCACCTGGTGCCCGAAGGCGACGAACCGGTTCCGCCGGAGCAGCACCTCCGGTTCCTCGACCACCTCGCGGCGCTCCATGCGACCTTTTGGGGTTGGAACGACGACATCGGGCTCACCCCCGACGGCATTCGCTACGCGATGTTCGGCCCGAGCGTCGTGCGCGTCGAGACCAAGTTCGGCGACAGCCCCATCCCGCCACTCATCGGCCGGGGGCACGAGCTCCTGCGCGCGAGTGGCGCGCCGGGCGCGGCGATAGCCGTTGCGTTGCTCGACGATCCGGGTCCGCTGCTGGCCGCGCTCGCGCGAACTCCTCGCACGTTCCTGCACGGCGATACGAAGATGGGCAACCTCGGCAGCCAACCCGACGGCCGCACGATCGCGATCGACTGGGCCTACGCCGGTCCGGGCGAAGCCGCGTCGGAGCTCACGTGGTACTTGGCGATCAACTCGGCGCGGCTGCCTCATTCGAAGGAAGACGCGATCGCCGCCTATCGCGTCTCGCTGGAAGCCCAGGGCATCGACACCGAGCCATGGTGGGACGCGCAGATCGCGCTCGCGCTGCTCGGCGCGTTCGTGCAGTTCGGATGGGAAAAGGCGCTCGGCGGCGGCGACGAGCTCGCATGGTGGGATGCCCGCGCCGCGGAAGCGGAGCGCTACCTCGCGTGAGCGACGGCGTCGAGCGCGAGCTCCGCGACACGTACAGCCGCGCGGCCGCGTCGTGGGCGACCGGACCGTCTCGCGTCTACCGCCTGCTGGCCGACACGCTCATCGCGTGCGTTCCCGACGTCGTCGATGGCGCGCGCGTGCTCGACCTCGGCGCGGGCACCGGCGTCGCGTCGGCGGCGCTGGCTCCCACCGGCGCGCGGGTGATCGCGGCCGATGTCGCTTACGGCATGCTGCGCCACGATGCGCAATCGCGACCCCCGGCGGTGTGCGCCGACGCCGCGCGCTTGCCGTTCCGCACCGATGCCTTCGACCATGTGGTCGCGGCGTTCGTGTTGAACCACGTCCCCGATCTGGTCGCGGCGCTCGCGGAGTTGGCTCGGGTCGTGCGCCCCGGCGGGTCGATCGCGGCGAGCAGCTTCTCGACCGGCCGCCAACATCCGGCCAAGGACGCCATCGGCAAGGTCGTCGACGCCGCGGGCTTCGTTCCGCCCGACTGGTTCGCGACCTTCAAAGCCGAACGCGAAGGGCCGAGTGGCAGCGAAGATACGTTCCGGCGTGCCGCGGAGGTGGCCGGTCTGAGTGGCGCGATCGTCCACGATCTCGACGTCGACGTGTCCACCGTCGGCGCCGACGGTCTCGCGTCGTACCGGCTCGGGATGGCGCAGATCCAGCCGTTCCTCGGGTCGCTCGACCCGGCGCAACGCGCAGAGACCGAGCGCGCGGCAGTGGCGGCCGCGGCGCCGTTCCTCGGCGTTCCGATGCCAATGCTCGCGCTCATCGCCCGCGTGCAAGGATGACGCAATGAGCGCACCGCAACGTTACGGAATCACGTTCCCCTTCGACGGCATGCCGTTGCTCGAGCAGCGAGAGATCGTGCGCGAGCTCGTCGATCTCGGATACACCGACCTGTGGTCGGCGGAGTCGGGCGGCTACGACGCCTTCATCCCTCTGGCGGTCGCCGCGCAGTGGGCGCCCGAGCTCCGCCTCGGGACTGCCATCGTCCCCGCGTACACGCGCGGTGCGCACACGCTGGCGTCGACGGTGGCGTCGATGTGCCAGGCCGCGCCCGGGCGTTTTGCCTTGGGCCTCGGCACGTCGTCGAACGTCATCGTCGAACGATGGAACGGGATGACGTTCGACAAGCCCTACCAGCGCGTGCGGGACACGATCCGCTTCCTACGCGCCGCGCTCGCGGGCGAGAAGGTCACCGAGACGTATGAGACGTTCGCGGTGAACGGGTTCCGGCTCGGTATCACCGTGCGAGAACAGCCGCCGATCCTCGTCGCCGCGCTACGCGAAGGGATGTTGCGGCTCGCCGGACGCGAGGGCGACGGCGCGATCGTCAACTGGCTTTCCGCCGACGACGTGAAGACGGTCGCACCGCACGTCGGCGCAGGCAAGGAGATCGCCGCGCGCATCTTCGTGCTTCCCTCCGATGACCCGGGCCTCGTGTACGCGGTGGGTAAGCGCGCGATCGCGTCGTATCTCACGGTTCCGGTGTACGCGGCGTTCCACGAGTGGCTCGGGCGCGGTGACGAGCTCGCCGACCTGTGGCGACTATGGAAGGAAGGCGACCGCAAGGCCGCGGCCGACTCGATCCCGAACTCCGTGGTCGACCAGCTCCTCGTC
>JBBQER010000020.1:0-44581 GCA_038320885.1 Acidimicrobiia bacterium
GGCAACCTCAACGCGATCGTCGACCACATGAACACGCCGTTCGTGCAGAACCAGAGCGAGTACCGGCGCATGATGCTCGCACTCCCACGCGTCGACGCCGCGAAGGAGGTATCCCGCGCCACCGTTCCCGATCAGGAACTCGCGCACTTCGTCACGATCGGCTGGCTCCTCGACGGCGCGGCTTCGGGTCGGATTCCGAAACCGAAGCACATCTCACCGGCCGACGAGGTGATGGACACGATCCGCTTGTCGTTCCTGCAGTCGCGAACGAAACTGCGGCCGGGCGATGTCTGCGCGCGTTTGAGCCAAGGGTCGCTGCTGTTCGATCTCCGGCGCGGCCAGTCGTTCATCGTGCGCGCCCTGGGCCGGGAAGCCGAGATCGTCCCGCCGTCACTCACCACGGGTCAGGCGTACCGCTTCTATCCGATCTCGGTCGCCGGATCGCTCTTCACGGTGCAACGCCCGGTCTCGTTCCGGATCGTCGACTCCGGTCCCCGCTACAGCGCGGTGTGCGCGAAGGCACCGATGATCGCCGCGGCCCGCGCCGCCGCGAGTCGCTGAGGATCGACGCGGATCATCCGAGCCGGCGGGCGGCGACACCCAACCGATCGGCGATCCGCGCCGGCAGACGCGGGCGAATTGCGCGCCATGCCCGGTGCGCCAGCCCGAGCGTTTGGTTGCGGACCGCACCATTCTTCGCGAAGAACCGCCGATTGCGGCGATCTTCGCGATCGCGCATGCTGAAGTAACGATCCATCCAACCGGCGACGGCGCGCGCGGTCTCGCGGTTGCGCGCGAAACGCTCGGGATCGCAGCCGTCGAGCCGGGGCACGACGCCGGTGCCCATCCATTTCTCGAGGAAGCGCCGGCGATTCTCCGCCCACAACGCCTGCCAGTCGTCGAGACGAGACGCGGAGCCCTTGCCGACGTGCTGCACGAGCACGCGCTGGTCGTAGACGACGTCGAGGTCGTTCACCCACGCCTTGAAGCAGAGGTCGACGTCTTCGCCGCTCGCGATCTCGTACTCCTCGCCCCACGCGCCCAGCCGGCGCACGAGCTCGGTGGGCATCACGTAGACGATCGCGGCGGGCGGCGCGGAGAACGGCGGCAGCACGCAAACGTCGGCGCCCGGTTCGGTCCGGACGTTCACCGGGTTGCGGGCCGCGGTGACCGCCGGGACGACGATCGCCGCGTTCGGATGGCAGCGGGCCGATTGCAGCAGCGGTCCGGCCCAGCCGGGTGGGAGCACCGCGTCGTTGTTGCAGAACGCGACGTAGCGGCCGCGCGCGAGCGCCAGACCTTGGTTCATCCCCCGGGCGAATCCCCGGTTGGTCTCGTTCATCACCACCTGATCGGCTGCCACCTTCGCGTAGTTCGCCGCTTCCCACTCCGAGCCGTTGTCGACGACGATCAGCTCGTACGGAACATCGGTGTAGCGTCGTACCGAGTCGACGAACTGCTGCGTGTACGAAAGGTTGTCCCACGCGGGCACGACCACTGACAGCTCGGGTTCGGCCGGTGCCGGCGGGAACGTCGGCGGTGGCACCGGCGCCGGGCCCGCGGCCAGCCCGTCGAGCACCGCTTCGAATTCCTCGGTGCGCCGATCCCAGTTGAAGCCACGCGTTACGAGGTCGAGACCGTTCGCGACGAAGCGCGCCGCGAGTGCGTCGTCGTCGAGGAGCCGCCGGATCGCGTCGGCCATCGCGCGCGCGTCGCGCGGCGGAACGACGAGCGCGGTCTCGCCGTCGATCGCGTACTCGCGGCAACCGCCGTTGTCGGTCGTGACGAGTGGCGTTCCGCACGCCAGCGACTCGAGGCCGGGCTGGCAGAAGCCCTCGAACCAGCTCCCGACCGCGAAGACGCGCGCCGCCGCATACTCGCGGCCGAGCGCGGACTGATCGAGGTTCTTACCTGCGTACCGCTCGACCCGGAGCCCGAGCAGCCGCCCCGCCTCCATGATCGTGTCGGTGCCCTTCCACGAGCGGAGTTGCTCACCGCTGCACAACAGCTCGTAGCGCTTGCGGCCCGGATACGGCCGAAACGTGTCGCGGTTGACTCCGCCCAGCTGGACCACCGGGCGGTAGCCGGTCTCGGCGTAGATCTGGTCGGCGGTCCAGTTGCTGTTGGCGAGCTGGAGATCGACCGGAGCCCGCACGCTCTCCCACGCGCCTTCCTTGCCGTAGAGGTGGGCGTAGTGCAAGGCGTAGAACACGCGCCGCCGCGCGTGCTCGAAACGCTCGAGGAGCGGCCACTGCGGCTCGTGGTTGAACAGCACGACATCGAGCGGGTCACCGAAGCCCGCGGTGAGCGGCTTCACCGCGGCGTCGCAGCGCATCCACGAGCAGCCCTGCTCGACGTCGTCGGGAAGATAGAACGTGACGTCGTGGCCGCGCGCGACCAGACGGTTCGCGAACTCGACCATGCGCCGGATGCCCCCGAAGCGCGCCAGATGGGGCTCGACGAACCCAAGACGCATGCCCCGCCCAGGATTCGCCATGGGCACCACGGTACCGTGTCGAATGCCTGACGCCGGGGGGTCCGATGGTGCGCAGACCGGCCTCCTGACTTCCGAATCGGGCGCAGCCGGCGGGGCTCGAGCGTCGCATTACCGACCGCAACTCGACGGCATGCGCGCGGTCGCCGTGTACCTCGTTGTCGCGTTCCACGCCGGGATCAGCGCCTTCTCGGGCGGCTTCATCGGCGTCGACATCTTCTTCGTGCTCTCGGGGTATCTGGTGACGCAGTTGTTGTTGCGCGACTTCCGTTCGCGCGGGCGCGTCGACCTTCGGCGCTTCTACGCCCGTCGCTTCCGGCGCCTGTTGCCGGCGGCCTTCGTCACGCTCGTCGTGACCGCCGTGGTGTACACGGCGGTCGCGGCACCGGTCGACGTGCACAACGCGATCGGCGGCTTCCGCTCCGCGTTCCTGTACGTCGCCAACTGGCATTTCATCAGTCAGTCCAACGACTACTTCGCGGCCAACGTCAATGCCAATCCCGTCGTCCATTTCTGGTCACTCGCGGTCGAGGAGCAGTTCTACCTGTTCTGGCCGCTGTTGCTCTCGGGCGCCTATCTCGTCAGCCGGCGCGCGGGAGCGCGCCAATGGAAGGTCTTGCGCCTGATCATCGCGGCCGGCTTCGTCCTGTCGCTCGGCGCCGCGCTGCACCTCTCGACGGTGAATCTCAGTCGCGCCTATTACGGCACCGACACCCGGGCCTACGAGCTGTTGGCCGGAGCCCTGCTCGCGATCACGCCGCGGCTGATGCGCGTCGCGCGGCAACGGCGACGGTTGGTGCAGACGCTCGCGCCGTTCGAGCTCGCCGCGCTCGTCGTCATCGCGACCTCGACCGTCCATCTCGGTGCCATCCAGCGCGGCGTCGCGGCCACCATCGCGACCTGCGGGCTCATCGTGGCGCTCGAAGTCTCGAAGCGTGGCGTCGTCACGCGCTCGCTGTCGACCCCGACCGCGGTCTACCTCGGTCGAGTGTCGTACGGCACGTACCTGTGGCACTGGCCCGTCATCGTCATCGCGACCCAGCGGTTCCACCCGACACCCGTCGCGCTCTTCGCCCTGACGTGTCTCGTCGGCACGGCGCTCGCGTCGTTGAGCTTCGAGATCCTCGAACAACCCGTCCGGCTGTCACGCCTGCTCGATCGGCATCGCTCCCAGGTGATCGCGGTCGGGCTCGCGACCAGCATCATCTCCGGGTTGATGATCGTGCCCGCGATCATGCGCCACGACGAGCACGCGGCGAACTCCACCGCCGTGCTCGGTGATTCCGCGAGTGGACGCGACCTCCGCGTCCGGGTCCCGCCGATCGACATCGGCGCCATCGAATCGAAGTCGTACGGCATGGAGAATTGCGACGGCGAACCGGCGACGGGCTGCGTCATCGCGCGGGGCTCCGGACCTCGGATCCTCCTGGTGGGCGACAGTCACGCTCTCGGCCTGGTCCCCGCGTTCACCCGGATCGCCCGCAACCGCGACCTCACGCTCGAGGTGGCGTCGTTTCCCAGTTGCCCGTGGCCGCGTGGCCTCGCCGAGATGCCGCCCGGATCGGCGCCGGACTTTCCGCAGCGGTGCCGAGCCCGGCAGGACGAGTGGTACGACCGCGTCGTGCCGCGGTTCGATCCCGACGTGATCGTGCTCGTCCATCACCCGTTCGACGACCCGGCCGGCGGTCCCGACATGAGCGCCGACGGGAAGCTGATCCACTTCGGGACCAAGGAATTCCGCAACGCGGTGCGCACCACGGCTCGACGGACGGTAGACGAGCTCGCCGCGAACGGGCGCAAGATCGTCATCATCGAACCGCTGCCCCTTGCACCCGGCCCGTTCAATCCCTTGACGTGCTTGTCGCAGGCGAAGTTCGTCGACGATTGTCGGTACGTGGCCGCGTCGCTCACTCCGATCGAGCGCTTCTACCGCTCGCTCGCGAACGGCACCACCGTCTTCACGCTCGACCTCGACCGTGCGGTGTGCCCCTACTACCCGATCTGCGACCCGATCGTGCGCGGGGTGGTCGTGAAGCGCGATTCGCAACACATCACGGCCGCCTATTCCGAGACGATGGCGCTCTCGATCAGCGCCATCCTGCTCTCGGACGGCATCATCCCGAGATCTCGCTGAGCCGGCGCAGCGCGGATCTAGTTCTCGGGCGTCCACCGCCGCGGCGAGGTGAAGACGAGCATCGCGACGGCCCCGATGCCGGCGACGGTCACGACCGTCACGACGATCGCGACCGAGCCGGTCAACTGTGCGACCGCGATCCCGGCGCCGGTGAGCGCGGCCTGCGCGGCCACGCAGGCTACGACCGCAGCCGGAGCCTGCCAGCCCCGGTCGACGAGCTGGTCGTACACGTGGCCGCGATCGCCGGCCAGCAACGGCCGACCCGCGCGGAACCGCCGGACGATCGCAATGGCGGTGTCGGCGACGGGAACCGCGAGGAACAAGCAGGCGCCGCTCACCACCTCGGCCGGCCGCTGCGTCGCCGCGAGGAACAGCATCGCCAGCGCGGTGCCGATCAGATAGCTGCCCGAGTCACCGAGGTACACGCGCGCGGGCGGCGAGTTCCACACCAGGAAACCCGCGGCCGCAGCTGCGAGCACCAGCGCCAGCGTCGCGCCGGTGCCGTCGAGCACGACGTAGAAGCCCGCGGCCGCGGCAATCGTCACCCCCGCGGCGAGACCGTCGAGGCCGTCGAGCAGGTTCATCGCATTGACGAGCGCGAGCACGACGGCGACGCCGAGCACGACGCGCCCCAGGCTCTGATGACCGACCGCGATCGCGGCGCTCACCCCGAGCCCCGTCTCGGCCGCGAGCCGCACCGCCGGCGGCAGATCCGCCGCGTCGTCGACCAGACCGAGCGCGCACGCGAGCCCGAGGGGCACGAGCAACGAGGGACGCTCGGCGAGCACGGGTCCCGCGAGCGCGACGAGCACTGCGACGCCGCCGAGGTACGGAATCGATCGCGCGTGCACCTTCAACGGCCCGGGCTCGTCGACGATGCCAACGCGGGTCGCGACCCACGCCGCGAGCGGCGTCACGACCACGGCCACCGCGAATCCGACGATCAGGGCCATACGAGGAGCTCTTGGGTCATGCCGCGGTGGACTTCTTCTCGGCCTCGGCTGCGAAACCCGCCGCGTTCGTACGCGTGGACCGCGGCTTCGTTGCCAACCGCGGTGACGACGCGCGCAGATGCGACGCCCCGTCGCCCGAGCTCATCAACCGCGGCGCGCACCAAGCGGGTACCAATTCCCCGGCCCGCATGATCGGCCGCGACCGCGGTCGCGAGGATCTCGGCTGCTCCGCCATCGTTCCCTTCGGCGCCGCCGGCCCGCAGGCCGTAGCGCAACGTCTCGAGCACCGAACGCGGCGACCGCGCCATTCCGCGCGCCGCGGTGAGCGCGGCGGCGGCCCCGTCTCGCAACAGGTACTCCCGGTAGAGCGCGCCGGTGTGCTCCGCGACCGCGATGAAACCGCATACCGATCCAGCGTCGTCGGTGACGAGCAGGAACGAGCGGTGCGAGAGGATAACCCGCCGGTACAGCCGGCGCAGAAACGCCGGGCCGAGCGTGACGAGAAAGCCTTCGGAGATCCGGCCTGCGTGCAGTGCCGCGACGGCTCGCACGTCTTCGAGTGTCGCGAAGCGCAGCCGCGAGGCGTCCGCGGCCGCCGTCCCCGCGGAAGCATCGGTCACGACGGCAGCGCCGGCACCGGAAGCGCCCGGTGCGCGAGCAGCGCACGGTACGTGTCGAGGGTGATGGCAACACACCGGCGTTCGTCGAAGTCGCGCGTCGCCTTGGCTCGCCCGGCGATCCCGAGCCGCGCGCGCCGGTCGGGGTCGACCGCCAGCGCCTTGATCGCATCCGCCAGCGCCGCGGCATCCCGGGCGGGAACGAGCAAGCCGGTGGTCCCGTGGTCCACGACCTGGCGGCACCCACGGATGTCGGTGGCGACAACCGGCACGCCCATCGCGGCCGCCTCCATCGCCGAGCGCGGGAAACCCTCGCGGTGTGACGCGAGCACGAAGATGTCCATGCCGGCGTAGAGGCGGTCGACGTCGTACCGGCCGCCGAGGAACCGCACGCCCGCGGCATCGGCACGCGCCCGGTCACCCGCGTCGAGGGCATCCTCCTTGCCGTGTTCGTCGTCACCGATCACCGCGAACCGAAGAGTTGGAAGTTGGTCGCGCAGACGACTCGCGGCCGCGAACACCTCGGAGTAGCCCTTCTCGCGAACCAAACGGCCGACCAGCCCGACAACCACGTCGTCGGGCGAAACCGCTCCCAACTCTTCGCGCGCGGCGAGCGCCTCGGTGGCCGAGATCCTCGAGGGATCGAAGCGGCCGAGGTCGACGCCGTTGCCGAGCAAGGTCAGCTTGCGTTCGGGCACGCCGATCCGCCGCAACGTCACCACGTCTTCGGGGTTCTGCACGAGCTCGGCGTTCGAGCACAACCCCGCTATCCGCTCCATGCCGTAGATCATGACTCGCCGGGCGATCCGATCGTGGGGTTGTGCATAGAGGCCGTGCACGGTGTTCACGACGACCGGCACGCGAGCGAGGCGCGCCGCGACCCGCCCGTAGAGCCCGGGCTTCGGATTGTGGGTGTGCACGATCGCGGGGCGCAGCCGCCGGAACACCGAGACGAGCTCGGTCAACGCCTGCGCATCTTCCAGCGGGGCGAACGACCGGGTGGCGTGGCGGAGGGGAACGTGGCGGATACCCCGCTGTTCGAGCGCGGCGACGAACGGCCCGGGCGCTGACACGCCGATCACGTCGTAGCCCGCCGCCGCGAACGCCGCGAGCTGGTTGCCGAGCAGGAGCTCCAGGCTGATGTCGGTGGTGGTCACGTGGACCACCCGCGGCCCCACTCCCCGCGGTGCGGTCACGTCGAGGCTCTCGCGTACCGCGCTCGATTCACCGCGCGCCGGAACGAGTCTTCGAGGGCCATGCCGCCGGCCAACTTCCGCTCGAAGAAATGCATGCCGTCGCTGACCTGGATCGGCGATCGGGCGAGACGGTGCGGATCGGTCCGGCGCGATGATTTCGAATCGGCGTACGGGTTCACGCGTGTGCCCGCGAGCGCGGCCGAGCGGAAACGGTCGCGAACCCGCCGCGCGGTTTCGGGGGTCCCGGCAATGGCTTTCGGATACGCGAAGTCGAGCGCGGGCCGGCCGAGGCGTTCCTCGATCAGTTCGGCCGAACAGTCGAGCTCCTCCGCGGCAACGGCCGGCGAGATGCGATCGAGGAGCACGTGGCGATGGGTGTGGGAGCCCACGTCGACGAGCCCGGTCGCGCACGCGTCTCGCAACGCCGACCACGAAACCGGTCGTCCGCCGTCGGGAAAGTCGACACCGTCCTCGATGAAGCCGGTCGCGGCGTAGAGGGTGGCGCACACACCGTGGCGCTCGAGGATCGGGAGTGCGACGTCGGCGAAATCGGCGGTTCCGTCGTCGAAGGTGACCACCACCGACGACACATCGCCCTCGGAAGCGACCGGCGAGTCGAGCCGTTCGAGCGCGGCGCCGAGCGACAAGACGCGGTTCGAGGCGGCGACCGCAGCCATCTGGTCGTCGAACAGTCCCGGATCGAGGTCGATCTCGAGACCCGAGCCGCCGCCCACCCGGTGGTAGATGAGGATGACGACGCCGGCGATGTGCGGGCGCAGCCGGTCGGCGCCCGCCGACGCGACCTTGACGGTGCGTCGGAGCAGCGCGCTAGCGCCCGCCACGGACCGCGAAGCCGTTGCTGGTGAAACCGAGGCGGTCGTTGCGCTCGTCGTCGGAGTCACGGGCCTTCTTGGTGTCGAGACACAACAACACGTACAGCGCGGGCAGCACCAGCGAACGCTGGCGGGTGAGCAGGCCGAAGTTCGCGAACGCCTGGAACGTCACCGCGTAGAGGATCGTGAGCGTCCAGCAGTAGAACAGGAACGGGACCGTGCGAATGTGTCGCAACGAAATTGCCAGCGACTTGCGCCGCCAGACGATGAATGCCGCCAGCGCCACGCCCTCGAGGGACGCGAGGATCTGGAGTGAGCTGTCGACCTCATACGGGAACGGCCGCAGGAGGACGGTGACCATTCCCTGCGGTAACCGGAGCGGCGACAGTGAGTTCCCGCCGTTGTCGAACTTGGAGCTGCCCTGCTTAGTACTGAGGCTGGTCGCGTCGAGCTCGGCTTGCACCGAGCCGAGCGACAGGCTCGGGAGGCCGAGCGAGTTGGCGCCCGCGCTCACCGCGAACACCGCGACGAACACGACGATCACGATTCCGATCGGTTTGACCAGCGACGAGGTCGCGCTGGAAGCGCGCGCCTTGCGCGGGCTCCGCCCGATCACGAAGGCCCCGGCCGCGGCGAGCGCGACGAGGCCGAGCAGGTGTGGTCGAACCACCGACATCAGCCACGCGCCCGGGACCGCGACGAGCACACCCCGCACGAGCTTGCCGTTGAAGATGTGCGCGGTACCGAGCGCGGCGGAACCGATCGCGAACTGCATCAGCGCTTCCTTGCCGATCGAAGACGGCCAGAAGAGGATGCTCGGCACGAACATGACGATGATGAAGTAGAGGCGCCGGTCGAGGAACGGGACCGCTTCGACGGTCGCGCGGTACCAGAGGTACGAGCCGACGAAAGCGATCAACCCGAACACGATGAAGCCCGCGATCATGTCGGAACCGAACAAGTAGTAGAAGACGCCGGTCAGCCAGCGGAGGAAGTTGCTCTTGCGGATGTTGTCGAGCTGCGGCTGCACCGAGCCGTGCAGGTGCAACCACGCGTTGGCGTACCGGCGCCCGTAGGTGTCGAACACACTGGCATCGCCGACGTCTCCGTAGGAGTTGACGAGCGTGCGGTAGCGCAGGACCGAAGCCAACTCCTTCGCGAGCACTGCGAGCACCATGAGCCGACCCAGCCACGGCTCGTCGGGATGGCGCGCCGCCAGCCACTTCGCCGCCGCGAGCGTGGCGAGAAAACCGAACACGGGGATGAGCACGCGTGTGAGGATCGGGGTCGGGAAGAAGTGCCCGCTGATCAGCACGAGGGCGAGCACCGCGCCCGCGAGCCCGATCAACGGCAACAGCGCCGGCGTGAAGCCCCTGCTTGGTTCCGGCCGGTCGTTCGCCGGGCCGACATCGACGGAGGCGCCCGACGATCCGCCCCCACCGAAGAATGCCTGCCTGGTGGCCAAGCCGCGGCTCACCCACCAGGGCTCGGCCCCGTGCGCGCCGTTCCCGTTGCCGGTCACCGGAGTGCCTCGACGACGGGCGGGGTGAACCGCACGCCGATCAGACCCCGAGCGTTTGCGGCTCGACCATCACGACGCCGAACGGCGTGACCCCGGCGAGCTCCATGCGGGCGGCGGCGGCGCGCGCCTCGGCCCTCGTCACCTCGCCCGGGATGATGGCCCACAACACGTTGCGCGTCGCCCACGCCACGATGGTCGCGTCGGCTTCCTCGAGCAGCGGCGGTCCCGAGATGACCGTCACGTCGACCCCGCCGTCGGAGAGGGCTTGCAACAATGCGGGCAGCCCGTCGATCGGCAGGTACATCATCGGCTCGTCGGCGGGCGGAACGACCACGAGGTTCGGCGCGCGATCGTTGGCGGGGAGCGTCTGCGGCAAACTCGCCGCGAGCGTCCCGTGCTGTGCCCGGTCGAGCAGCTCGGGGAGCCGCATCATGCCGTTCGGCGAGGTGAACGAGTTGAGATACCAGTCTTGATCGGCAGAGGTGGCCATCAACGCAACCTTGAGGCCGAGTCGCGACAGTGCGGCGGCGAAGTTGGCGGCGACCTGCGCGTGGGCATCGCCGGTCGGCGTGCTCACCATGATCGCCTTGGGCAACCGGTCGGTCGCGATCGCCATCGCGGCCAAGCCGCGGTACGCCTCCGCCGCTAACGAGTTCGGCTCGGCGATCACCGCGAAGTCCTCGCCGTCGGCCGGGATGATCGACAGCACCGGCGCCGAGAACGTGAGCGCGGCTTCTTCCGGGTCGCGAATGGTGCGGTCGGCCCGGTCGACCAGGAGCGCCGCGCCGAGCGCGAACAGCAGCCCGCCGAAGAGACCACCCAGCGCCGGGAGCGTCGTCGCCCGGGTGTGCGAGACCCGGAGCGCCGGCGTCTGCGATATCACCGTCGCGAACACCGAGGGGCTCAGCTTCTTGATCTTGTTGGCCGCGGCCTCCGCTCCTTTGTCGGCCAGCGTGCCCAGGAGCTGGACCCGCTCGTTCGCGAGATTCAACGCGTGCGTGGAGCCCTGCTCGGGGACCGGCGGCGGGCCGCTCACCCCGTCGGTGAACTTGTTGCCGTTGGGCGCGTTGTAGCGCAGGATGCCGCCGTACACGATCGGCATCAGCTTCACGAGCTGGGCATCGACCTGCCGGAGCTCGTCGTGGAGGTGGCCGACCAGAAGGTCGAGGCGGTGGTTCGCCTGCCTGAGCTTGAGCAGCGCATCGGCGCGGCGGGCCTTGCCGAACACCGCCGCCCATTCGCGCGCGACGATCTGAGCCTCATACTTCGTCGGTGCCGTCACGGTGAGCAGCAACACGTCTTCGGTCGACGACAGCTTGGCGACGAAAGCGATGCCCGAGTTGGCCGCCAGATGCGATTTCGAGAGCGTCGTGGTGATCACGCTCTTGCGGAGGGCGAAGCGCTGCGGGCCCGAGAGCGCGATGTTGGGCGCCTGGGTCGTGGAGGTCGCGCTCTTCTTGTTCGAGTTGCTCTTGTCGACCTTGACCCGCTCGGCCACGCGCACCGACGAGACGCTCCGGTATTTCACCGGCTCCGTGTGATGCTTACGGCCAAAGACGAAGATCCCGACCGCGACGCACGTGAGCAGGCCGATGCCCGCGACGAGCCGCCACCGCCGCTGGATGGCGCGGAGGACATATTGAGCGCTCAGGATGAATCCTCCGCATGCCGGCGCCGCGATATTCAGTCAACCGGTACCCGCGGGTATTGACCGCGGAGCCCGCCCGACGCGGCAAATTGGGCTTCCCTTCCAAATTGAGGATACTACCCAGCGTGATCGCCGAACAGCGCGAGTTCCCGGGCTCGGATCGCCGTCTCCGGGTCCTGTGGCTCATCAAGGGGCTCGGCGCCGGCGGCGCGGAGCGACTGGTCGAGCAGAGCGCGCGCCACCGGGACCGGACCCGGGTCGCGCCGGCGGTCGCGTACCTGTTGGCCGAGAAGTCGACCCTGGTCGAGAGCCTGGAAATCCAGGGTTGCAGCCCGGTCACGTGCCTCGACGCCCGGTCGTCGTGGGACCCCCGCTGGATCCCGCGTCTGCGCCGCCTGCTGGCGGCCGGGCAGTTCGACGTCGTCCACATCCATTCGCCTCTGGTGGCCATCGGGGCCCGCCTCGCGATCCGCTCCCTTCCGCACCGGAAACGACCACACATAGTGGTCACGGAGCACAACGTCTGGAGCAGTCACACCCCGCTGACGCGATGGGCCGATCGGCTCACGGCGGGCAAGGGCGAGGTGCACCTGGCGGTTTCGGCGGCCGTGCGCGAATCGATGCCCGGCGCGCTACGAGGGGCCACCCGCGTGGTTCGCTACGGCATCGACGCCACCGAGATCCGCCGCCGGGCGCCGGATCGGGACGCCGTCCGGCGATCGCTCGGGATCGCCGACGACGAGGTGCTGATCGGGACCGTCGCCAACCTCCGGGCGACCAAGGGCTACCCCGATCTCCTGCGGGCGGCGGCCACGTTCGCACACGCGGCGAGCGACCGGGGCGACCGGGTGAAATTCCTCTCGATCGGCCGCGGTCCGCTCCTCGATGACCTGCGATCGCTGCACGCGCAGCTCGGGCTCGGCGATCGCTTCGAGTTCCTCGGATTCCGGCCCGACGCGGTCGAGCTCATGTCGGCGTTCGACATCTTCTGCCTGCCGTCGCACCACGAGGGGCTGCCCATCGCGCTCATGGAGGCGCTCGCGCTCGGGCTACCCGTGGTCGCGACGCGCGTTGGTGGTATCGAGGAGCTCGTCACCGACGGGAGTGAGGCCGTGCTCGTTCCGCCGCGACAGCCGGAGCACCTGGCCGCCGCGCTCCTCGAGCTGGCGCGCGATCCGGAACGGCGGGCGGCGATGGCGCAACGATCGAGTGCACGCGGCGAGCTGCTCGACGCGCCAACCACCGTGGCGACGATCGAAGGCGTGTACCGGGAGCTCGTCGCCCGGTGACCGCGCCAACGGAGATCACGGTGCGCCGGGTGACCGATGCCGACCGGCCTGCCGTGCTGGAGCTGCTCGCCGACTCGCTCGGCTGGGAACGGGACGAGACGTTCGCGGACTTCTTCCACTGGAAGCACGTGGACAATCCGTTCGGCCCGTCACCGGCATGGGTCGCGGTCGAGGGGATGAGCATCGTCGGGTTTCGCACCTTCCTGCGGTGGCAGTTCGAGCACCCCGACGGCCGGACGCGCCTCGCGGTGCGCGCCGTCGACACCGCGACATCACCTGCGCACCAGGGGCGAGGAATCTTCCGCAGACTGACGGTCACCGCCGTCGACGAGCTGACCGCCGACGGCATCGACTTCGTGTTCAACACGCCGAATGACAACAGCCGCCCGGGATACCTCCGCATGGGATGGTCGACCGTCGGCCGCCTGCCGATCGTGGCACGCGTCGGCGGGATCGCGAGCGCGTTGCGCATGCGCGCATCGCGCGTCCCGGCCGGGCGCTGGCCCGTTGCCACGAGCGCGGGCGCGGTCGCGGCCGAGTTGCTCGCCCACCCTCATGTTCACCACCTGCTCGAGAACCTCGGCCCCCCCACGGGGCTGCGCACCACGCGGTCAGCCGAGTACCTGCGCTGGCGCTACGGGCTCCCGGCGCTCGGCTACCGCGCGCTCGCGATCGCAGACGACCCCGCGGCGGGGATCGCGATCTTTCGCGTGCGGCGGCGGGGAGGCGCGACCGAAGCCGGCATCTCCGACGTGATCGTGCCCAACGGCGCAACCGCGACCCGGCGCCGATTGCTCGCACTCGTCGCGCGCGAGACCGGCGCCGACTACGCGATCCGCGTCGGCCGCCCCCTCCTGCGCGCGGGCTACGTGCCGTTCCCCCGTCAGGGACCCATCCTCACGTGGCGGCCCCTGGCCGACCCGACGCCACCGCCCCCCTTGCGCGCGCTCGATTTCTCGCTCGGCGACGTCGAGCTCCTGTGAACGCTCTCGCGCGAGTGCGGACGACAAGCATCGCCCGCTTCCGGCAGATCACGCGGCGTCCGCGCGCGTGGGCACGCGCCGTCGGCACCCACCGCACGACTCGGGCGGTGCAACGCCGGGCGCGCAGGCTGTTGGCGCGCGGGGCGCTCATCGCGCATGCTCTCGCAGTCCGGCCTGCGCGTCGGGCCGAGTGGACACGAGTCGTCGCCGTCGTCGACGCGCTGCCGGCACCGCCCGCGTCGGAGCGTTCGGTGTCGATCGTGGTCGCCACGCATACGGGCGCAGCCACGGCTGCACGCGCTGCGGCCCGGAGCACGAGCGACCTGCTGTGTTTCGTGCTCCCGTCGACCACAACCGTCGACGAGAGGACGATCGACGAGGCTTGGCTCGCTCGTCTCGCCGCGCCGGTCGACGGAACAACCGTCGTCGCGGCGACGCCACTCGTGGTGCACCCGTTGCGCTCACCACTGCACGCAACGCCCCACGACGGCCGCGTGCGCGCTCGGGGGGTCGGGCTCACGGTCTCGCGCGATGTACCCGTCACGCGCGCGTACGACGCGGGCGCGCCTCCCGCCGTCGGCGCGGCGCCGGCGACCATCCCCGGCGCGACTGCAGCCTGCCTGCTCGTCGACCGGCGCGCGTACGACGAAGCGGGCGGGCTCCCGGATCTCGTCGACATCGACCTGGCCGTGTTCGACCTCTGTCGCCGGCTGAGCCGGCACGGCGGTGAGATCGTCTGCGTGTCCGGTGCGACGGCCGTCGACCATCGGCCTGTCCCGACATCCGCCGAGCTCACGTGCCCGATCGGCGCCCCGGCCTGGCGCGCCTACGTCGAAGCGCACGGACCCGCGCTCATGCGCGAGGCGAGCCCACTCCCGTCGGGTCGCCTGCGGATCGCGGTGACCGTCGCCGCGCCGTCGAAGAAGGTCGCTCCTCGTTGGGGCGACTGGCATCTCGCCGAGGCGTTCGCCCGCGCGCTGCGCCGCGAGGGTCATTCGGTTCGCGTACAGACGCTCGATCACGCCGACGATCTCGCCGGGCGCGCGTGCGACGTGCACTGCGTAATCCGCGGGCTACGTCCCGTGCGGCGCACGTCGGGTCAAGTGCACGTGCTCTGGATCATCAGCCACCCGGAGACCATCGACCCGGCCGAGTGTGATGCCGCCGACCTCGTGCTCGTGGCGTCGGTCCGGTTCGCCGACGCGCTCCGGGCCCGGACCCGGACGCCGGTCGAGGTGTTGCTGCAAGCCACCGACGCGCATCGGTTCCAGCCGTCGGGCCGCGAGCCCGAGCACACGCACGACGTCGCGATCGTGGCGAAGAGCAGAGACGTGTTCCGGTCCGCCGTCGCCGACGCCATCTCCGCCGGACTCCGGCCCGCCGTCTACGGCAGCGGGTGGGAGCCGTTCGTGGATCCGGCGTTGATCGTGCGCGAGTACGTGCCCAACGAGGAGCTCCCGACCGTGTATTCCTCGATCGGCGTGCTGCTCAACGATCACTGGGACACGATGCGCGAGTCGGGATTCGTGTCCAACCGGCTCTTCGACGCCCTCGCGTGCGGAACGCCCGTGATCTCCGACGATCTCCCCGAGCTCGAGGACTTGTTCGCGGGCGCGGTCCTCACGTACCGCGGTGTCGACGAGTTGCGCGAGCTCGTCGCGTCGACGCTCGCGGATCCGGCGGCGGCGCGTGCTCGCGCCGCGCGCGGACGCGAGCTCGTCGTCGACCGTCACACCTTCGACCATCGCGCTCGCGAGCTCGGGGCCGCGCTCCGGCGCCACTCGCTCGGTTAGGAGGCGTCCTTCGGCTTCGTGATGATCGTGCACACGACGATCTTGGTTCGTTCGAGGGGTTCGACCCGCACTCGCAACGGGATCGCCGCGCCGAGCGTCACCGGCGCGAACGGCCCCGGCGAGGCCACGGTGCCGTCGGGATCCACGTACGCGACCGTCGCCAGGCCCGACTTCAACGTCATGCGCTGCCGCGCCCGCAGCACGATCACTCCGGCCGCGGTGAACGTCCGGCACCCGCGCGTCGCCGGATCGACCCCCGGACGAAGCGCGAGGCGCATCGTCTGCGTCGCGATCTCAGTGGCCGTGAGGCGACGCGGTTCGGGAATGCGACCCGACGGCAGGCTGTCGATGAGCCAACTGAGCGTGAGCCCGGCGAACCGCGTGGGTATCGCCGGCGACGTCTCGGGTGGCAACTCGGCCGCCCGTGGCAGTCGCGGCGCTTCGAGGACCGCAGTCCGGAAGTCCTTGCGGTTGAGCAACGACTGGTCGGTGTACGACGCGAGCTTGCGCACGTTGCCGGGCACACCCACGAGCAGGATCATGACCACCGGAATCGCGAACAGGCGCCGGCGGCGCGCAACCGCGTCGGCCGCGAGCGCGAGCGCGGGGAGCGCCATCGCTACGGTGAGGTACACGTAGCGACTCTGGCGCGCGCGGCCGGGACCGACGCTGACCGCACTGGCAATCGCCCCGGACTGACCCGACCGCACGAGTCCGCTGACGAGGAGGAACACGACCGCGCCGACGAGGAGCGCGGCCGGGAGCGCGAGCCGCCCGCATAACGCGCCCAACCCGACCTCGCCCAGCGTCCACGCGAGGCCCACCAACATCAGGACGGCGAGCACAAGCCCGACCCAGGGCACCTGACCCAGTCGCCCGAAGGCGGAGCCGGCGCCGATGGCCACGAACTTGATCACCTGGAGCGGGGACTGCGTGCGGTAGACGCCGGCACTCGATCCCTCGGGTCCGACACCCGACCAGATCGCGTAGGCGATCGCAAGGGGCGCGGTGTGCAACAACGCGATCCGCCAGCCGCGCCGCAACAGCATCGCGACACCCACGACGACCGTCATCGCCACCGCGACACCCGAGCACATGAGTCCGGCCAGGCCCGCGAGCAGCCCGAACCAGTCTCGACGATCCCATGGTCCCTCGTGATCGGCGAGTAACAGCTGGACGAGCCCGAACCCGAGCGAACCGACGAACGTGATCTGGAATGCGATGAGGATGTTCTCGGCACCCGAGCCGAAGAACACGAACACGAGCGCCGTGAGCGTGGCCATCCAGGGCGAGACGCCCGCGCGCCGCATCACGACGCGCAACAACGCGATCGCCGCGAGGTGCGCCGAGATGACGAGGAGCTGAAACGGCAGGTAGCTCCGGATGCCGAACAGGAACCACAGTCCGCGGTACGCGAGAACCGGCACCGTGGTCCAGTGCTGATAGTGACCGCGGAACAGGTCGCCCGCGTCGCCGGCCGTCCGAGCGGCAAGGAAGTCCCAGTCGTCGGCCCAGAACCACCAGTTGCGGCCCCAAAACGCGAGGAGCGGAACCGACAGCACCGCAACCACTGCAAACGTCAGTGACGCCACCCGCGCGTCGGCAAGTCGCCGCAAACCGAAGGAGCGTGCGGTCACCTGCGCCGGACGGGGTTGTCGAGTCCGCGCCGGCCGTCGCGTTCGAGCACCCGGTCGGTCGTCCACCGGATGCGCCGCCAGTCGTCGTCGCCCTCGCGAACCTTCATTCCCGCGGTTCGCGACGAGTAGTTGGCGGCGGTGCAGTAGTGCGTCACGAAGCTCTTGCGCGTCCGGTCCCGATTCTCGATCCGAGTGCCGCCGTGCACCAACCCCGCGTGCCAGATGAAGGCGTCGCCGCGCCGGCACGTGAACTGCGAGACCTCGAGGCCGAGCTCGGCGATGGCCGCCGCCGTAACGGCCTCGAACTCGGCTCGCTGTTCCTTGGTCACGCTGTGGCCCGACACGATCGAACCCGGGCCGAACTCGAACCAGGGCAACCGATGCGAACGCGGCACGTAGGCCAGTGGTCCACTCTCGGGAACGATGTCTTCGAGGGCGACCCACGACGCCAACAGGTGCGAGGGCGGATCGGTGAAGACGAACATCGGGTCGCGATGCAATGCCTGTTGCGAGCCGTATTCGAAGTAGAGCGACTGGAACGCGATCGCCGGCTCGCCGTAGATCAACTCCACCATCCGGAAGAGTCCCGGATGCAGGTAGATGTCGAGCGCACGGTCGGAATGGCTGTGCATGTCGGGGATGCGGTAGCCGGGCGCCTTCACCCGGCCGTCCCAGTCCCGGAACGACGTCGGTCCTTGGGGTGTGGGCGGCGACACGGCGAGATCCGCGGGCCGGCTGGTCCAAAAACCATTGACGTCGTCGTCGAACGCCTCACAGAAGCCCGCATCGAGGTCGATCGAGAAGGTGAGAAACCCGGAATCGACGAAGGTATGCAATCGAGTGGCTTCGTCGGGCGAGATCAGGGCGCCCGTCAGCCGTTCCTCGATGCGCTCGTGCGCATCGGGCTGATCGAGCCACAAATCGGATTGCAGCTCCAACGGTCCGCCCCCAGGCTCTCGCAACGGCCAGGTAAATCTACCTGACCCCCTATCATCAGGCACTCGCCAAGGGGAGCGTGCATGGATTCGGACGGCTACAAGCAGGCGTGGGTGCGACCGAGCACCCTCGACAGCCTCAACCGGCGCATCCACGACGGAGTCCCACTGGAAGAGCTGGGCGACCGCGCCGCCGACCGGCGCGACACGTTCTTCGAGCTCCTGTTCCCGTACGCGCGACCGAGCGAGGGCGCCAAGGTGCTCGAGCTCGGCCCCGGAGTCGGCTGGATCATGGAGGCGATGCTCGATCGCTACCCGATCGGCGAGATCGTCGGCCTCGACGTGTCGCCCGTCATGATCGAGCAGGCGCAGGAGCGCTGGCACGACGACCGCGCCAAGTACGTGCTCTACGACGGGCTCCACGTCCCGCTCGAAGACGATTCCTTCGACACCGTGTACTCCGTGGCGTGCCTCCAGCACATCGAGAAGCACCACGCGTTCCTCGCGATGAAGGAGCTCGTGCGCATTGTCAAGCCGGGTGGCCACGGGGCGCTGCACCTCATCTCGATCCACCACATGCCGAGGGTGCAGCGCTCGTACGAGGAGGAGTGCTGGAATCACGTGAACAACGTGGACCAGCACTGGATGCACTACTACAGCTTCGACGAGATCCTGGTGCTGTTCTCGCACGCGCTGGCCGTGACCGATCTCGACATCAAGTACCACCGCACGAGCTTCTGGGTGCACTTCTCGAAGGGCACCGATCGTCGCTTCCACACCGACGAGGTCGAGCAGCAGTACTTCCTGAACCGCGATCTGCCCGAGGCCATTAGGCCTCGACCCCCGCGCGTCAAAGGCTGACGACGCGAGCGCGATGAGCTCTCAGCGCGTGCTCGTGACGGGAAGCAATCGCGGGATCGGTCTCGAGCTGGTGCACCAGTACGCGCGGGACGGCTACGAGGTGATCGCGACCTGTCGCGACCCCGACGGGGCCACGGCGTTGCGCGACATCGACGGC
The DNA here is from genome assembly GCA_038320885.1 of Acidimicrobiia bacterium. GTDB lineage: Bacteria > Actinomycetota > Acidimicrobiia > IMCC26256 > PALSA-610 > JBBQER01. The sequence continues at coordinate 19,053 of JBBQER010000020.1, forward strand.
GCCTCGGTCCGTCGACTCGACGTCACATCCGAGCCCGATCTCGCGCAGCTCGGGTCCGAGCTCGACGGCGCGCCGATCGACATCCTCATCGGCAACGCCGCCGTGTTCGGCGGGATGCGCTCGCGGTTCGGCGACATCGACTGGGCCGCGTGGCGGACGACGCTCGAGGTCAACGTGCTCGGCACGCTCCGGGTGGCAGCGAGCCTGTGGCCGAACGTCGCCGCCTCGGAGCAGCGCAAGATCGTGTTCCTGTCGAGTCGCGCCGGCCTCCCGCGCGAGGCGACGCCGAACCGGTCGTACATCTACGGATCGAGCAAGGCCGCCCTCAACGCCGCGGCGCGCTGCCTGGCGCTCGACCTCCTCGAACACGACGTGATCGCGGCGTTGCTCAATCCCGGCCATGTGCAGACGGGCATCGGCGGCCGGAAGGCGCCGATGACTCCCGCCGAGAGTGTGACCAAGATGCGCGAGGTGATCGCGGCGCTGACGACCGCCGACGCCGGCAAGTTCCTCCACTACGACGGCACCGAGCTGAAGCTCTGACCCCCACTCTCTATTCGCCGCTGGCGGCGGCCGCGACCTGCGGTGCCCAGTGCGAAAGGTCGACACCGAGCATCTGCTCCAGGCGCGCGACATCCTCCCGGAAGTACTCCCAGAGCTCGACGCGATCGTCGGCCGTGAGCTGGTTCTTGCGGCCCTCGCGTCCGACCTGGTTGCTGAACACCACGTGCGAGAGATCCGGCGGCGTGAAGCCGGGATCGGCGCCGACGTGCTCCAACGCCGCCCGGAACGGCCGCGCCGGATCCGCCGTCACGTCGTCGTGGAAGAGCACGAGGAGCTGGTCGCCGAAGTGCTCGACGTACGGCGCGAGGCTCGCGCCGTACCAACCGCCCGAAACGAAGCAGAACCACTCGGACTCGGGTGCGCCGCGCTCGCGGACGACGTCGAGGAGGCGGGACTTGGCGGGAATCCGCTTGCGCCGGATCTGATGCTTCAGCGCGGATTGCGCGCGGTCGACGGGGTTGCGCAGGATCGCGATGACCTTGACGCCGGGGTGGTGGTCTTTGAGCCGCTGCGCGACCAGCTCGGGTTGGTGACGCCAGAACATGTAGCCGGGCGTCGCCTCCCCGACGATCGATTCGCCCTTCCACCCCTCGAACTGTTCGCCGTACCACTCGAATCCGAGCTTCTCGACCCGGTGCGCGTTGTTCCAGAAGTGGATCTCCGACCGGGCGGTGAAGATCTCCGGGTGGAGCCCGAGGTTGATCCGCAACCACCGCGTCGCCGACTTCTGCGCGCCGATGATGACAAAGGTAGGAGGCGCGGGATCCATCGGGCTGGTCATGAAAGTGGTCGGAATCCTCTGCCAAACGGACCCCGAGGGTATCCCGGCCTACGATCCCGGTGAAACGACCGAAGGGTGCAGGCCGCGCCGTTTCGGGCCGAAGGGAGTAGGAATGAACGCTGCCGAGACCGACGCCGATCCCGGAGAACTGGATCGACTCCGGCGTCAGCTCCGGGCCCAGAGCGTCGTCAACCGCCAGCTGTACGCCCAGCTCGACGGGGGCAGCGTGCGCGTCGCTTCCGCCGCCGGCGCGGCTGAAGGAACCGGCAAGTCACTGACCGTGCCCCGTGTCACCGAGGGCGGTTCGTGGCTCGAGCAGCTCCAGATGCACGGCGGGGGCAAGCCCTTCCTGGTCCAGACCCCGACCCAGGGCTCGTACGTGATCGACGGAGACCTGCGCCGGCAGGTGAAGGCCGGGATGTTGTTCACCGCGCTCGCGAGCGTGATCGGATCGCCGCGCGACGTCGCCGACGAGGAGCTCCGGCGTTGGAGCCCGGGCCCGCCGGTCGAGGTGTTCGAGTCGGGCTCGGGTCCCGCGTTCCTCGTCGTCGGCGGACGCCGCCTCCCGCTGCGCGGGCTGCCGCTCCCGTACCTCGTGTCGAACGACGACATGCTCCTGTTCCCCGAGGGCGAAGAGCTCAACGTGGCGGCGTCGATGCGCAAGGCTCCCCCGTCGCGCAACGCGCGCGCGCGCGCCGTGCTCGCTGACAAGGGACCGGTGCGCGGCGCCGCCCAGCTGGCGCGCAAAGCACTGCGGCGAATCGCGCGTTAGCCGTCTCGCCGGTCAGCGAACGTAGAGAGCCGCGTAGCGATGCGCGGTGTCGGCAACGGTCTCGAGGGGAACCGCCAACGCCTGGCGCGTCACCCGCACCAGCTCGTCACGCGCGCGATCCAACCGCTCGATCAGCACGCGGATGCCGTCGGGGTCGGTGGGATCGATCGTCCACCCGGCGCCCAACGCCCGGATGCGCTCGCCCAGCGCGCCGTAGGTCGCGCCAATCACGGGAATGCCCGCGGCCAGTGCCTCGCTCATCACGATGCCGAACGTCTCCGCGTAGGGACCCGGCAGCAACACGATCTGGATACCGGCGCGGTGCAACAGGTCGGGGAGGAACTCGTTGTCGTAGGGCCCGTGGGCGAGGAGCTCGGGCGACGCCGGCTGCTTCAACGGCCCGAACTGATGGATCTCGACGCTCGTGTCACAGAACGCCTCCGCGAGCTCGTTCACGGCGTCGAGACCCTTCTTCGACCAGCCGAGCCCGACGAACGCGACGCGCAACGGCTCTTCGAGCATGAGCTGCTCGTCGGGCTCGTCGGGCCGGCGGCCGAGACGAATCACCGAACCGTGCTCGATGATCTCGATCCGGCGCGGGTCCGGCTCGTAGACGCGGAGGAAGTAGTCAGCCGCGCTCTGGCTCGGGAACACCCAGTGGTCGACCGCGTCGATGAGCGAGCTCACTTTGGCGCGGAACGTGTTCAGGTAGTCGACGGAGATGTTCGGCATCGGCGGCGACCCCGGCATCGGAGAGGCCGCGACGTCTTCGAGGCACCGCCGGCACACTGACAGGTCTTCCGGGATGCCGCACGGATCGCTCTTCTTGTACAACAACGAGAAGTTCGGGCAGGCGAGGAACAGGTCGTGCACCGAACACACGACCGCGCCCGGGAAGTCGCGAAGCGCGTCGAGCGGCGCCAGCGAGAACCCGATCAGGTTGTGCACATGCACCGCGTCGAACGCGAACAGGTCGAGCGTGGCGACCAGTGCCGCGTGCGCGACCTCGTCGTACATCTGCGTCACCTGGTACGACGCGCCGGGAACGAGGAACTCCTGCTCGACGCGCTCGCCGTCGATGTTCCAGAGCGTTCGCAGCACGAAGCCCGACGCGACCGGATAGAGCACCGAGAAGTCGAACTCGCTCTCCATCGAGCGCACGAGCGACGCGACGTACTTCTCGGTCCCGCCCATCGCGCCGGGTGGGCTGTGCAGCAGATGCAGAACATGCGGTCGTTCGGCATCTCGTTCGTGCAACCCGAGCTCCAGCGCCGCGAACGCGACGCGCAACGGGTCGTGCGCACGCTCGTGCGTGTTGGCCGGGCGGAAGAACGGGTAGCGCGCGTCGATGATCGCCGAGCTGCGCGCCCAACCCTCGCTCTGGCCCTCACCGAACGAGACGCCGCCGCGGTGGTACACGAAGGTCGAGTCCTCCGCGAGGTGCCGCAACCCGACGCGAGAGGCGCGCAGGCAGAAGTCGACCTCCTCGCCGTAGCCGCGGCCGAACGTCTCCTCGTCGAGCAGGCCGCAGAGATCGAGCGCCGCGCGCGTGACGTACATGCAGAAGCCGACGCCCGAGATCAGCTCCGGGAGGAGCCGAAGCGAGTGCTCCGCGACAAACGCCGCGCACTCGTCGATGCGCGGGTTGGCGCTCTCGAGGGCGAAGGCCCGGATCACCGAGGCCGGCATCGTGCAGATCGACCCGTGACTCGTCAAGGGCGTCACGGTCGCGACGTCGGGAAGCGCAGCCGCGGCCGCGAGCCGGTCGAGCCAGCCGTCGGTGACCGCGGTGTCGGAGTTCAGGATCACGACATCGCCCGCGGCCCGGCGCAGCCCGCGGTTCACCGTTCCGACGAAGCCGAGGTTCTCTTCGTTGTGCAACGCCGTGATCGGGAAGCTCTCCGCGCTCGACGCGAACTGGTCGACGAGATCGCGCACCGGCTGGTCGGGCGACGCGTCGTCGATCACGAGCAGCTCGAACGGAACGCGCGTGTTGGCGGCATGATGCACGACGCTCTCCAGACAGCGCGCCGTGTACGCGAGCCCTCCGTACACCGGCACGATGATCGTGATCGGCGTGATTTCCGCTCTCGGCGGCTGCGCCGCCGGGCCGCTCGGGCCCGGTTCGCTGCTCGGCGGGATACCCGCCTCCCGACGCTCACTCATTGGTCCGCGTGGCCCATCCCAGGAAGCGCCCGGCAACCATGTTCGCCGTCGCGGGGCTGTCGAGCGCGTCGGCGCGCCGCAGCGATTCCTGCCGACGCCGGGCGCGTACGTCTGCGTCGTCGAGCACGTGATGGAGCACGTCGCCCCACTCCTGGGCGACATCGACCGATTCCACCACGACGAAGGGCGAGACCACTCCCTCGATCGCGGGTGTGACCACGAGCGGCATCACGCTCGGCACACCGAGATAGCTCACGACCTCGAACAGCCGGGTGTCGCCCGCGATCTCGTCGCCCGCGATCTCGTCACCAATCAGTTGCGGCGTCCACACGTGTACCGCCCAGCGCCGCATCACCTCGAGATCCGGCCCGAGATCGGAATCGGCGACGACCCGCACGCGCTCGTGCGCCGCCAAATTGTCCGGCAGCGCCGCTCGGTCACCGACGAACTCGAGCTCGTTGGTGTCGTGAACCAGGGCGAGCTCGATGCCCTCGGCAACCGCGTGCGCGTATGCGGGCGCGACCCGGCCCGGTCGCCAACCGATGATGCGCGGGGCGGTCGGGTCGTCGACGTCGGGAGCGCGCGCCGCTCGCAGCGTCGCGGCGTACTCGCGCGTGAACAGTGTCGGAACGACGAGCGCGCGCACGCCGAGCGACCGGGCGGCCGTGTGCAATGCCCCGGCCGGCGACACGACGCGGCCGCAGGCCCGGACCCGCGCCGCGGCCGCCGGCGTGAGGCACGGTTCCCCGGGTGCGAGATCGGCGACCGCCAGGTCGACAACCGTCGAGCGGTCCGCCTCGTGCCGTTCCGCGATCAGGCCGTCGATCTCCGGTCCGGGAGCAACCCCGACGAGGACCAACACTGCGGCTTCGCGCGCCGCGCCCGGAACCGTGCCGATGGCGGGGAGGACCACGACGGATGCGCCCGTGGCCGCGATGTTGTCGACGAGACCGTCGACGCGCGCTCGGCCGGCGGCATCCAAGGATCCCGTCAAGACGACACAACCCGACGCACCCTCGGACGTCACCGCGTCGGGCCGGCGCTCGCGTACCGGACGGCGCGAGTCCAACAGCATCTTCTCGTCCGACGGTGGAATCGGTTGCGGGCCCGCGCACAGGCGGATCACGAGGGCCGCGAACGCCGGGACGTCGATGTGCGGACCGATCCGGGCGCGGAGCCGCCCCTGGGCGCGCCCGATCTGCCACGAAACCAGCTCCATCGCGTCAGGGAGATTCCGGTCGAAGTCGACCACCACCGTCGACCGGCTTCCCGCACACCACGCGTCGACCTGGGCGGCCGCGGTGCGGTCGAGCGTGACGATCACATCGGGCGCCAGGGCCCGGACGGATGCCTCCGTCGGCAGGCACGGACGGGTGCGGTGGAACCCGACGGCGGGATCGGGAATCGCGATGCGAGCCTCGATGTCGCGGCGGATCAACCGGTTCGCGAGCTGCCGGACCCAGTCGGCATCGAAGCCGGCCTCACAGCCGAGAAAGATCACGACGGGTCGGCGGGGAAAGGGTGAACGCCCGAGCTCGGACGCGTCCTCCAAACTCTCGACCCCGGCGCGCGGATCGAGCACCGGGGCGCCCGCGTCGACGAGCACCGACGCGTCGAGGGCATTCCCGGCGGCCTGCTCGGGAGCGACCACGACGCGGCCGTCCCGAACGTCGAATGCGACGCCCGGGCGCAACAACACTGCACCGCGAACCGAGTTCGTCGAACCCGCCGGCGTCAGCCGCGAGGGTTCGAGCGACTTCCACTCGACATGGACGCGGTAGCTCGCGCCGGGAGCGAGGTCCGAGATCTCGCCCGCGATCCCGATCACGGTTTCGGGCGCGGCGGCGAGGCGGCGTTCGAGCCGCGCGCAGACGCTCGCGTCGATGATCAAACCGGCAGGTACGACGAGCCGCGGGACGGCGCCGAGATCCCCCATTCAGCTCCCTCGTTGCTCGTCGAAGACTAGAGATTCCGGGTTCAACAGGGTAGAAGATGAGCCCCGCACCGATGCCCGGTGCGCCGTATGCGCAGCGGAGAGGAGACACCAGTCAATGGAGCCGCTGGCGCTGCCGCTTCCCACGTTCTTGATCATCGGCGCGCAGAAGAGCGCCACGCGGTGGCTGCGCCTCAATCTCGGGCTCCATCCCGACGTGTTCGCGGCGCGGGCCGAGCTCGAGTTCTTCAACAACGGCAACCAGTTCCGGGACCGGGGAACGGAGTGGTATCGGGCGCAGTTCGAGGGCTGGAACGGCGAGACGATGGTGGGTGAGGCAACCCCCGGCTACATGTTCTGGCGCCACCGGCCGGGCGTGGTCGCCGAACGCATCGACGAGACGCTGCCCGACGTCCGTTTGCTCGCGACGTTGCGCAACCCGATCGACCGGGCGCAATCGGCGATGATCCACCACATCGAAGGGGGCAGCCTCCCGAGCGACTCCGTGCTCGTCGACGTCGTGAAGCAACGGCCGGCCGATAGCGACCACCTCGGCATCATTGCGGGCGGGTGGTACGCCGCGAGTCTCGAGCCGTATCGGGAACGGTTCGGCGACCGCCTCCTGATCTTGGTGCACGACGACATCGACGAGGATCCGCGGGGCGCGTACGACGCCGCGCTCGTGCACGTCGGCGCCGCACCCGACTTCGTGCCACCCGAGTTGGAGCGCATTCGCTTCAGCTACCAGCAGTTTCCGTCGCAGGAGCCCGGCCGGCGGCCGCTCACGCTCGACGAGCGGCGGGAGATCTGGGAGTACTTCGCCGACGACGTCGCCAAGCTGGAGAAGATGATCGGGCGCGACCTCTCCCTCTGGGAGCCGTAGCTCCGCTCTGGGCGCTACGCGCCCGCCTCCTTTTCGGCGAGTTGGGCTTCGAGCGCGGCGACCCGGCCGTTGGTCTTGCGGAGCGTCTCGCGGGCCGCGACCACATCGGCGCGGGCCCGGGCGAGCAGCTCTCCGTCGAGCGGCGGGCGCAACCATCCCCGCGCGAGCAGATCGGCGACGAGGGGCGGTACGGCACCGAGATCGATTCGACCGCCGTTCCAAATGGTGCGGGCCAGATCCAGCAGCGGGTTCTCGACCTCCGCGGCCGCCGCCGCGTCGTGGTGCCGCAAACCGCTGTCGAGATGGGCGCGCACCGCGGCCTCCGCCTCCGCGTCGGGCGCCGGGAGCCCGAGGTGGCCGGCCAGGCGCGCGATCGTTCCCGGGAGATCTTCGAAGATGTCAGTGTGCCGCACGATCAAACAGCTCGGATCGTTGGCGACTGCCGCACACACGTAGCGAAGCCAGAGGCTGGCGGCCTGGGCGGCGCCGACGGCGTACCGGCGGGCCTCGAGCGAGGCAACGACTTCGACCGGGTCACGAACGACGACGACCGTCGTCGCGATCGGCGTGACCGTCCGCCAGAACGGCAGGAGCAGGGAGAGACGCGGGTCCTTCCATGCGATCATCGCCGCGCGATCGGCGGCCGGCCCGAAGGTCGCGTCGAGGATCTCGGCCGCGCGCGCCCGAAACGGATCGAGCCCACGGTCGTGCTCCCAGCCGGGATCGAGCACCGGAGGCTGATCCCATGCACCGCCGCAGTGGGCGAGCACCTCGTCGTCGAGTTGCATCAGGGCGGCGACCTCGAAGTACCCGAGCGGGTTGTCGGGTCCGGGTTTGAGCATGCGCGCGGGGTCGCCGAGCGAGACGCCGAGGAAGCGCAACGCGCCCGCGACGAACGACGTGCCGCTGCGGTGCATCCCGGTGACGCAGACCGCTCGGCTCGGCGTCATCTCCCTGCCACTCTCGCGCCGCGTTTCAGTAGCGGGGCGGGCGCCGGGACCAGGAGTCGGACCGGCGTCCCTGCCCGGCCCGGCGGGCGTCTCGGCGACGGGCCTGCGCGACCGCGAACCACAGCAGTCCGGCCGCGATCGCGAACAAGAACAGCGCGGGCATCGGGTTCTTCTGGGCGTCGATGTTCACCGGCGCCGACAGTGCCAACAGGTACGCGTGCATCACCCGCATAGTACGTGCCGCTTCGGTCGCCTCCTCCGCCGCGGCGGGAACAGACCGTAGGCTGCGCGCTGTGGGGACCCGACCGGATCGCAGCCCGTGAAGACCAATCAGTTGGCCCGGTTCGCAGCGGTGATCCTGGCCCTGGCGGGGGTCGCGGCCTTGCTGGCGGCGGCCGCCGTATCCCTCCGCAGCTTCTCGTTTCACGGCCCGGCGCAGCGATACGACTGCGGCAGCGTCCTCTTCGCCAAGGACCCTCGCAACCTGGCGCCTCCGTCGGGCGCAATGCCGCGCCGCCTCGTGGGGGCGAACAAGCAATGCGAGAAGATCCGCACCGAGCGCACCCACAAGGCCCTGGTCTTCATGCTCGCCGGGGCCGCCCCTCTCCTGCTGGTCCTCGCGCTCCCCTTCCTGTCCCGCCGCTCACGACGATCGGGCCACCGCCGCCGCCTGCGCAGGTGACCCGGCTTGACTGCCCTCGCGCGGACAGCGAGGCTGGTTGTCCGAACGGTGTCCGTTGCGGGCGAAAATGCTGCCAATTCGTTTCGAAGGTCGGATCGGGGGAGCTTCTGCTCACGAGGGGCCGCCGCTGATCCGACAAGATGTCCTACCGACGACGTATTCGAGGAGTGGAACATGGCCACGGCCGCGACGCCGAAGGGCTCGGTCAAGCGCAGGCTGGCCGGCACCGTCGAGGGACGTTCACCGCGTTTCCTGCTCGTCTCACTCGCGCTGGCCATGGTGATCTCGCTGGTGGCCGGGCTCGGCATCGGGATCAAGGTCGGCGAGCACAACAAGACGAAGACCAAGCCCGTCGCGATCGTCAAGCCCAAGCGGGTCAAGAAGCCGCCCGTACGGACGGTCTCGGCGTTCGCGCGGCCCCCGCTTTCGGGCACGGTGGTGCGAGCGCTCCCCCGCGTCCTCGTCATGGCCCGGCTGAAGCGCCGGCTCGTGATCGCGATCACGCCCAGGAGCCGGATCGAGGTCGTCCGCCCCGCGGCCCGCTCCGACGTCAAGGCCCGCTCCCGGGTCCTCTTCGTCCTCGGCAAGAGCGCCACCCCCGCACCCGCCACGACGACTGCCGGCGCCGGTGCCGCGACCTACACCGCCAAGGAGGTCCTCGTCGTGACCGGCGGGATCGGGTCGGTGGTCTCCTCGGTCACCGCGAGCTCGATGAGCTTCAAGGCGCGCAACGGGAAGGTCGTGACGATCTCGACCGCGGGCGCCACGTTCTCGAAGACGGCGCCGGCCACGAGAGTGAAGCTCCTGCCGGGCCGCCACATTCTCGTCAAATCGGTGCGGGCGGCGGCACCGAAGAAGAAGCCGAAGCGTCGCGCCCGCACGCGCCGGCCGGTCGCGGTCGAGATCATCGCGCTCCCCGACGGCAGCGCGTTCGGCTGAGCGGACGCGCCGCGACACCGCATGTATCCGTTCTGGGAGCGCGTCATCTGGCCGGTGCTCCAGACGGCGCGGGCGAAGCGGATCGTCGAGATCGGGGCGTTGCGGGGTGAGACCACCGCGTTGATGCTCGAGAAGCTCGGGCCCGAGACCGAGTTGCACGTGATCGACCCGATTCCCGAATTCGATCCGGCCGAGCACGAGAAGCGGTTCCCCGGGCGCTACATCTTCCACCGCGACGTCAGTCACAACGTGCTGCCGCAGCTCCGACCCGTCGACGTCGCGCTGGTCGACGGCGACCACAACTGGTTCACCGTGTACCACGAGCTGAAGATGCTCGCCGAGGGCGCGCGCCGGGCGGACGCCCCGCTCCCGATCATCATCATGCACGACGTGTTGTGGCCCTACGGGCGCCGCGATCTCTACTACGAGCCGGAGCGGGTCCCCGAGGAGTTCCGCCAGCCGTACGAGATGAAGGGGATCCGGCCCGACACCTTGCAGGTGCTGCCGACCGGCGGGCTGAACCCCGAGCACTACAACGCGGTGACCGAAGGCGGCCCGCGGAACGGCGTGATGACCGCGCTCGACGACTTCATGGCCGAGTACGACCGGCCGCTGCGCCGGCTCGTGCTGCCCGTGTACTTCGGGCTCGCGATCGTCGTCGAGGAAGCGCGTCTCGAGCGCGAGCCCGAGCTGCGGGCCCTGCTCGACCGCTTCGAATCGGCCGAGGGCAAGGACATCCTGCTCGACATCGCCGAGTCGACGCGCCTCCAGGCGATCCTCTTCCAGCACAACGACTTCTACGGCCGCCGGCACCTGCTCACGCGCGCGGCTGATCGCTACCTCGATCTGCTCGAGACCGCGCTGCTCGACGAGCTGTATCTCGACCACGAGCTCCGCCTCTGGTATCTCGCCGACTGCATCGCCCAGGGTCGTACGCCCGACCGGGCCAAGCTCGGCGACCCCGTGCGCGAGATGCAGCTCCGGTGGGACAAGCTCGTCGAGGAACGGCGTGCGGGTGTGCTCCCGCACGCGGGGCATGCCGGATCGACGCTTCCCTACACCGACATGGGACGGGCGCGGCTCGCGCACCTCCGGCATTCGCTCGACACTTTGCGCACCGAGCGGCTCGCGGGCGATCTCGTCGAGTGCAATACGGGGCGCGGCGGCGCGGCGATCTTCATGCGCGGGTACCTCGACGCGCACGACCTCGGCCGGCGCGACGTCTGGGTCGCCGATCGCTTCCGGGTCGAGCCCTCTCCGGCGGAGCTCGTGTTCGCGTGGTCGGACCTGAACACCGTGCGAGACGGCTTCGCGCGCTTCGGTCTGCTCGACGAACGGGTGCGCTTCCTGCAGGGTCCGCCGGCCGACACGCTCGGCGACGCGCCGATCAAGCAGATCGCGCTGCTCCACATCGGTTCCGGCGAGGCCGACGACGTCGCAGCCGCGTTCGACTCGTTGTACCACCGCGTCGCGGTCGGGGGCGTCGTGATCGTCGACGACTACGAGGATCCCGAACGGGCCCGCGCCGTCGACGAGTTCCGCGCCCGGCGCAACGTCGGCGCGCCGATCGAGCGGGTCGCGGGCTCCGGCATCTCGTGGCGCAAGGCCCTGCCCATTCCCGGCGGCGCGCCCGCTCCGGTCACCACCGCGCCGCCGGAGAGCGGTGCATCAGGCGACCAAGGTTCCGGCGCCCAGGAGTCGAAGGTGCGGGGGCTGCTGCGCCGCCGCTCGAACCGCGCACCGATCGCCGCGCCGGCGCCGGCTCCCGCGCTGGCCAAGGACCTCTCGATCGTCGTCGTCTTCTACAACATGAAACGCGAAGCCGCGCGCACGCTGCACTCGCTCTCGCGCACGTATCAACAGGGCGTTGCCGATCTCGACTACGAGGTCGTGGTCGTCGAGAACGGCTCGGCCACCGGCCAGAAGCTCGGTGAGGAGTTCGTGCGGAGCTTCGGCGCGGAGTTCCGGTATCTCGACCTCGGCGAAGAGGCGACACCGACACCCGCGGACGCACTCAATCGGGGCCTCGCGATCGCGGGCGGCACCACGATCGCGTTCATGATCGACGGCGCGCACGTGCTCACGCCGAGCGTGCTCCGCTACGGCATGGCCGGCCTGTCGACGTATGCGCCCGCGATCGTCGTCACGCAGCAGTGGTACGTCGGACCGGGGCAGCAACCCGACGCGATGAACACCGGCTACGACCAGGCGTACGAAGACCAGCTGTTCCGCGAGATCCAATGGCCGCTCGACGGGTATCGCCTCTTCGACATCGGGCATTTCATCGGCGACCGCGACTGGTTCGACGGGCTGTGGGAGAGCAACTGCATCTTCGTTCCCCGCAAGCTGCTCGAGCAGTACGGGGCGTTCGACGAGAGCTTCTCGATGCCGGGCGGCGGCTACGCGAACCTCGAGCTCTACGAGCGACTCGGCGCGACACCCGACGTCAACGTCGTGACGATCCTCGGCGAGGGATCGTTCCACCAGGTGCACGGGGGCACGACCACCAACCGGGCGGATCCCGGTGAGCGCCGGGCCACCATCACGGGCTACGCCGAGCACTTCGCCGAGCTCCGGGGTCATCAGTTCCGCGGCGCCGGGAAGACCCTGCACTACGTCGGCACGATGTTCCCGCGCGCGTCACGCACGCGCTCGCGTCGCATGACCGCGAGCGCGTTCGTGAAGGGCCCCGTGTTCACCGGTCCCGATGGCCAACCGAGCGGCGCCACTCCCATGCCCGACGAGCTGAAGACCCATTTCGTCGACGCCTTCTGGCACAGCATGGCGTGGCGGGAGACGACGTGGCTCGGCCAGCGCGTCGCGAAGGCTCCGACGGATCTGTTCGTGTACCAGGAGCTGATCCACCGCGTGAAGCCCGATTGGATCATCGAGACCGGCTCGGCCAACGGTGGACGCGCGCTCTTCCTCGCGTCGATCTGCGAGCTCCTCGATCACGGACAGGTCGTTTCGATCGATCCGGAGGTCGCCGACACCCGTGCCGAGCACCCCCGCATCACCTACATCGAAGGCTCGGCCCAATCCGAGGAGATCTCGCAACGCGTGCGCGAGATGGTCGGAGATTCGCGCGTCATGGTCGTGCTCGGATCGCAGCCCGGCACGAACCTGCGCATCGAATCGGAATTCAAGGTGTACGCACCCCTGGTGCCCGTCGGCTCCTACGTGATCGTCGAGTACACGATCCTCAACGGCCATCCGGTGTGGCCCGGGTTCGGTCCCGGACCTCTCGAGGCGGTGAAGCGCATCCTGGCCGACAACAACAACTGGGCCGTCGACACCGCGCTCGAGAAGTACGCGCTGACGTTCAACCCGATGGGCTACTTGAAGCGCTTGCGCTGAGCCGGCTGAAACGCATGCGCTGAGCCGTCAAGGCGATGCGGTCGGCGGGCGGAGTTCGAGCGCGCGCCTGGCCGACTGCTCGATGTGCGGCAGCGCGGTATCGGGAACGGTGCCGAGATACAGCCGTTCGGTCGCGGGCGGCCGGTACTCGTGCCCACGCAGCTTCACGTATTCGTCGTGCATCTCGTCCCAACCGATGCGCCCGGAGGTCGCGGCGCCGCCGTGGATCTGGTGGAACGTTCCCTCGCCGAGCAGGATCACCAGCTGCGCGCCATCGAGCTCACACGCCCGGCGGTAGAGATCGTGATTCGAGAGCCCGCCGCCCGGAAGCGAGAACGCCTCGTCAAAGCCGCCGAGCTCGTCCCACATCGACTTCGCCATGAACAACCCGTTGCTCTCCCCCATGGGCGCGAACCATCCGCGCGCCGACGAGGCCGCGAGCGTGCTGATCGCGAACAGCCGGTACCCGTCTTGCTCCCAGCCGGAACCGGCCAGAAGCTGATCCTCTACGGCCTGGTCGTACCCGGCGTCGGGTGCGTCCATGTGCCGCGTCGACCCGAGGTGCCAGCCCAACGTCGCGACGACCGGCCGCGGCGACAGCGTTCGCGCGAGCCGCGCCCGCGCGAGGAGTCCGGGGCTCGCGAGCCGCGCGCCGTCGATCAGCACGCCGACGAAGTCGCTGTTGGCCATCTCGATGCCGAGATTCGCCGCGCCCGCGGGTGTCGGCGGCGCGGGATCGAGACGCGTGCTCAGGAGCCGGCCGCCGAAGGCACCGAGCACGGTCGCGTCGAGCGCCGCGGGGGATCCGTTGTCGACGACGATCACCTCGTACTCGTCGGCCGCGATTTCCCGCTGGTAGTCGGGCGCGAGGGACCGCAGCGTGCGCGGCACTTCGCGTGCCATGTCGTACGCCACGACGACGACACTCAGCGAGACCGCCGCCGGCGTCATGGCGCGAGCGCCTTCGCGTAGTCGTAGAGCTCGACGTCGAACGCGTTGTCGCGGACGATACGGGCGCGGAGCGCATCACTCGCATCCCACGCTTCGGAGCTGACGTTGGCGCGGGCGTCACCCGCCATGCCCGCCGGCCACCATCCGAACCGCGCGCGTAGAGATTCGACGAACTCGTCGAACCGGTCGTTCAGCCCGACGACATCGACGCGCGCGAGGTTCTCCTTCGCGGCCGCCAGGCGATGCGCGTCGATCGTGATCGTGTCGGGCTCTCCGGCTCGTCGCTCCGCGCCCGTGCGCGTTGCGGTGAGACGCTCGTGAAACTCCTGAAAGCCCAATGTGCTCGCGAGCATCTGCGGGTGGTCGGCGGCGGTGACCGAGAAGAGCTTGGTCTGGTGATTCTCGACGAAGTGCCGGTACACGAACGGATCGTCGTAGATCGCGTCGAGTGGGAGATCTCGGTACTGCTCGTACAAGCGTTTGAACTGCTTCAAGACCGAGACCGTTCGATCGACGGGGTCTCGCAGCAGGGTGAGTGTCGTCGGATCGCCGCCGATCAGGTCGCGCACCATGTACGGGAAGTGGCCCGAGTAGATCCGGATCTCGGCCCGGCGTTCGGGTGTGACCGCCACCAGCTTGGGAATGCTCGCGTACGGCTCGGCGTCGGTCGGATCACGCCGATCCAACGCCGGGCTCGGATAGACCTCGTCGGGCGCGAACTGCTGCAAGAGATGAAAGAAGAGCGAGGTCCCGCCCGTCTTCATCACGTGCACGAAGAAGAAGCGCGGCGGCGAGCTCATGTCTCCCGCACTCGGTGCGCCGGTTCAGTTCGCGAAGCCGCTGCCCGCCGGGATCAGGATGATCTCGATCGCGGCGAAGGTCTTTTGGCTCCTCGCGCGCCCGCCGGCGAAAACGGAATCGCCGTTACTCACATCGGCCGCCTTCGCCGGCTTCGCGTTGGAGACCAGGTGCACGTCGCCCGTCTTGATCGCGCCGGCCGGGTGGCCGTTCCCCTTCGCGATCTTGATGGAATCGCTCCCGACTCCTTCGACGATCCGCCCGAGCTTGCTGGTGGGCGGCAGCACGATAATCTCATTCCCGCCGATGGTCACCAATACGCGATCGCCCGAATTGACGTCGGCGATCGTGCCCCTCACCGCCTCCTCGAAGACGGTATCGGCAGTCGTGGTGAGGGTCTGCGTACCCCGCCGCTTCGTCGTCACCGTGAACGAGCCCGGCTTGGCCGCCGTCACCTTGCCGATCCGCTGCCCGAGCAGCCCCGTGGGCACACCCGTGGACGTGCCCTTGGCCTTGAGCTGCTTCCGCAAACTCGCCAGGTCCGACTTGGTTCGACTCTGCTCGACCTTGAAGCCGACCCCGAGGCCGATCAGCCCTCCGACGACGACGCCCACCGCGGCAATGACCGCGATCGCTCGAGTCGGGCTCTTGCGAACCCACTCGTCTGCAGACGTCGTGATCGACATGGTCACCTCTCGGCCCCGGATAAGAAGTCGGTCATTATCACACGAACCCGGAGCTCGAGTCAGGGAAGCCGCGCGTATTCGGCATACGCGAGTGCTGTCGACTCCCCGGCCTGGTCCGTGCGGGGGCCGCTCGTCGTGACCGCCTGGACCGCGTACGGGCCCTTCGAGAACAGGACGACTCCCGAAGCACCGCGCGGGTCGTTGGCCTTCAGGCCGATGGCCCCGGCCAGACTCGGCGTGAACGGCACCGGGGCAGCGCGCGACGCGCCCGCGATGACCGCCGAGCGCCAGTGCGAGAGGTACGACTTCGCCCCGGCCGGCGTCGCGAATTGGTACACGTAGAGGAAGTTCTGGCTGACCGCGGGTTCCGTCGACCACTGTCTCTGGAACCCGCGCAGGAACCCGGCCGCCGTGAGCGCCTGGCGCGCATCTCGCTCGTCGCTCAAGGCGTCGTCGCGTACGGCCTTCTCGAGATTGGTCGGACCCGTATCGGCCAGGGTGTTCGGCTTGCGCGGAAACCCGCTCGGCGCGTCCTCGAGGACCAGCGACGCGAGCGGCGGCCCGGGTATCGACAACGTGGTCGTCGGCAGGGTCGCCGGTGCGCCCGTCGTGCGCGACACCGGTGGCTTGGCCGTCGTGGTGGGTACGGTCTTGCCGCTTCCGCTCGAGCAGCCGCAGGCCACGACGACCAGCGCCGAACCGGCGACAAGGGCTCCTCGGGTCAGCACGCGGCGCAACGCTACTGCCCGCTGAGGTCGAGCAACTCGCGTTGCACCTCGGTCGCGCGCGCTCGCTGCGGCGCCTGCTCCGGCAACTCCGGTGCCGGGTCACCGTCGACGATGTTCCGCAGCGTGGCCGCCGCCCACTGCGCAAACTCCCATCGTTCGCGACCGGCTCCCGACGCCGCGAACCACGGCACCGACGCGTCGCCCAACGACGTGTCGGAGCTCCGTTCGAGGACACCGGGATCCGACAAGTACTGGGAGATGCCACCGACATGCAGGAGCGCCGGGTTCTCGACGTGCGTCAGCACGAGACCGTCGCCCTGCAACAGGATGTTCGACACCTTGGCCGTGTCGTAGAGCCGGAACCGGCGGCCCATCTCCTCGAGGCGGCGTTGAACGCGCGGCGCGAGCGTGTCGTACGCGTAGGCGCGAAACGTCACTCCCCAGTCTTTCCGAACGCGTTCTACTCCCGCGCGACGGTAGATCGCGAGGTAGGAGCTCCCGTAGACGAAGCCGTCGTGACCCACCGAGTGCCTGCCGACAACGTCGGGAGTGCCCGGCCGGAGGATCGAGTCGTCGGCCCAGGCGACGTCGCACGACGTGACGACGTCGGCGCGCGTGAACAGCTCGACGAACATCTTCATGAACGGCCGCTTCGCCTTCACATCGGAGTCGACGAAACAGAAGAACTCCCCGTCGTCGTTCGCCGCGTAGATCTCGTCGAGCGCGACGCCGTGCGGAACCATGGTGGCGGTCGACAACGGGAACACGTCGACCCGCGTGCCGGAGGCGGCCGCGAGCTCGCGCATGGCCTGCAGCTCGTCGGGCGGGCACCCGTTGGCGACGAGTCGCAATCGCACGTCGCTGTGCGCGAGCAGGCTGCGCGTGAACAGCTGCAGGTACCGGAACGTCCCCGGTGTCATGACGACGTTGAAGACGAACATGGCCTCTTCCGCCGCTCGTTCTCCGGCCGAGGTCGCCATCAGCCGAGGCGCTCGGCGCGGTCGATGGCCGAGAGCACCGACGCCGCGTAGTCCCGCGGAAGCGGCCACTCGAGCGTCGACGCCGGCCCCGGCGCCGCCGCGACCCGGTCGATGGCGTCGGTGATCGCGTCGGCATCGTGCGGGTCGAACAACTCGACCGGTGCGCCGCGCACGATCTCCGGCAACGCTCCGCCCCTGCTCACCGCAACGGGGATCCCGGCCGCCATCGCCTCCGCGACGGGCAATCCGAAGCCCTCCTCGAACGAAGGCTGGATCAGCAAGGTCGCCGACGCGAGCAGTTCCTCCAGCGCGTCCTGCGTCACGACGCCCGGCAACTCGATCCGCGCGCCATGCTGCGACGCGACGGAACGCAAGCGATCGATCGACTGTTTTCCGTCGACCCCGGCCAGCGTGAGCACCGCGCCCTGCGCGGCGAAGTCGGTCGTGGCGAAGCCTCGGACGAGCCCGTCGAGATTCTTGTGCGGCGCGTCGCGCCCGACGAAGATCACCCGGTCGACGGGGTGTGCCGTCGTGCGGAGCGCCTTGATCCGGGCCGCCGACTCGTGGTCGATCGCGTTCTTCACCACGACGATTCGATCGGGCGCCAGCCCGAGATCCTCTTGCAACCTTTGCTTGGAGAACTCCGAAACCGTCACGACGAGCGTCGAGTGCCGGGCCATCCACCTGATGTACTCGCGCATGATCGGCGCGAGGGCACGTGACGGCGGATAGCGGAACGGGATCGTGTCGTGGACCGTCGTCAGCTCGACGGGCGCCAACCTCCAGGCCGGGCGCAGGTGATGCGTGAAGTACGCGACGCGAGGTCGCGACGATCGCGGGCCGGGAAATTCTCGTTGGCTGTAGAGCGCCTTCGGGTGATGCCGGTTCGCCACCCGGGTCGCGTTCGACCAGAGATGCGGCGTCACCGTGTCGGGACCCCACACCACCCAAGCGCCTGGCGGGTCGAGCTCGTGCAGTCCCTGGAGGAGATGCTCGGTGACTCGACCCGGCCCGCCGATCCCGAGCCAGCGCGCGTCCACCAGCTTCGGACCGTTCGGGTTCGCTTTCATGGTCCGATCCTCATGGGCGCGCCATCATGCCCGCCGGCGGCCCTCCGCGACGGCCTCCTTCAACACGCGTTCGAGCGTGTCGATCGAGCGATCCCACGTGAACGACGCCGAGCGCGCGAGCGCGGCCCGCCCCATCTCGGCGAGCAGCTCGGGCGACCGGTACAGCCGCGTGATCGCGGCCGCCAGCGCGTCGGGTGCTCCGGGCGGCACGAGCAGCCCCGTCACTCCGTCGTCGACGACCTCGCGCGGCGCGCCGGAGTCGGTCGCGATCGACGCGATGCCCGACGCCGCCGCCTCCATGAGCACGAGCCCGAACCCCTCGGCGGTCCGGGTCGGGAGGATGAACACGTCGGCGGCCCGGTAGTAGTCGGGAAGATCGAGATCGGGGATGTAGCCGACCAGATGCACGTTGGCGAGACCGTCGCGGGCGATGCGCTGCTTGATCTCGGCGTGCTCGGGACCCGTCCCGCCGATCACCACTCGCATGCCGGCCATATCGCGCACGCGTGTCGCCGCGTCGAGCAGCGTGTCGAGTCCGTTCCGGTAGAACAGTCGTCGCACCGTGAGCGCGATGAACGCGTCGACGGGCAGGTCGAGGCGCCGGCGGATCGCCGCGCGCTCGGCCGCCGCGACGGGAGAGAACCGGTCGACGTCGGTACCGAGGTGCATCACGGTGACCTCGCGACCGGGCGCCAGCCGCTGCACGTAGCGAGCGGTGAACTCGCTGATCGCGAGGAGCCGGTCGGCCGAGCCGACCGTGTAACGCGCGATCGTCCCGTCCGCACCCCGCTGGACGATGTTCAAGGGGAAGCGGTATTCGATGAACGGGTTGTTCTGGATCAGCACGAACGGCTTGTTCTGTGCCCGCGCCGCGCGCGCCGCCGCGATCGTGCTCATGAAGGTGTGCGTGTGCGCGACCACGACATCCGCCTCGCGCGCGAGGCGGGACGCCAACGAGAACAGCCTGGGCGAGAACAGCGGGTACGGGAGCCGAATGCGCTCCTCCAACACGTTGCTGGCGGCGACCTTGTGCACGGGGAAGCCGTCGTCGTACGACAGCGCCCGGTCGTCACCGATGCGCGACGACAGCGCCGTGACGTCGTGACCGCGCTCTACGAGCCGACGAGATTGCTCACGCGCTTCGAACTCGACACCACCCACATGCGGCAGCCAGTAGTGCGCCGCCGTGAGGACGCGCATCCCTCAGGAGCCGCGCGGCGCAGGAGTCTCCAGGGGCGCGCGCTGGATCGGCTGCTCGTCCGCAGTGCGGATGGAGAGCACACCGATCGAGAAGCTCCCGAGGATCGTCTGCGAACCCATCACCAGACCGAGGATCGCGGGCGTGATGGTACGAACGTTGGTGCCGGGATTCAGAGCACCGTAATCGGCCTGACGCCAGCGGATGAACGACAACAGCGCGACGATCAAGCCGAACACGATCATGCCCGCGCCGAAGACGAGTCCGCGTTCGAGTGTGAGCGCACGCTCGAAGCGGTTGACCCGCGCGCGCACGGGCAGGATCCCGCGCGTCTCCGCATAGCTCTGCATCAACAGGCCGAACCAAAGTGCCTGATAGCCGATGATCATGAGCGCGGCGGCATAGAGCAAGCCGGCGATGTCGAGATGGCCGACGTAACCGAACGTCAGCGCGGTCGTGCCGACGGCGCCGATACCCAGCGCGATCAAGCCCGGGTACACGAACACCCACCGCGGGCAGAACAGCAACAGGAATCGCAGGTGGCGCCATCCGTCGCGGAAGCTGCGCAAGTGCGGCGCGCGACTGCGCCCGTCGGGGCGCAACGTGGTGGGCACCTCGTTGATCTGGAGCTTGGCCAGGCTCGCCTTCACGACCATCTCGCTGGCGAACTCCATCCCGCCGGAACGCAGACCGAGACCGAGGATCGCGTCCTTGCGGAAGCCGCGCATGCCGCAGTGGAAGTCACGAACCTTCGTACGGAAGAACAGCCGGCCGATTCCGGAGAGCACCGGATTGCCGATCCAGCGGTGCAACCAGGGCATCGCGCCCGGCGCGATCCCGCCCTTGAAGCGATTGCCCATGACCAGGTCGTCGCCACTGCGGAGCCGCGCCAGGAACGGCCCGAGGTTCTCGAGGTCGTAGCTGTCGTCGGCGTCGGCCATGATCACGTAGGTGCCCCGGGCGGCGCGGATGCCGCTCATCAAGGCGTTGCCGTAGCCCTTCCGCCTCACGGTGACGACCCGCGCGCCCGCGGCTTCCGCGAGCTCCCGGGAGTCGTCGGTGCTGCCGTTGTCGGCGACGACGACCTCGCCGTCGACGCCGGCCTCCAGGAGCCAGCGCTTGGCCTTGGTGACGCAGACGGCCACGGTCTCGGCCTCGTTCAGGCACGGCATGACGACGGTGAGCTCGACCTCCCCCGCGAGCCGACGCGGCCCCTCCGTCGCAATCGCCGCCAAGTTCCCCATTCGCGCGAATCGTAGCTGCTGAACGACGCGTTGTACACGGGCCGAACGGCCCGGAAGGCAGGCTCCGGGCGGGTCATACGCCGCCGGCGACCTCCCGGCGGGAGTCGAGATGGCGGTTCACGAGGCGGAGACCGGCCGCCCCGGCGGCCACGGTCAGGAGCGCAAAGACCGCCGGCGCCCACGTCCCGAGATCGCGGCTCCGGAGCCACCAGAACTCGAATCGGGGCGGGCCCGGAGACCCGCGTGACGGGCGTCGGGCCGAGCTTGTTCGTGACGTGGTCGATGGTGTTCGAGAACGCGTCCGGAAGTGACCGCAAGTGAGGTGCGCCGTGAGATCACGCGCCGGCCCGGCCGTTGGCGAACCTGGTCTCGTAGAGATCGCGTGCGAACTCGTAGAACTCGATATCGAGCGTGTTGTCTGCCGCGATGCGAGCCCGGAACTCGTCCGAGACCTCGTCGGCCCGGGCGGTCTTGTTCGCGTGCCCGGGAGTGCCGAGGTTCCATCCGAACCGCGCCTGCAGCTCGTCACAGAACTCCTCGAATCGCTCCTGCAACCCGAACACCTCGATCCGGGAGAGCCGGTCCATCGCTGCGGTCAGGTGCTCGGGAGTGAATGCAACCGGTGTGAACATCGCCCAGCCCTTGGGCGCAGTCGACGCGGCGACCTCGTCGGCGGACAAGGCGAACATCTTCACCATGTAGTTGGGCGCGGCCATCGACTGGGTGGAGGCTTCGTAGAGCTCCTCCAGCGATCGGCCTCCGGCGGCCGGTTCCCGCTCCCGGTACCGATGGAGTTGCGACAGCACGCGATCGACCGGTTCGCGCAACACGGTGAACGTCACGAAGTCCGCGTCGAGCAGCTCGACGGTGGCAAGGGGGAAGTGGCCGGTGACGATCTCGATCTCGTCGCGTCTGTGGTTCCAGCGCGAGAGCAACACCTCGACCGAGATTTGCGGAGCGACAACGAGGAGGTCGCCGTCGGTCGCGTCGGGATACATCGCGCTGGGCTCGAAGTGGCGAGCCAAACGGTGCCACAGCGTCGTTCCGCCGGTCTTCTGGATGTGCGCGAAGAAGAACCGGGTGCGCGAGCTCATACGCACACCTCCACGCCCCGGTCGAGCGGGAGGAATCGCAGGCGGAGGGGTCCGACGAGCGCGCGATACGTGTCGGGCCGGAACGCCCGCTTCGGCGACGACGCGCCGGCGGCGCCGATGGGCACATTCTTGACGTACGCCGAGCCGCGTTCGACGGTGAACGTTCGGCCCCGCCCGATCACGTATAGCAACGGCTTCGTCAGCGGGACGCAGCGGAGGCCGGGCGAAGGAATCGACGACTGCACCAGGAATTCCAGCACCTCGCCCGCCCCGACACCCGGCGGGATCGGTCCCGGATCCGGAATTCTGCCGACACTGGCGATCAACCAGTTCATTGTGAGGCCCTCGACGCTCAAGCGGTTGTCGGGGTACGGAACATGCATGTTTCGTAACTGGCGGGCGAGCGGTAGGCGTCCCAGCGACAGGATCACGTAGCGCGTACGCGGCGGGGTCGCATAGCGGGGCGAGTAGTCCGAGAGTTGGTTCACATTGGCGGGGAGGCCGACGAGCAACAACGCCACAACCGGAACCGCGAACAGCTTCCTCCGACGAATGAGCACCTCGGCCGCGAGCCCGATCGCCGGAAGGCACATCGCCCCGATCAGGTAAATGTACCGACTCTCACGGGCGCGGTCGGGGCCCGCGGTCTTGAGCAGAACGAGGAGGCCGCCTTGCCCGGCGCGTGCGGTCGCGGTCATGAACATGAAGAGAAGAGCGCCCACCATCAGGGCAACCGGCGCCGCGCGCCCGTCGGCGAACAACGGACGCCCCTCGCCTCGGGACCGGAACGCGACTGCGAGACCGACGACGAGCAACACCACGAGCAGAATGCCGACGCCGGGGAGTTGGCCCATCCCGCCGAACGCGGCTTGGATCCCGACCCACACGAACTTGATCATCTGCCCGAGCGAGTGGCTGCGCAGATTCGTGACGATCTGTCCCTTCGGCGCGGCGACCGTCCAAATGAGGTAGGCGACGCCGATCGGCGCGGTCTGGAACACCGCGACGCGCCAACCGCTCCACCCGCGGCGGAGCAGCACCGTCAACCCCACGACGACCGTCATCGCGATTGCGACACCGGAGCACAAGAGCCCGGCGAAGCCCGCCAGCAGCGCGAGCCAGTCGCGACGATCCATCGGACCGTCGTGATCGGCCAGCAGCAACTGCAGGAGACCGAACATCAACGCGGCGCCGAAGGTGATCTGGAACGCGACGAGGATGTTCTCTCCGCCGGCACCGAACAGCACGAACCCGCCGGCGATGACGGTCGCGAGCCACGGTCGCACGCCGGCCCGGCGCGCGAGGGCCCGCACCAACGCCGCGACCGCGAGATGGGTCAGGATCACCAACGACAGATACGGCACGTACGTACGGATGCCGAACAGCCGCCAGAGCAGCCGGTAGACGAGGATCGGCAGGGTCACCATGTGCTGGAAGTGACCTCGGAACCAGTCGCCGAGATCCCCGGCGGTTCTCGCCGACAGGAAGTCCCAGTCGTCCTGCGTGAACCATGTATGACGCCCGAAGAAGAGCAGGAGCGGATACGCGCCGACCTCGATCGCGATGAACGAGATCAGCGCCGCCCGACCCCGAACGCGATCGCGCCACCGGGCCACGGGCGATCGCTCGTCGGAAGCCAACGCTTCCTCCCCTTTCGCGTCGACCACGATCTCGGCAATCTACCCGCTGCTTCGGTTCGATCCTGACGCTCGCAACGCCGCGTCAGCGCGGCAGGAGCGATGCAGTGACGCGCCTAGCATCGGGCCGATCGTGGCGTTTCTTCGATACGTGATCGGTGCGGCCGGGCTCCTGGTCGCGACGAGTTCGATCGTGAGCGGCGCGTTGGCGGCTCGGAAGCGCATGCTTCCGAACTGGACCGGCGCCCTCGGCTGCCTCGTCGTCAGCGTGATCTCTCTCACGCTGGTTACCGTCGTGTCGGAGTTGGTCGGGAGCATCGGACTGTTTCGAGTGGTCCCCCTGACGGTGGCGCTCGTCGGCGCCGGTCTCGGGGCGCGTTGCGTCGCCCGCCGCGGCCCGCCACCGCCGAGTGAGATGACGACGGCGCGACCCGTTGTTCCCGTCGCGTTGTCACCGCGCGCCGACCTGTGGGCACGACGGCTCGCATCCGCCGTCGGGCTGCTCGTGGTCTCGGAGTGGCTGACCGCCACGGTGCGCTCGTTCCAGATCGGCATGTCCGCGGTCGACGCGACCTGGTACCACATGCCCACTGCGGCTCGCTTCGCGCAATCCGGTTCGACGTGGAATCTCCACATCATCGACACGAGCTCACTCACGGTCTTCTATCCCGCGGGCTCCGAGCTGTTCCACGCGGTCGGGATGGTGTTCCTGGATACCGACGCGCTCTCGCGCGTGCCGAACCTCGGGTGGCTCGGGCTGGGACTGCTCGCGGCGTGGTGCGTCGGCGCCCGCTACGGGGTCGCTCCACTCACGTTCCTCGGAGCGTCACTTCTCTTCGCGACGCCGCAACTCGTCTCGCTCGAGGCGGGGCAGGCGCTCAACGACGTCGCGGTGACCGCGCTCCTGCTTGCGGCCGTGGCCGTGATCGTCAACGTCAATGGATCCGACGCCGGCAAGATTCCCGCGACGACGCCCGTCGTCGTCGCCGCAATGGCTGCCGGATTGGCCGCCGGCACCAAGTGGACCGCGCTCATCTCGGTCGCCGCGCTCACGGTCGGCATCCCGTTCCTTTCCAAGGGGGCGGACCGCGTGAAGAGCGGGGCCATGTGGCTCGGTGTCGTCGCGGTGAGCGGCGGATATTGGTACCTCCGCAACCTCGTCGCGGCCGGCTCCCCCGTTCCTCCCCAGCGCATCGGGCTCGGTCCGATCGCGCTTCCGTACTCGCCGCCGGGGATACCGACGTTCTCCCTCACGCATTACCTCGACTCCGATACGTGGAGCCACGTCATCCACCCCGGCCTGCGCGCGAGCTTCGGCCCGATGTGGTGGTGCGTGCTGGTCCTCGCGCTCGGCGGTCTCGCGGTTGGCGCCGCGCTCCCGCGAGATCGCGGCACCCGGGTCGCGGCGGTGGTGGGCATCGCGTGCGTCGCGAGCTACCTGCTGACGAAACAGGGTTTCACGATCGCGTTCTGGCCGGGAACCCCGCGCTACGCGGCGCCGGGGCTGGCGCTCGGGCTCGTCCTGCTCGCGGTGGCGTCGGCCCGGTCATGGCGCCGGGCGCTTCCGTTCGCGCTCGCCGCATACTCGGCGGTGCTCGTCGCCACCCAATTCGACTCGCGACTCTGGCGCGCATGGTGGACGGGCGACCGGGTCGCGGTCGCTGCGGTGCTCGCCGCCGCGGTGCTCGCCGGAATCGCGATCGCGGTGTGCGCAACGGAGCGCGCACGTCTCGCGCTGATCCCGGCCCGGCCGATCGGCATCGCCGTGCTCGTCGGCGTGTCGCTCGCATCGGGCTTGGCCCTGAGTGGTTACCGTCAGACCTTTGCCTCGCACGGAACACCCGGCGAACGCGCGGCCTCCCTGCTGCGGTCGCGTCACGTTCGTGATGCACGCATCGCGCTCGCCGGCAGCCTGCTCATCAGCGGCTCGCAATACGCGTTCTACGACAAGCGGCTGACCAACCACGTGCAGTTCATCGGGGAACGGGAGCCGAAGCACCGGGTGACGGCCTTCACGAGTTGCTCGTCGTTCATGGAGGCGGTCGCCGCGGGTCGCTACGAATACGTGATCACGCCCGCGGTACCGGCGAAGAGCTCCGGCCCCGCGACCTGGCTC
>JBBQER010000021.1:0-43884 GCA_038320885.1 Acidimicrobiia bacterium
TCCCGGGCTCGCCGGCGATGCGCGCGCACCGAGCCACACACAAGACGACCTGACGAAGCGGCCGCCGAGGAAGGGCGACGGTCGTTGCGTCAGGACGCTAGCGGCGACGTGTGAGCGGCTCGCTCAGCAACGCCGCTCGCCCTAACGCAGCACATCGTTGGTTAGTTCGCCGTATCCGAGTCCGTTCACGACCCCAGAATTTGATGCGATTAGGGACAGCAGGGCGGCGTTCTCAATGAACTTCCGGGCGAACGGCGAGCTTAGATCGGGCGACGACGAGACCCCGTCAACGACGAATCGGACGTTCAGCGCCAGCATGATCTCGATGCTTCCACCGTTCGTGATGACGCGCTTTGCACGTTCATTCATCCGAAGGTTCGTCCTTTGAGTTGGCCCTGGCGTTCGATACCCCTGAAAGCGTTGCGACAGGTTGACGGCTTCGCCGACGTAGCGCCGCTCGTCTCCTCCGTGTCGAAAGATCCATTGGTACACGCCGGGAACCGACGGGAGCGGAGGCATCACCAACCGCTCGCCGTTCACCGTGACTTCACCGCCGAGTTCCCAATCGAGTTCCACTTGTAGCTGCACACCGTCATCGTTGCAGACGCGCCAACTTCGAGCGCTGCGCCGGCCTCATCCGGTCCTGCGGAGCATTCGATCGAACGCCGGACGACGAGTGCATGCACGGATAGCCTCGGAGCGTTGGTCACGTACCGCGGTCAGTTCGTACCCAAGTTCGTGCCACGTGCCCGCCCTCGTAGCTCAGGGGATAGAGCATCGGTTTCCTAAACCGTGTGCCCAGGTTCGAATCCTGGCGGGGGCGCTCGCATTCCGCTGGTCACGGCCTCGCCAACGGGGCGGAGTTCGGGTGCGGGGGTGTTGCGACCGGCCGGTATCGGCGATTGACTGCCCCTGAGCCTGCGAGAAGGGGCGCGTGTATCTGTGGGAGGTGTCGCTGTGCCGGAGAGCGTCTACAAGGTCATCGAGTTGGTCGGTACGAGTACGGAGTCTTGGGAGAAGGCGGCGACCGCCGCGGTCGAGAGGGCCGCGTCGAGCCTTCGAGACTTGCGGATCGCCGAAGTCGCCGAGCTTGACCTTCAGATCGAAGGCGGTGTCGTCAAGGCATATCGAGCCAAGGTGAAGGTCTCGTTCAAGTACGAAGACTGACCGTCCGGAGAAACCGAACCAAGCCAAGCGTCGTCCGCGGGCGGCACTCAGCGTCGAAGCACCATCGCGCAAAAACGGTGGCACGCGCGGCGCTCTCGCAGCGGCGATGTTCTCGACTTGGTCATGAGTTCGGGATTGACCCCACGGGGCCGGGTGGGTGCTCCTCCTCGGGTTCCGTGCAGATGTGGATCACGAGTTTGTGGTTCGCGAGCAACCTCGTGCGGATGCACCCCGGCTCGCCGTCGCGTTCGACTGTGATCGTCCAGTGCGGCGGGTGCTCGACCCGCTCATTACATGAGGGACATAGGGTCGACGCCACTTCACAACCTCCTCGAATGGCCCACGCTCGCGAACACGCGTGGTCGCGCTCTCTACCCCTCCTGCAGGGACCTCACCCATCGTGTGTCTACCGCCTCACCCTCGGCTCGCCGATGGAACACCTCGATGGGCGGGACAGGTCGCATGTGCGGCGAGCGAACGTTTCGGGGGAGGCATGTTGTCGCAAGATCAGGATGCGCGAACCTTGAGCCATGCAACCGTTCCCGATGGAGCCGCTGAGCGAGAACTACGGGTTCGATCGCGGTACTCCACTTGATCGGTACTACATCGATAGGTACTTCGCTCGGCACCGAAGCGCGCTCGCCGGTTCGGTGCTCGAAGTTGGTGACGACCGTTACAGCAAAGCCTTCGGCGCGGCGCGCACCCGAACGACCATTGTCGACATCAACCCGGCCAACCCCGACGCAACCCTGATCGCCGATCTGTGCGATCCCATATCTCTGCCGGCGGCCGCGTACGACTGCATCGTTCTCGCCGAGACCCTCCACCTCCTCGCAGAACCTGCGGCCTGCATCGCCAACTGCCAACATGCTCTCGCCCCAGGCGGTTCCCTGCTCGTGACCGTTCCTGCACTCAAACGGATGAGCCCCAGTGCCCCCGCCTCGGACTACTGGCGCTTCACACCTGCTGGACTCAAGCTGCTTTTGGAACGGACGTGGGACGGGACCTTCTCAGTCGAGTCGTTCGGAAATCTTCGAGTCTGCCTCGGCTTCCTCTGCGCGCAAGTAGTAGAAGACCTCGACGAGGAAGACTTCGCTCCCAACGACCCACGGTTCCCACTCACCGTTGTCGCTCACGCGGACAAGGATTGAAGCGCGCTCATTCGCGTCCCGGTTGAGCGACCTTGGTCAGGTGCCCTGGCAGAAACCAGAAGCGTCCGCTCGTGTCGTGTGATCGGCGCAGAGTACGTCAGGGTTGTTGTGCGAGAAGACCCCCAGGGGGCTTTCCCAGCCGGGCACCACCCACGCGTGAACCATCCATGCCGTTTCGCGCATGAACGTGCCGTGAACCGTGTTGCATTGCTCGACCGTGACACTGGAGTCCGCCGCAAATGGGACGGTGATGTGGCCGTTCTTGTAGATGACGCAAGTGTTGGTGTGGCGGTGCCAGTGGTCGTTCGGACCCGCGAAACCTTGTCCCGGGGTGATGCTCAACGACAGGTACATCAAGCCGATCACTTTCGAGGTCGGGCTGATCCCCTCGTAGATGTACGACGCCGGGTTCGCCGGGTCGAACTTGTTCAGACCGCTGTATCGGATGAAGTGCGCGCCTGTTTCCGGTGAGAACTTGCCCGCTTGGATCATGCCCGCGCGTCGGGCGTCGGCTACAGTCGGATACCGCAGTGCCGCAGCGCGGGCCGCGACGAGTTGCCGCGCGACCACCGCGCGAGTGGCAACACTGAGCGGCTCGTCCGGGATCGCCAAAGCCTTGGCCTCATCGACATTGCACGATCCCGGCGCCGCGCCGGGCACGCAGTGCAGCAAGGCGGCCTTCGGCGCTGCCTTCGACGCGACCGGCACCTTGCGCACCACCGTTTTCGTGTGAGTGTTGGCCGACCCAACCGCATACGCGATCACTGTAGTAGCCACAACGAGAGCGACTGCCGAGGCCACGATCACGCGAGACGAAGGTCGTCGCCTTACAGGCGGGTTCGATTCGAGCATCTGCATGGTTCCTCCCGCGTCGCGCCAATGCGTTCAATGCTACGCACCGCGACCCAGACCCGCGCCGCGAACATCGAACCTCGGCCCGCGACCCACTCCGCGGGACGGGTCGGCGGCCGGGTGCTGGCGAGCATCGGCGCGAACGTCGGCAGAGCCACGACAAGCGCCGCGTGCCGACTGGTGGCCGCCCGGTAAAACTCAGCGGTGTAGGTCGAGTCATTCCCCGCGCAACAGCATCCAGGCCGGCACCCAGAAGCGGCCGGTATCAGCAACTCGGTCGAACGCAGAGGTTTCCCAATCGACATAATCAAGGGAGCCGAGCAGTTCGAGATTCTCGGATACGCCCGCTCCGCCGTGAGCGGCGATCTCCACCAAGTGTCGCCCAATCGTTTCGCGGCTTCGAACAGTGGCCGGGATCGGATCGCGGTCCGGGCCATACGCGTACCAGCAGACCGCGTCGCCCGGTTCCAACGCTTCGCCGTGTCGGTCGGTCATCGTGCCTGCCTAAGCGGATGCGCGACCTCGGCGAACATCACGCGTCTGGCCGAGACGTAGAGCCCTGATCGAATCGGATGAGGCCTTCGAGTACGGCGTCGACGATCTCCTCCATGGTCAGGCGTGCCATCGTGGCGCGTTCGTGCAGCAAGACGAACGCCTTCTCGATGGTGCAGTCCGCTTGCACGCGGACCATGCCGACAGCCCGCTTCAGGCGGGCGTCGTAGTGCTCTCCTCCGTTGGTGTCCATAGCCCTTCGGGCCTACCCCGGCGACCGAGCCGTCATCTCACTCGTTCGAGTGATTTCTCGGCTCTGCCGTATGCAGCGCAAGGGCCGCGGGTAGACAGCAATGGAGGCAGCGGTGCCGGCCGGAAAGATCACACCCGCCGCCGTACGGCGGCGGGCGCGCTCGTCTTTCCCCTGCAATCCTGGTCTGGGCGTTTCGGTTCGGCCCGACGAACGGGAGGATGATCCTGATCTTGCCACACGACGACCCGATCGCAGTGGAGTTGGTACGAGCGATCCGCACCGGCGATGTCGATCAACTACGTCACCTGCTCCGTGCGAACCCCGACTTGGCCTCGGCGCGCATTGAAGGCGAGAAGGGAACCTTGCGTACGCCATTGCATGTTGTGACCGACTTTCCCGGCTACTACCCGAACGGAGCCGAGGTCGCGCGCATGCTTCTCGACGCCGGCGCCGACCCCAACGGCGCGTACGATGCCGCCTCGCCGTCGGAGACGCCGTTGCACTGGGCAGCCAGCAGCGACGATGTCGATGTCGCTGCTGCACTTATTGACGACGGCGCTGACCTCGAAGCGCAAGGTGCGTCGATCGCCGGAGGCCCACCGCTGGACGACGCCGTCGGCTACGGCTGTTGGCACGTCGCTCGTCTGCTGGTAGCGCGCGGCGCACGAGTCGACCGGCTGTGGCACGCGGCCGCTCTCGGCATGATGCCCCGGCTCCACGAACTGTTGAACATCAAGCCAGCGCCGAGCCGCGACGACATCACCGAAGCGTTCTGGCAAGCGTGCCACGGCGGGCAACGCCGCACGGCCGAGTACCTGCTCGGTCTCGGAGCCGACATCAACCACGTTCCCGATTACGCGGAATGGACACCGCTCGACATTGCCGGTTCCCTCGATACCCGCCGGGACACCCTTACCGCCTGGCTACGCGAACAAGGCGCCAAATCAACCAGCGACTGATCGTGCCGCTACGCGCGAGACCCTGGATCATGGCGTCGAGCTCCACGTTGGGCTTCGACGGGATCGGGAGTACCGGAGTACCGAGCGTGTGCGTCATAGGCATAAACCATCGGCCGAACGCGGTTCGCCGAACAGTGTGGAAGCCCGCAAGATTGTCGGTACACGAACAACTCTTCCCCGGTTACGTCGCGGGCGGCTACGCGAAACCAATCGAGCAAACGAGACGGAACGCCGGCACGCTCGAGATCGCGCCGGCGAGCAGCCGCTCGAGTTCGAATCCCGGCCCGGGCAAGCGAGCGCGTCGGAACCGGTCGGTTAGGGAGCGCCCGAGTCGCAGCCGGCGCGGATCCAGTCGATGGTCTGCTGGAACAACGTCCAACCGGCCGCGGTGAACTTCGGGAACGCGGTCAGGTAGCCGGGGAACGCGACGCGACACGCAGGCGCGGTGAATCCGCCGTACATCGCGTCACCCGGTGAGAACGTGAAGAGCGAGGGAAGGCCACTGGTCGTACCGACGACAGACGACGCACCCGCGGGCTGACCGAACGGCAGTCTCACGTCGGCCGACGTCAGCGTCACGGTGCGCGGCCCGCCCGCCGCGAGCGGGTGCGGCGACCCGCCGACGATGTCGACGGTCCGGACCGGCGTCACGGTTCCGAAGTCGGTGTTCGCAACCGTTCCCGTCATCCGCAGATCGTCGTAGAGAGCGGGCTTCCACAGAACGACCGGCACGGTGACATCGCGGAACGCGGTCCCGAAGGACACGTCCGACGACGAGGAGATCAGCACGAGGTCTTCGCCGTTGGCACTCGCGGCCGTCGCGTCGCTGTCATCGACCAACGTCACATCCCAGCCCCACGACTGCAGTTTCGTGACGACGATGCCGTCACTACCGAGCGTTGTCACGTCGCCGACGACGAACGCCGCTTTGTGCGCCGGCTCATAGGTGACCGTATACGTGGTGTCGATCGTGGGCGTCGAGATGTCGTGGTTCGCCGCGCCGCTGTCGGACCACGACACGAACGACCATCCGTTCCCGCCGGACGACTGCGGCGTCACCGCGCCGAGGTTGCGCCGGATGCCCTCCACGCCGGTGAACGTGATCGAGTTGGTGAACTGAGTCCCGCCCAGCGTGAACAGCAGATTGGCGGGGCTCGTTTGCACCGTGACCTGCACGAGTCGCGGCACGACGTCGCGCGTCACCTCCGTCGTCACGCCCTGCGGATCTCGAACCGACAGGTGAATCCGATAGAAGACGTCGCTGTCGGTCTCGTTGTCGACCGGGATCGTGAACGAACCGCCGGTGACGCCGGGAATCGACGGGAGGAAGTCGTGGGTGTGTGTGTTGTGGTGGAACACGACCGACCACGTGAACGCGCTGGGAGGCAGCGTGCCGCTTTCCGGATCGGTCGCCGACCCGCTGTAGTTGATCGTCTCGCCACCGCCGTAGGTCGTTCCCGCCGTCGGGGTCAGGATCTGCGGCTGCGGCGGTTGGTCATTGGTAACAGTGAGCGTCGCGACCTGGCTGTTGACAGATGTGTTGTCGTCACTCACCACCACCCGGAACTTCTGGCCGCTCTGCCCCACGGTGGTGTGGGCGATGGTGAAGCTCGTGCCGGTCGCGCCCGCGATGTTGATGCCGTTGCGCTGCCACTGGAACCTGAGCGTGCCGCTGCCGCCACTGGCCGCGGCCGTGAAGGTGGCCGGTGCGCCGGCCGAAACGGTCTGACTCTGCGGCTGCTGGGTGATCGCGGGCGCGTTGCCCCCGACGTAATCGATGCGGAAGAGGCCGGCGCCGTTCACGCCGTCGACCATGCGCGTGAGAACGTAGATCTGACCCTGTTGGCCGACTTTCACATCGACCGGTCGCTCGAATCCGTCGAAGAGATCGCGCACGGTGTTGCCGTGATCGACGTCGACGCTCTTGACCCATCCGTTGCAGTGGTCGGCAATGAGGAGGGTTCCGTTGTACTGCGCGGGCAATTTCGGGACCGCAGGTTCGTAGAAGTCGCCCCCCACGATGGCGCAGCCGTTCGGAGTCCCGGTGTCGTGGTGGTACTGCCAGACCGGGTCGGTGTAGCCCGGCGCACCGTTGGAGGTCCCTTCGTACGTCGGCCAGCCGTAGTTCGCGCCGCTCGCGGCCTTGTCGAGCTCCTCCCACGTGTTCGAACCCACGTCGCTCAAATACACGTCGCCCGTTGACTCGCGTACCGTGCTCTGCCAGGGGTTGCGGAGTCCCAAGGCCCAGATCGCGTGCGCGGCGCCGGTCGTCTGCGCGTAGAACGGGTTGTCGGTCGGGATCGTCCCGTCGGTGTTGATACGCAGGATCTTTCCCCACCGGCTCGTCAGCGACGACGCGTTGGGGCCTCGCAAGCGATCGCCGGTCGCGAGATAGAGCTTGCCGTCGGCGCCGATCCACATACCGCCGCCGTAGTGGTAGAACGCCTGGTCGAGCGGGTCGCTCTGCCAAATGTTCACCTCGCTGCCGGGGACCGCGACATCTCCGTTCGCAGTGATACGCGTGATCTTGTTCACGACGACGTTGCCGACATTCGCCGACCAGTAGAAGTAGATGTACGGCGTGGCCGGGAAGTTCGGTGACAGGGCCATCGAGATCAGCCCGCGGTCGGTGCTGAAAGTGGTCGGGAACGTGTAGAACGGTTTCCCGAGCATCACGTCGTTCTTCACGATGCGAACTCGCCCGGCCTGCTCGAGGACGAAGATGCGGCCGTCGGGCGCCAGCTCCATCCGGTACGGCGACCAGAACTGCGGTTGACGCGCCAACTCGGTGACCGTGTACCCCGGCGGGACGACGATGGACGCGTTCGCAGCTTTGGTGGTCTCACCGATCGCCACGACGGAACCCGCCAGGACGACGGTCAGGGCGACCAAGACCCGCACAAGGGGACGACTCCGATTACCCGTCCAGCGTCGTTCTCGGCCCATCCCTAGTCCCCACCAGACATCGAACAGTCGGCGCGCTTATCGACGCCGACCGGGAAGTGTGGCACGTGCAGGCGTTCCCGCCAAGCCCTCCGGACGAAACGACCGGGCTGACGCGCGTATGACGGCGGGGCGGCGCTCCGGCGAGACCGGGTTCGAGTGTCGTTTACAGCGGCTGGCCGTCGAGTCCGGCCGTGGGACGCCGGATGTCGTCGACGCTGAGGGCAACCGGCAGAACCGCGCCGTCGGAGCTGCGGCGAACCCGCGCTCGATCGCCGACCACTTGAACGATCTCGAAGCCCGGCGCCCAGTGCGCCGTGAAGCGGGTGCGAACCTCTACTGGGACACCGGGCACGTGCTCGGAGCTGGGAATGCTCATCGCGACCTCTCATTGCTGCACAGCAAGTACGCGGGCTTAATACCCGGGGGGCGGGAAACGAAACAGGCGCTGGTGGCGGGGCACGAACGAATCCGAACGGGCATGCCGCCACAACACGCTAGACCTAATTCCCGACCTGTCAACTCATATTTTGAGAACCGAGTCGAAACTTCAGTTTATCGATCGATTTTATCCAGATGCCCTGGAAAGGCCACCCGCCGCCGGTAGGCGGTCGGTGTTTCGCCGGTCAAGCGAACGAACGCGCGGGTGAACGCGCTCACGCTGTCGAACCCGATCTCGGTCGCGACGTCGATCACCGTGCGTCCGGGTTCGGTCAACCGCGCCATCGCGCGCAGCAGGCGACTCTGCAGCACGTACTGCCGCCATGTCATTCCCGTGGCCGCGAACCG
This sequence comes from Acidimicrobiia bacterium, assembly GCA_038320885.1. Lineage (GTDB taxonomy): Bacteria > Actinomycetota > Acidimicrobiia > IMCC26256 > PALSA-610 > JBBQER01. The sequence goes on from JBBQER010000021.1 coordinate 8,607, forward strand.
CCTCCGAAGACTTCGCTCCGAGATGCCGACGGCCGCGCACGCGGCGGTGACCGTGACGCCGGCCAGGTTCGCTTCGGTGTACTCCATCACCGCTCGGAGCACGGGGTCGTTGCTCGTCGGGAGGCAGAGCGGTGTTTCGTACGCGAGCCAGTCGACGACGAGCAGCGCGAGTGCGTCGAAGAAGGCATCGGCAACCCGATCGCTGATCGGTCGCGCGATCGGCCAGCGGGCCGCGTACACGATCATCTCTCGGATCAACGGCGTCGCCGCGAGGATGCGAACCCGGTCGTCGGCCCCGTCCACCATCGCGGGATCGAAGAACACTGCGACCGACCGCACCCGCTTCAAGGTCGTGCGATGCGTGAGGCCGGCCGGGATCCACACCGCCTGCTGAGGCGGAAGGAGAAAGTGCGCACCGTCGGTCTCGACTTCCGCGATCCCTTCGAACGCGTACTCGATCTGATGAAGATCGTGAGAGTGCCAGTCGGTGACGATGTCGCCACCGTCGTAGGCGAACGTGCCCGCGCGCACAGGAGAGCCGCCGCGCATATCGACGATGCCGAGGCCGGACGGCACCGACTCGCCGCTGGCCGCCGCGGGCAGATCTTTGGCCGGGCGCGCCGAGACGGTCAGGTCAATACCGTAAATGATGGTCGTATGAGCGCACACGATCACGACGACATCACCCGCAAATCGTTCGAGCAGCAGGTCGGTCTCTTCGTGGGCGACGACTCCCCGTTCGCGCGCCGTCCCGCGTCGACGCTCGCCTGGCTCGAGCCGTTGCACCCCGGAATGGTGGTGCTCGACGTGGCCTGTGGCGCTGCGCACGCGTCGGAGGTGGCGGCCCCGCACGTGCGCCAAGTGGTCGGTATCGACCTCACGCCCGCCTTGTTGGCGATCGGCGCCGACCGGTTGCGCTCAGCCGGCATCGACAACGTGCTGCTGCAGGAGGGACACGCGGCGGCGCTCCCCTTCGTCGACGCGTCGTTCGATCTCGTGTTCTGCCGCACCGCGCTCCACCATTTCCCGGACCCCGAACGCTGCATTACCGAGATGGCAAGAGTGTGCCGCCCGGGTGGACGCGTGGTGCTGTCCGACATGATCGCCCCGAGCGCCGAGGTACGAGAGGCGTTCGACGCGCTGCACCGGTGCATTGATCCGTCCCATACCCGCGCGCTGCTCGAAGTGGAGATCGCCGACCTCTTGGGCCGCGCGGTCGGTCCGCTGAGCTACGGCGAGACGGGTTCGATGCGGCTGCCGATCGATGTGATGTTGACCGAGGCTTCCGATCGAGGCATCGCGTTGGCCACGTTGCAACGTGATCTCGACGGCGGGAACCCGACCGGATTCGAGCCGGTGGTCACCGACGAAGGCATCGTCGTGTCGTTCGTCGGGACCGTCGTGCGCGCGACCCGCGCGTGAGCCGCTCCGCCCGGCTCAGCGGCGGCGGGCGACGAATACGGGGATCAGGCGCTCGGTCTTGGTCTGGTACTCGGCGTAGGGCGGGTAGGCCGCGACCGCCCGCTCCCACCACTCGGCCCGTTCGTCGCCGCTGACCTCGCGCACTTCGGCGTCGAACGGATCGGGGCCGTCTTGGATCGCGACCGCACGCGGATCCGCAACGAGGTTGGAATACCAAACCGGATTGTTTGGCGCACCGCCCATCGACGCCACGAGCGCGTACTCGCCGTCGTGCTCCACGCGCATCAGCGGCGTCTTGCGCAAGGTGCCGCTCTTGTTGCCACGCGTCGTCACGATGACGATGGGCAGTCCGGTGTCGAGAAACGTATTGGCCCGGGTACCGCCTGAGCTTTCGTAGGTCTCTACTTGGTCGCGTACCCACTGCCACGGGCTGGCGACATATTCACCTTCGAGCGTCATGGGTTCGATGCTACGAGGAATGACAGACTCCGGGCGTGCGACGCGATGCAGGAACCGGACTTGCATTCGCCGCGCTCATCGTCGCCGTGACCACGACCCTCAGCCCGCTCATCTCCGCCCGGGCCGGCGCGGCGTCGAACGTCGAGCACAGCCCCCGGGAGCCGACCCTGCTCACCGTCGACGACGAAGCGACGCCGCTCGCGCTCGTCGCTCCACCACGGTTCGGCTGGGTCCCCCGAGACCCCGATCGGGGCGAGGTGCAGACCGCGTACGAGCTGATCGTGAACGAGGTGCCGATCGACGGCGGACCGCCGCAGTCGATCTGGCGGAGCGGGAAGGTGAAATCCGCGCAGCAGTCCTACGTCACGGCACCTCGGCTGCGGTTGGAATCCGACCGCAGCTACACGTGGCGGGTGCGGACCTGGGACCGCAGCGATCGGGTGAGCGGGTTCTCGAGGCCATCGCACTTCGACGTCGGACTGCTCGACGACGAGTGGGCGGCCGACTGGATCCGCCGGCCGGGCGCCGCGCAGGCGCCCATCGAGGATTTCTCGCTCCTCCGCAAGGAGTTCACGATCGGTGCGAGCCCGGTTGTGCGAGCACGCGCGTACGTATCGGCCGGCCAGCAATACGACCTGCGCGTCAACGGCGTGCGCGTCGCGCACGGTCCGTCGTTCGCATATCCCGACGAGCAGTTGTACGAAACCACCGACATCACACCGCTGGTACGCGCGGGCCGCGCGAACGCAGTCGGTGTGGTCACCCACTGGTCGACTCCCGGCCAGGGCCGTCCGGCATCAGTTCCCGCGTTCATTGCGCGCGTCACCATCGACCACGCCGACGGCACGCGCCAAGTAGTCGTCAGCGACGAGAGTTGGCGCAGCCGCCCCGGTCCGTGGATCCAGGGTCCGGCGCGCAACGACGAGGGCGACTTCGTCGAGCACATCGACGGGCGGTTCGAGCCCATCGGATGGGCCCAGCCGGGTTTCGACGATCGCACGTGGAAACCGGTGCAAGTCCTGGGCCCGCACCCGGTCGCGCCGTTCCTGCATCTCCTTCCCGCACCCACGCACATCGTCGGGCATCCGATCGCGCCCGTGTCCTTCGAACGGCTGCCCGACGGCGCGTACGTCGCCGACTTCGGAACCGTGTCGGCAGCAACCCCGGTGATCCGGCTCCACGACGGGACTCCGGGCCGGCAGGTGTCGGCGCTCGCCGGCTACCTGCTCGACGCCGACGGTCACGTGTCGAAGACCCGCGGGAACCAGCAAACCGACATGCACTGGTACTACGACGAACGCGCCGGCGATCAGCAGTTCCGCCCGTTCGGCTATCTCGGCTACCGCTACCTCGAGATCGACGGTGTCGGGCCGGGTGAGACGCTCGAGGCCTCCGACGTGCGCTCGTACGTGCGGCACGCGTCGATGCCCGACGAGCGCGCGGCCCGCTTCCACACGTCGAACCCCGCCGTCGACGCGGTCTGGCAGCTCGCACGAAACTCGGCGCTCTACTCGAGCCAGGAGCAGTTCGTCGACACGCCGACGCGCGAGAAGGGGCCGTTCCTCGGCGACGGCATGAACGAGTCGTTGGCGGTGATGGCCGCATTCGACGATCGGGCCATGACCACCGGCGCCGTGCGCGCATTCGCCCGGTCCCAACGGCGCTACTGGCCCGACGGCCGCGTCAACGCCGTGTACCCGAACGGCGACGGCAAGCGAGACATCCCCGACGCGACCGAGCAGTACGTGGAATGGGTCTGGCAGCTCTACAACGTCACCGGCGACCGCAACGAGCTCGCGACCTTGTATCCCGTCGTAAAGAACATCGCCGACTACGTCGCGCGCGCCCTCGACGCGAACACCGGGCTCGTCACCAACCTGCCCGGCGGCGGCAGCGACTATCTCTACGGCATCGTCGACTGGCCACCGAACATGCGGTACGGGTACGACATGGCGACCGTCGCGCGCACTACCGAGAACATCCTGGCCGCCAACGTGTTCGAGCGGGTCGCCGAGATGGCGCGGGCGGTCGGCCGCCCGGTAGCCGAGCAACGGAACCAGCGGACGCGAGCCGCGCATCTCAGTGATGCGATCCGCGAGCATCTGCGCCGCCCCGACGGAGTGCTCGTCGACGGCCTCGAAGCGGATGGGACACCCAGCGCGCACGCGTCGCAGATCGCGAATGCGTACGCGCTGGCGTTCGGTCTCGTGCCCGCGGCACAGACCCACACAGTCGCCGACTACGTGGTCGGACTCGGGAATCGCATCGGCGTGTCGACCTTCAGCTCCCTGCTCGATGCCTTGCACGCCGCGGGACGCGACGACGCGTTCATCGCGGCCATCACCGATCCGAAGCAGCCGGGATACGCGCGAATACTGCAGGAAGGGGCGACCTTCACCTGGGAGAGCTGGGACGCGCGCCAGACGGGAGACAGCGAGTCGCACGGCTTTGGCTCGACGGTATTGCGCACGCTCCAAGACGATGTGCTCGGCGTGCGCGTCGTGACGCCGGGCGCGTCGCGGGTCGACGTCGCGATGCCCGCGGTCACACCGATGCGCGCGTCGGGAATCGTCGTCACGCAACGCGGACCTATCCCGATCTCGTGGAACCGCGAAAGGCCCGGGCACTTCTCGCTCTCCGTGACGATCCCGGACAACGTCGTCGCGACGATTCGCGTGCCGGTAGCCCATGCCGACGAGGTGAGCGACGGCCATCGCAAGCTCTCCGACGACCCCGGAGTCACACGCGTACGTGAAGTCGGCGGCGAGGTATTGCTGACCGTGGGCGCCGGACGCTACGAGTTGTTCGTGCCCGCGCGGAAGGCACCGCCGATCAACCCGTTCCCGTGGACCGTCTTCGTCTTCGCGATCGTCGGCGCCTTCGCATTCGCGCAGCTCGGTGCGATGAGAATGCGTCGCCGCCGGGGCCGCTGACACAGGGCTTGCTGGTAGCTTCTCCGCCCGTGAGCTCACGGAACCGCGCGAAACGGATCCAGAACCGGCAGGCGCGGTTGTCGGCGATCGAAGAGGCCCAGCGCCGGGCGAAGCGGCGACGCTGGGAGATCGCTTCCGGCGGCTTGGTGATCGCGCTCATCGTCGCCATCGTCTTGGTCGTGCGCCCCGGTAACGACAACAAGAAGAGCACGACACCGACGACAACGACGGCCGGCGCCAGCACGACAACGATCGGGGGAAGCACGACGTCGTCAGTGCCGGCGGCCGGCTCGGCAGCCGGCAAGCCGTGCGTCGCGGTCAGCGACACCTTGCCGACGCGCGCGCCGAACGTGCCGGTGAAGGTCGGACCACCGCCCACTGCGCTCGTGACGGAAGACCTGAAGGTCGGGAACGGTGCCGTCGTGAAGCCCGGCGCGACCGTGAAGGTCGACTACATCGGCGTGTCGTGCTCCACCGGCAAGATCTTCGACTCGTCCTACAAGAACGGCCAACCGGCGGAGTTCCCCTTGAGCGGTGTGATCAAGGGTTGGACCGACGGAATCCCGGGGATGAAGGTCGGCGGTCAACGGCTGCTCGGCATCCCATCCGACCAGGCGTACGGCTCGCAAGGTCGACCACCGACGATCGCGCCCGCCGAGGCGCTGTGGTTCGTCGTGTCAGTGCTCTCCACGAAGTAGGTCGGCCGGCTTGTCTCCCATCAGGTAGCGCGCACCTTCACCCAACGACGCCGCGAGATCGTCGGGGTTGTAGAGCGCGCACGCCTGCAACGACAGACACCCGCAGCCGATGCACGACGTGAGCTCGTCACGCAACCGCTCGAGCAGTGCGATCTGCGCGTCGAGCCGTGGGCGCCACGCCCGCGAGAGACGCGTCCAGTCGGCCTTCGTCGGGGTCCGCCCCTCGGGCAGCGTCGCCAGCGAGTCGCGGATCTCCTCGAGGGTCAACCCGACGGTCTGCGCGACGCGGATGAACGCGATCCGCCGCAACACTTCACGCGAGAACCGCCGCTGGCCGCCGGCCGTTCGCACCGAGGCGACGAATCCCTCGGCGTCGTAGAAGCGCAGCGCGGAAACCGCGACGCCGGTACGTTCGGCCACTTCGCCGATCGTCAGGAGCTCGGTGGACGAGTGCTCGTTCGTCATGGATTGTGAGGATAACACTTGACCTCAAGTGAGCTTTAGGTCGTAGGGTGCGGCCCATGAGCACGACTCCGGCCCGGGCGCCCACCGACCTATCCGACGACGAGCGCTTCGACCAGGCGGTGACGCTCGTCTCCCGGCCCAAGGCGGCGCCGGCCAACTCGTTCCAGCTGCACGCGCCGCTCGAGCTCCTCGCCCGCCGCATCCTCCTCGATCGCGTCGACGCCGGCCGGCGCGAGGCCGCGCGCCTCCGCATCACCCGGGTCGCGGAGACCTACGCGCAATCCGGTGAGTCCATTGCCGACCGCGACAGCGCTCCGCCGGCGATGGCGCCCGACGAGCTCGTCGCGAGTCTCTCGGCCGCGGCGCACGCTCCCATCTTCCACCTGCTCCTTCCCCGCGTCGCGCCGCGCAGCCCGGCCGCGGCCACGCTGGGCCGGCCGCTCCTGCATGAGCTCAACCGCTCTCGCGAATGGAAGATCGAGTGGATCGATACCCAGCCCCTCACCGGTTCCGGCGACGAGCACGCGCTCACGCGGGCGCTGCTCGACACACCGCGCCTCGGAGTGCCCGGCAGCGACTTCATCTTTCCGATCATGCACCAGGTCGACTCGACCGGTGTCGCCGCCGATGTCATCAGCCCGGTGTTGGGCAGCGGTACCGACCCGGCGGCCTCGGCGCGGGCAATCGCGCGCGTGGCCGCGTGGTCGATGCTGCAAGACGATCCCGCGCACGCGCCGTACGGATGGACCCATTGCCTGACGCTCGCCCAAGCCGCCGCCGGCATGGCTGCGGCCACGAAGGATCCGCTGCGCACGATTGCCGTGGCGGCGACGCACGTCGTGGGATTCCGGGCCGCGCTGAGTAGCGCACCGGTGGTCGATCGCTATGCACCGGAGCCGGTGGAGGTCGACGCGTTCGAGGCCCTCGACGCATCACCCCAAATCGCGGCCGCCGCCGTGCACCACGCTCCCCCGACTGCGGTCGCCGGAATCGCGACGGAGCTCGCGAGCCGGGCGGCCCTGCATCCCGACGCGCACGTCGCCAAGTACACCTTGGCCTGCTTCGACGCCGCGCACGCCGATCCCGATCACGCCCGCCTCTTCCTCGCGGCCGCCGCGTTCCTGCACGGATGGTGGGCGCAAGCGGAGCTCATGGAGAGCTAGCCGGCGGGATCCTCGAACCGATAGCCCATCCCGGGCTCGGTGATGAAGAACCGTGGGTTGCCGGGGTCGGGTTCGAGCTTCCGGCGGATGTGCGCCATGTACACCCGGAGGTAGTTCGTCTCGGTTCCGTACTCGGGACCCCACACCTCGCGCAGGAGCGCGCCCTGCGTCACGAGCTTGCCCGCGTTGCGCACGAGCATCTCCACGAGGTGCCACTCCGTCGGCGTGAGGCGGACTTCCCCGTCGCCGTTGGTGACGCGCTTGGCCGCGAGATCGATCGTGAAGGCGTCGGTGACCACCACCGCCTCTTCGGTCGCGGGCGCGCTCCGACGCAGCGTCGCGCGGACACGCGCGAGCAACTCGCCCATCCCGAAGGGCTTCGTCACGTAGTCGTCGGCACCGGCATCGAGGGCGGCGATCTTGTCGCGTTCGGCGTCCCGGGCCGACAGCACGATGATCGGGACGTCGCTCCATCCGCGCAGCCCGCGAATCACGTCGATCCCGCTCATCGTCGGTAGTCCCAAATGGAGCACGACGACGTCGGGATGGTGACGCGCGGCGAGCTCGAGGGCGATCTCGCCCGTGGTCGCGGCGTCGACCTCGTAGCCGCGAGCGCGGAGGTTCGTGATCAGCGCGCGCAGGAGTTGGGGCTCGTCGTCGACGGCAAGGACCAAGCTCACGTCACGGCTCCCAACATCACGAGGCGACTCCGAGGCTGACGACCGCGGTCGTGCCGCCCTCGGGCGTGTCTTCGATGATCAGCTCGCCTTCCATCGCGCGCACGAAGCCCCGCGCGACCGCGAGGCCGAGCCCCACGCCGGTACCGCCGCGATCCCCCAGCCGTTGGAACGGTTGGAACACCTGCTCGCGATTCGCGGGCTTGATGCCCGGTCCGTGGTCGATGATCCGCACGTCGACGCGATCGTGCACGCGTCCCGCCGTGACCCGGGCCGGACGATCGGCCGACCACCGCATGGCGTTCTCCACCAGGTTGGCAACGACGCGTTCGAGCAGCGCGGCGTCGGCGCGCACCGGATCGAGCGTCTCCGGTACGTCGACCACCACGCCGGTGGCCCGATCGCCGAGGCTCGCGATCGCCGCGGGTACGACGTCTTCGAGGTTGACCGGCCGCAGCGTCGGCTGCAGCACGCCGGCCTGCAGACGGCTCATGTCCAGGAGATTCGACACCAGCGCCGTGAGCCGGTCCGTTTCGTCTTCGATCGTCTCGAGGAAGGCGGCCTCGTCCTGCGGCGACCACTCGATGTCGTCCTGGCGCAGGCTCGACGCGGAAGCCTTGATCGACGCGAGCGGCTTGCGGAGATCGTGCGACACGGCCTGCAACAGCGCGGTGCGCAGCTCGTTGGCCTCGGTCAGCTCGGTCGCCTGCGCGGCGGCATCAGACAGGCGTGCGCGCTCGCGCGCCGCGGTGAGCTGCGCGGCGAACGCGTTGAGCACCTGCCGGTCGGCGCCCGTCAGCCGGCCCCCGACCAGTGCGAGCACCACACCCTCGCCGAGCGGGAGCGTGAGCTCGGCCTCCTCCGGGGAACCCGGTGGAGTGGAACCCGCGGACGCCTCCATCCGCCACGCGACATCGCCGTCGGTCGGTTCCGTGCGGGCGAGGACGCTCGCGCCGTCGAGCCCGAACGACGAACGCACGAACACGATGAGGTCAGCGAGCGGATCGTCGTACTGCACGTTGGCCGCAAGGCGCGCCAGTGTCTCGGCATCAGCGCGCGCCCGCGTGGCATCACGGGCGCGTCAGGCCGCCGCGTCGACGAACGCGCTGACCACCGCGGCGACGACGAGGAAGACGATCAGCGCGAGCAGGTTCTGGTGCTCCTCGATCGTCCACCGGTGAAGCGGCGGCGCGAAGTAGTAGTTGGCACACAAGAACGCGACCACCGCGCTCGCGATGGCGAGCAACGGTCCACCTACTGCCGCGGTCGCGACGACGAGCAGCAGGAAGAGCAACAGGACCGTGCCGAGGGTGAAGTCGTCTCGCACGCGCGAGAGCCCGAACGTGAGCAGCGGCAGGCCCAATGCAGCCATCGCCAGCCCGGTGAAGCGCCGCCGCGGCGTCAGCGCCGAACCCCTCCGGAAGAAGCGGCCGCGCAGTCGCAACTGGTGCTCCGCGTCCGTGGTCTTGTCCTGCGAGATCACGTGGAGATCGATCGGTCCCGAAAGACGAATCACCCGGTTGATGACCGACCCGCGTAACAGCTCGGCCCAGCGCGAACGCCGGCTCGCGCCCAGCACGAGCTGCGTGACGTTCTCGACACGCGCGAGCTCGGCCAGCGCGGCCGCGATGTCGGAGGACACGACCTCGTGGTACTCGCCGCCCAGATCGGCGAGGAGCTGACGGTGCGCTCGACCGCGTCGGACCGGCCGCCGCCGGCCAGCCCGTCGTCGTTGCGAACGTGCACACCGAGTAGCTCGCCGCGCGAGCGATGCGCCATGCGCGCGGCGCGGCGGATCAGCGCAGCGGCACCGGGTGCTCCCGTGATCGCGACGAGCACCCGCTCGCGCGTCTCCCAGGGTTCGGTGATGCTGTTGCGGGCGCGATAGTCCTCGAGCCCTTCGTCGACCCGGTCGGCGAGCCACAGCAAGGCGAGCTCCCGGAGCGCGGCGAGATTGCCGGGCCGGAAGTAGTTCGCCAGCGCCGCGTCGATGCGATCCGACTTGTAGACGTTGCCATGCGCCATGCGGCGTCGCAACGCTTCGGGAGTCATGTCGACGAGCTCGATCTGGTCGGCCCGCCGCACGACGTCGTCGGGGATTTTCTCTCGCTGCTTCAGGCCGGTGATCCGTTCGACCACGTCGTTCACCGACTCGAGGTGCTGGATGTTCAGCGTCGAGATCACGTCGATCCCGGCATCCAGAATCTCCTCGACGTCGCGCCAGCGCTTGTCGCGGCCCGACCCGGGAACGTTCGTGTGCGCGAGCTCGTCGACCAGCGCGACGTCGGGATGGCGAGCGATCACCGCGCTCACGTCCATCTCCTCGAACTCCGCGCCGCGGTACTCGACCTTGCGCCGCGGAATGAGCTCCAGCTCATCCAGTTGCTCCGCCGTGCGGGCCCGACCGTGGGTCTCGACGAACCCCACGACCACGTCGGTTCCACGCTCGTGGCGCCGGCGACCCTCGTTGAGCATCGCGAACGTCTTGCCCACGCCGGGTGCCGCACCCAGATACAAGCGCAGTTGGCCCCGTGGCATGCGACCAGGGTGGCGCGCGTTCAGGTATCCGCCGGCGCTTCGGCGCCCATTTCAACGCCGCGTTAGCGCGTAGTCAGTACCCGTATCCCCCTCGGCCGCCGGAGCTCGTCACCGGCGCACCGCTCGTGGACGTGGGTGAGGTCGCGCCCGGGCTCGCCGGGGTCGGCTTCGACGAGCTGCCGCAACCCGCGAGCAGCGCCACGGCGACCGCGACCAGGGCCATGCTCGTGAACCTGCGCTTCACCATTGCCGACCTCCGGTCAACCCGTTGCAGGTGACTACGAGCCGGCGCCGGCGGGAGTTCAGCGACTGGAGGTCGACTGCTTCGGGAGCCGGTCGAGCGCGCGGGCCTCGTCACGCACCGACCGAGGAACCGGGCGCAGGTCGTGCACGATGCCGACGAAGCTGAAGAGACGCAACACGTAGTAGGTCACGTCGATCTGCCACCAGCGGAAACCCTGCCGGGCCGACCACGGGTAGCGGTGGTGATTGTTGTGCCAACCCTCGCCACTCGTGATCAACGCGACGATTGCGGAGTTCCGGCTCGTGTCGGTCGTGTCGTACACGCGCCGGCCGAACACGTGGGCGAGTGAGTTGACGCAGAACGTCGCGTGCCAGAGCACGATCGTCGACCCGAAGAACCCGATGACAAGACCGCTCCAACCCGCGATGAGATAAGAGACGACGCCGAGACTCCACGGCCCGACCCAGTCGTGCTTGTCGAGCCACACGAGCTCGGGATAGCGGGTGAAGTCCTTGATCGCGTCGCGGTCGGTCCGGTTGTACTTGTCGCAGAGGATCCAGCCGACGTGACTCCACCAGAAACCGCGGATCGGCGAATGAATGTCTTTTTCGGTGTCGGAGTTCTTGTGGTGCGCGCGGTGATGCGCGGCCCACCACAGCGGACCCTTCTGCGCGGCGGTCGTGCCCAGGAACGCGAGCACGAACTGCGGGACGCGCCCGAGCCGGTAGCTGCGGTGCGAGAAGTACCGGTGGTAGCCCCCGGTGATCGCGACCATGCGGACGAAATAGAGGATGACCCCCAACCACACCGCCCGCCAGGTGACCCCCGTGACGAACGCGAGCAACGGAAGGAAGTGCAACAGGATGAACGGGATCGACGAGCGACGGTTGATGTGCTCGTTGGGTGCCCAGGTCGACGGATCGCGATTGGCGACTCCGGGCGCCACCTTGGCGACGGTGCGCGGCGACGCGCTCTCCTGCTCGAGGGTGACCGACATGGTGCTCCTGTGGCGTCCGGCGGGCGACCCAGCGAGCCTACCTCCCAGTAGGTAGGGAGCGGAATCGGGAACTATAAAACCTTGACACGTACGTGCAACGGTGTGCTATATTTGGGGCATGGCAGCACGGCAACGGTCCTCAGTTCTCCCGGTCGCACCTTCCGAATCGGAGATGACCTACAGCCAGTTCATGGCCCTGTTCCCGGACAACGACACCTGCGTGGAGTACCTGCGGCAGAAGTTCCACCCGGACGGGTCGGCCTGCCCGAAGTGCGGCAAGGTCACGAAGTTCCACCGCGTCACTGGTCGGGCCGCGTACGCCTGCCAGTACTGCCGTGGTCAGGTGTACCCGACAGCCGGCACGATCTTCCACAAGTCGTCCACGTCGCTCCAGCTTTGGTTCTGGGCGATCTTCCTAATGTCGTCCACCCGTTGCGGGATCTCAGCGAAGGAGCTGGAGCGCGAGATCGGCGTCAGCTACCCAACCGCGCATCGCATGTTCAAGCAGATTCGTACTTTGCTCGGCCAGGACGACGAGCAGTTGTCGGGCAAGGTCGAGATGGACGAGACATACGTGGGTGGCAAGCCCCGCGCGGGGAGCCCGCTCACACGCGCTGAGCACATGCGACGCAAGACCGCGGTGTTCGGTGCGATCGAGCGCGGCGGCCAAGTGCGCGCATCGGTGATACCGAACAACTACACGTCGACACTCGGCCAGGTCGCTCGCAAGTACGTGCTACCCGAATCGACGGTGTTCACCGACGAACTCGCGCAGTACGTCAGCATCGGCCAGACCTACAAGGCGCACCATCGCATCCGTCACCTAAGCCACGTCTACGTGGACGGTGACGTGACGACGAACACGATCGAGGCGTTCTTCGGGCTAATCAAGAACGGCCTGCGCGGGGTGTACCACTCGGTCAGCAAGCAGTACCTCCAGAACTACCTGGACGAGTACTGCTTCCGGTTCAACGCTCGCGTCGACGGCCAGCCGATTTTCTGGGCGATCCTCGACCGCGTCGAGAAGGCTCCGCGGCTAGCGGCTCAGTGACCCGGCCGAGCGCGTCATCGAAGGTGCCACGCGACTTGTCGACCTGCTTCTCCGCGATGTCGTCCCCGACCGGGCGAGGCTTGCCGGTCTTGTTCTTCTCGGGTAGTGCGTTATTCCGAGTCATCGCACCCTCGGTTCCCGTAATCTGCTCGGCTTTTCCGAGATCGGTTGAGCACGCAGGACCGAGTATCGCGCCCTTGCGTTAACGGAGGGTGTTGCCACTCGGTAGTGGTCCCCGGATTTAGCCCCTGCGGGCACCCCAAGTGGTGCGGGGTTCGACACCCCCGCCCTCCGCAACAATGGTCATCCATGACCGGCGAGCACGGTTTCCTTGTGACAATGATTGAGCAAGGTCAGAGTGTTGCCGTCGCGGGTGAATGTAAGGCGGTTGCTGCGGTCGACCCGCGCATACCAGATCCCCGGAGCGATCAGCTTTATCCGCAAGCCCGACGAGCGCGCGCTGGACCGCCGCTCAAGCTCTTCCTCCACCCGCGCGATGCATTCCGCGACCGCGGCCTTCTTGCTTGCGTCCTTGGCGGTGAAACGCTTTTTGAACTTCGGAGTCCAGACGACTTCCATGCCCCTGCCGATCGGACTTAGCTGTCGTCGTCCTCGACCTCGAACAGGCCCTTGATGGCCTCCATCGCGCTCGGGAACACGCGCCCCTCACCGCGACCAAGTTCTGCCAGCGTCTCGGCCTCTTCCTCTTGCCAGCGGCGAGTCCAATAGAACACGTCATCGGCGTCCGGAATGACCAGGGGCACGGCGTGGGCACCGTGAACGAAGCCAAGGGACATGGTGCAAGCGCGCTCTACGAACGCGTAGTGCGACTCGGCGTCGACGGCGGGCGTTGGGATATACCAATCGCCCTCGATGATCGTCATGGTGCCTCCCCTCCGAAGGTCTGGTCGTAGACCTCGGCGAGCTGGCCGAGGCTGGTAATCAATTCTCGGAGTCTCGCGCGGCTCATTCCCAGGCGGACTACGGGTTTCACGGGTACGAATGGCAACGCTTGCAACTGTTGCTGTTGTTCCTGGGGACTACCAATGACCGCCGGAGGAACCACCTGGCCGACGGTGATGAACACCTCACCTGGCGGCCCGACCTGAAACAGGAATTGGTTCGCGAAGAGAACAGGCAGTTCTTCGGTGCCAATCCAGGCCATGCGCACGGAAACGGGTTCGTCCAGCATGGGTCTTCCTTCGGCCGCACGCGGCGTACCGGGACGAAGTTACACCATTGTAACGCCGACAGTGTACAGGATCGCGCGGAGCGTGCACAAGCGCACGGTCCGTGGCAGCCAGCGGTATCACGATCTTTCCGACGGAAATCGCCTTACCCTCGCCCCGTGGTGCGAGCCCGGCGACGGCGTAGGCGTTTCGAGGACTGGCCGACGAAAGCGAAGGTGATCGTCTTCCCCTTCATGTGGCTGGGCATGATCGTCGGGTTCTTGCTGGTCGTCTTCCAGTTTCAGGTAGTCGCCGACGCGTACACCGGACAGCGGACCACGCTTGGGAAGGTCGTGGTCATCGCAGACGGCGTACTGCTTCTCTACTGGCTAGGCAGTTGGCTCGCCCTCAAGAGGGGCGACGACTAGTACGTGTCACGAATTGATAGTTCCCGCGGAATCGGGTCGTGGCTCAGTTTGATTCGCGATGAGGGTGGCTCAGTTCGACCGCCGCTAGCGCGCCGCGGCGTAGGCCAGAACGCAAACGATTCCCACGACGAGCACCGCAACGATGCCGCGGTAGATGGTCCGGCCGTGCGATGACAGCGGTGCGTCCTCGCCGCCGTCGTTGGACCAGCCGCCGAACCAGAACCATCCGGACCGAGGCTCTCTGGACGCTCCGAGGTTTCCGGGCCGCCAGATGACTCCCGAACGCCGACGGTATGACTTGCTCATCGGTGTGACGTTAGACCGGGCCAGGGTGGCTCAGGTTGAGATTGACGGGCCTGGTCAACCCTCAACCCTGAGCGCATGGCGAAACGGACGAAGATGCCAACCGACCTGAATCAGCGGGCCAAGGCAATCGTGGACCTCGCAACACGCGACGAACCCTTACCCGACCCCGATGAGGGCAAGGACCCGGCCGCCGTCGCTCTCGGCCGCAAGGGCGGTCAGAAGGGCGGGAAGGCCCGCGGAGAAACTCAGTCCAGTGGAGCGATCGGAAAGCGCGCGTCGAGCGGCCGAAGCGCGCTGGAATCGCTAGTTCTGCTTGTCAACGTCCAACCGGGGGTTCGCGACGGCTGGCGGCGCTATGGGAAACCAACGAGGTCGGCGTACTTATACAACCGCTCGTCGTAGGTAGTGAACCGCTCCGCGCCTACTCGACGCGCGGAAGCCAAGTGCAGCGCGTCGTAGCCCTTGAGGCTCCAGCCCTGGGGTACACCTGCGCGAACGAGGTCACGCTCATCTTCCGCGAGCGTTGGATAGACCTCGATCAGATCGACCGGGGAGGCCGGTCGAGTGACTCGTCTCGACCAGCTATGTCGAGAGGCAAAACTTGACGATGCGGATGGGGATGCGCCGGTTCACGCGACTCACGAACGGTTTCTCCAAGAAGGTCGAGAACCCCGCGCACGCGGTGTCGCTGCACTTCATGCACTACAACTTCGGACGGCCGCACAAGACGCTCTCCAAGGCCGCAGGTCGGCCGACCCCTCCCGCTATGGCCGCAGGGATCGAGCGTCACCCCTGGTGGCTCACTGAGATCGCCGAACTGCTTGACTAGTCAGGTGGAAGACGTTCGGTGTCGTCCGGCCGCGGCTGAGGACTTCGCCTTTCTCGCGTCGATGCTTGGCGAGTCCGCAGTCTGGCGCCCCGATAAGCCGACACCGACCTCTGACCAGGTGCTCGCCGATCCCCGCTACGCGCTGTACCTCGTTGGATGGCCGAGGCAAGGTGACTATGGACTGGTTGCCGAACAAGACGGGCCCGTGGGCGCGGCTTGGTATCGGACGTTCACGGAGGCGAGCCATGGCTATGGCTTCGTCGCTGAGGATGTCCCCGAACTGGCGATCGCAGTCATCGCGTCCCGTCGGCACGGCGGGATTGGTCGTCGGCTCCTCATCGACCTCATCAACGCCAGTGTTGGTCAGGGATACCCAGCTCTGAGTCTCAGCGTGGCCGAACAGAATCCAGCGCGTGGCCTCTACGAGTCGGTCGGCTTCGTCTCTGTCAAGAAGCACGGATCATCCTGGACAATGGTCCGACACGCCGCTCGATCAAACTGAGCCACTACCCGGAATTGCCCTCCTGACCTGGAATGACGGCCGCCGTCGGATGGCAGCGGCGGCTCAGGGGATCGACCCGGACCGGTCGACGCAGATACGAGCCGGAAAGAAAGGGTTCGCGGGGCGGATGAACGACGGGCCGCCGGGATCGAACAGCACCGTCACCGGCATGCTGTCGCTCGGCGTGAACTGGAGCGCGGGACCGAGGAGCGGCCGGACGTTTGAGGGACCGATGGCGATCGCATGATCGAAGACGCCGATCACGTCGCCCGGCTCGAGCGCGATCTTCTCACCCAGGCGCAACGTCGTACACGAGGTCGTCGGCACGTGCCCGAGGTGCTGGTCGAACGAGAGCCGAAAGTCGTCGCTCATGCGCAAGGTTCGCGGGATCGCCCCGGGAGCCGGGATCTTGTGATTGGCCACGCCGTCGAGGAGCCAGCCGATCGTGACGGGTCCCGCGCTGACCGGGTCGGGATGCAGAGAACGCGGCGTGACACGAGCGCGCGGAACCCGGCCCAGCGACAAGATCGTGCGGCGAGTCGCGCTGTAACCCGGTTTCAACCTCCGCTGGTTGTCAGCCAGCGCGGAGATGTTGCCGGGGATACCGACGATGAAGAGCGCAATCGCGAGCGGGAGGAGACGGCGCCAACGTCTGACCAAGGCATCGCCCGCTACCGCGAGCGCCGGAAGGGTCATGGCCGCGACGAGCGAGAGATAGCGAGATGCACGCGCGACGTCCGCACCAAATTCGACGCGACCCAGCGCGGTAATCGTCAGGAAAATTCCTGAGCCGGCGAGCAGGGCAATCGGCACCGCCAGTTCGTAGACATGTTGTGACCGTCGTCGTTCGGCGGTCGCGAGCGCGAGGCCCACAATGAGCACAACGGCGAGGACGATCCCCAGTGCGGGAATTTGACCGAGCGCCCGGTACGAGCCTCTGAGTCCGGACTCAACGAAGCGGAACACGCTTTCCGGCGTCGCGTGATGGCTTCGGTATGTTCTCCGACCTATGGTCGCCAGCCAGGCGACGTAGCACGTTGCGGCCGGGACGACATGCAACATCGCGAGGCGCCGGCCTCGGCGCAAACAGACCGAGATCCCGACTATCACAATCATCGCGACGCCGACCCCGGAGCTCATGAGACCGACGAGACCCGCGCCTACGCCCAGCCAGTCGCGACGATCGAACGGACCGTCGTGATCGGCCAGCACCAACTGCAACAGTCCAAACATGAGAGCAGCGGTGAAGCAGACCTGGAACGGCTGGATGATGTTCTGCCAGCCTGCTCCGAAGAACACGAACAGCGAAGCCGCCGCAGTTGCGATCCACGGATGTACGCCCGCGCGTCGCATTATCAACAGCAACAACGCAGCCGCCGTCAGGTAGACCGCGAGCACCATGAATCGATACGGAAGGTACGACCGCATCCCGAAGAGCCAGTAGAGCAGTCTGTACGCGAGGATCGGCGCTGTCGTCCAGTGCTCGTTGTGGGGACGAAAGAAGGTGTCGAGATCGGTCGTCGTACGCCCGGCGATGAAGTCCCACTCGTCGCGGTAGAACCATTGGAACCGTCCCAGGTAGAGCCACAACCCGAATGCGACGAGCTCGACCGCGGCGAACGCGGCGGTCGCCGCGCGGTTGCCTCCAAGACGTTCGGCTCGTGTGGGTGCCGGCTTCCCGACATCCTCCTCACCGGTTGCGGTCTGCATATTGGTTCGCCGAGGCGCTCCTACCCGAGTAGCGCCCGGAGCGTGTAGGCCAGGATCCCACCGGCGCGGAAAACCTCCCGTTCGAACGGCGTGTCGATCCGGGCGCGCATGGTGAACGTCCGATCGCCCTGCCCCGGAGTCGAGGCCTCGACCGTGACGTCGAGCGGGAGCGGGCCGTCGCTCGCTACCGCACCTACTCCCCGGATGCGGTACACCTCGTGCCCGGTCAGCCCCAGCGACGCGGCCGACTCGCCGGGCGCGAACTCGAGCGGGAGCACCCCCATGCCGACGAGATTCGAACGGTGGATGCGCTCGAAGCTTTCGACGAGCACCGCGCGCACGCCGAGCAACAGCGAACCCTTGGCCGCCCAGTCCCGAGACGAGCCGGAGCCGTACTCCTTGCCGGCGATGACCACCAGCGGCACGCCTTCCTGTGCGTACTTGATCGACGCGTCGTAGATCGTCGTGACGTCGCCGTCGGGAAGATGCACCGTGAAGCCACCCTCGGTACCGGGCGCGAGCTGGTTGCGCAGCCGGACGTTGGCGAAGGTGCCGCGCACCATGACCTCGTGGTTGCCGCGCCGCGCGCCGTAGGAGTTGAAATCGCGCGGCTCCACGCCGTGCGCAATCAGCCACTCCCCGGCCGGAGTCGATGCACGGATGTTGCCCGCGGGCGAGATGTGATCGGTCGTGACGCTGTCGTCGAGTAACGCGAGCGCACGCGCGCCGTCGATATCGGTGAACACCGTGTCGTCGGTGGTGAGTTGGTCGAGGAACGGCGGCCGGCGGATGTACGTCGACTCCGGGTCCCACTCGTAGCGCTCACCGGTGGGTGCGGGAAGTGCGCGCCACCGCTCGTCGCCCTCGAAGATCGATCCGTAGCGCTCCACGAAGAACGCGCGATCGACCACTTCCGCGACGACGCTCGTGATCTCCGCGTCGGACGGCCAGAGGTCGCGTAGGTACACAGGCTTGTCGTCGGGATCGTGCCCGATCGGGTCGGCATTCAGGTCGATGTCCATCGTCCCCGCGAGCGCGTAGGCGACGACGAGGGGCGGCGACGCGAGGTAGTTCATGCGGCAATCGGGATGGATCCGGCCCTCGAAGTTGCGGTTGCCCGAGAGCACCGAGCACACCGAGAGATCGTTGTTCGTGATCGCCTGCGAGATCTCGGGCGCGAGCGGCCCGGAGTTGCCGATGCACGTGGTGCAGCCGTAGCCGACGATGTCGAAGCCGAGCTTCGAGAGCGGCTCCATGAGATTCGCCTTGTCGTAGTAGTCGGCGACGACGAGCGAGCCGGGGGCAAGCGAGGTCTTGACCCACGGCGGGACCGTGAGCCCGCGGGCCACTGCGTTCCGGGCGAGGAGTCCGGCCGCGATCATCACCGACGGGTTCGACGTGTTGGTGCACGAGGTGATGGCCGCGATCACGACGGCGCCGTCGGCAAGGTCGAACGTTCGCCCGTCGGCCAGCGCCACGGGTGCTTTCTGGAGCTGGAGCGTCGCACCCTCGGCGCGGCGGACGCCGGCGAGCGCGGTTGCGAATCCCGCCTTCGCGCTCGAGAGTGAGACGCGATCCTGCGGACGCGCCGGACCCGCGAGCGACGGCACGATCGAGGCGAGGTCCAACTCGATCGTTTCGTCGTACTGCGGCACCGAGTCGGGATCGTGCCAGAGACCCTGTTCCTTGGCGTAGGTCTCGACGAGCGCGACGAGATCGTCGGGACGGCCGGTCGCGCGCAGGTAGCGCAGCGTCTCGTCGTCGATCGGGAACAGCGTGCTCGTCGACCCGTACTCCGGCGTCATGTTGCCGATCGTCGCCCGGTTCTCGAGCGGCACGCGTGCGACGCCCTCGCCGTAGAACTCGACGAGCTTGCCGACCACGCCGTGCTGACGCAGCCGCTCCGCGACGGTGAGCACGAGGTCGGTCGCCGTCGTTCCCGTCGGCAGCGCGCCGATCAACTTGATGCCGACCACGCTGGGCAGCAGCATCGAGATCGACTGGCCGAGCATCGCGGCCTCGGCTTCGATCCCGCCCACTCCCCAACCGAGCACGCCGAGACCGTTGACCATCGGCGTGTGTGAATCCGTGCCGACGAGCGTGTCGGGATAGGCAAGACCGTTCGCGTCGCGGAACACCACCTGCGCGAGGAACTCGAGGTTTACCTGGTGGCAGATGCCGACGTCGGGCGGGAACACGCGCAACGTCTTGAACGCCTGCTGGGCCCAACGCAGGAACGTGTAGCGCTCGCGATTGCGCTCGTACTCGAGCTCGGCGTTGCGCGCCAGCGCATCGGGCGAACCGGTGAAATCGGCGATGATCGAGTGGTCGACCACGAGATCGACGGGGATCCCGGGCTCCACCCGTTCCGGATCACCGCCGAGTCGGGCCACCGCGTCTCGCATTGCCGCCAGATCGGCGATCGCGGGCACCCCGGTGAGGTCCTGCATGAGGACGCGCGCGGGCATGAACTGCAACTCGCGCCGGCCGACTTCCTGCGCGGCGCGACTGCGGTCGGCGAGGGCGCGGATGTCGTCGGCTTTCACGTCGACCCCGTCTTCACGGCGAAGGAGGTTCTCGAGGAGAATTCGCAACGCGTACGGCAGCGAGCGGGGATCGTCGACGATCGAGTCGAGCCGGAAGATGTCGTACGCGCGATCGCCGACGGAGAGGCGCGACCGGGCGTCGAAGCTGTTGAGTGTCACGATTTTGAGGCTACCCTCCGCCTTTGTGGCAGACGTCATCGCGGTCGACGTCGGCGGCACCAAGCTGGCGGCCGGCTTGGTGCGCGAAGACGGGACGCTTGCCTCACGCGTGACTGCGCCGACGCGGCTCGACGTCGACGCCGGCGCGCTGTTCACGACGCTCGCCGATCTCGTCGACCAGCTCGATCCCGTAGGGGCGACGGCGGTCGGTGCCGGCTGCGGTGGACCGATGGACGCCGGTGGCGACCACGTGTCGCCGCTCAACATTCCGGCGTGGCGCGCATTCCCCTTGCGAGCGCGCCTCGCCGCGCACACCGGCCTGCCGACGTTCGTCGACAACGACGCCAAGGCACTCGCGATCGGCGAAGGCTGGGTCGGCGCCGCGAGAGGCGCGCGTGACTACATCGGGATGGTGGTGTCGACGGGGGTGGGCGGCGGCATCGTGCTCGACGGGCGCGTGCTCGACGGCCAGACCGGGAACGCGGGTCACATCGGCCACCTGATCGTCGAACCCGACGGCCTCGTGTGCGCGTGCGGTGCGCAGGGCTGTCTCGAAGCCGAGGCGTCGGGCCGCGCCATCGAGCGCTTCACCGGCCGGCCTCCCGTCGAGGCGCCCATCGAAGTTCGCGAGCGGACGGGCACGTTGGTGGGGCGCGCGGTCGCCTCCGTCGCGAACCTGCTCGATCTCCCCCTCGCGGTCGTCTCCGGCTCGGTCGCGCTCGGGTTCGGCGAGCCGTTCTTCGCCGCCGCGCAACGCGAGCTCGACGCGCGCTGTCGCCTCGACTTCTCCCGCGGCACCCGCATCGGCCCCGGCGCGCTCGGCCCCGACGGCCCCCTCATAGGCGCCGCCAAAGTCGCCCTCAACCACCTCTGAACCGCGAACGCTCAGGAGTAGCCGAAGACGCCGCCGTCGATGACGACGGTGCCGTCCTGATTGACGGTCTGGAAGATGGCGCGCCGGGCGCCGTCGTCCCACATCTTCACGGTGAGGGTGTCGCCGGGAGTAACGGGCTTCGAGAACCGCACGTCCACGCTCTTGAACCGCGCGACGTCGGAGCCGCACAGCTCGTGGAGCAACGCGCGGCCCGTGAAGCCGTAGGTGCACAGGCCGTGCAGGATCGGGCGGTCGAACCCGGCGAACTTGGCGATGGTCGGGTCGGAATGCAACGGGTTGCGGTCGCCCGAGAGCCGGTAGAGCAGCGCCTGGTCGGGGCGGGTCGCGTAAGTCACCTCGTGGTCGGCGGCCCGGTCGGGCATCTTCGGCGGCTCGGCGATCTCGTCGCCGCGCGTTTCGCAGCCGCCCTCGCCGCGGATGAACGCGGCGAAGCGCGTGTCGAACGCGGGCTTGCCCGTGTCCACGTAGGTGGCGGTGTTCTCGATGCGGACGACCGCGGCCTTGCCCTTGTCGTAGATGCCGACGATGCGCGCCACCGCCTCGACCTCGCCGTCGGCCGGGATCGGTCCGTGCACGGTCACGCCCTGCTCGCCGTGCAACAGCATCCGGAAGTCGAACTTGCCCCAGCTGGGCAGACCCGGTCCGCCGCCCATCGAGATGACGACGGGCATCGTCGGGAGCACGCGCTGCTCGATGCCTTGGGAGTTCTCACTCGTGAACTCGAGCTCGAAGCCGGTCGGGTCGACCTGGCCCGCACCGACGCCGAGCGCATAGAGCAGCGCGTCCTTCGACGTCCACGAGGTGCGGCTCTTGTCGGAGATCGCACCGACTGCATCGAGGTTCATGGGCATGTGATGCTCCTTTACGACGCCATCGTCGAGTTGGGTTCGGCCTGGGCCACGAGATCGGGAACCACCTTGGTGAGCTGCGACGGCTCCCAGCGCATCTGATCGTTGCGAGCGGTCGGGCCGCGTCGCCAGCCTTCGGCGACCGAGATGCGGTCACCGTCGACGAGGAACACGCGACCGTTGACGTCGGCGTTGTCGTTCGAGCCGAGCCACACCACGAGCGGCGAGATGTTGGCGGGGTCGAGCGCGTCGAATCCTTCGTCGGGCGGGCCGCCGATACCGAGGTCCTCCGTCATGCGGGTACGGGCGACCGGTGCGATCGCGTTCGCGCACACGCCATAGCGGACGAGCTCCAGGCCGCAGATGATCGTGAACGCGGCGACGCCCGCCTTCGCGGCGCCGTAGTTGGTCTGGCCGGCGTTGCCGAACACGCCCGACGGCGACGAGGTGTTGACGATCCGACCCTGCACCGGGTTGCCGGCCTTCGACTGCTCGCGCCAGTACGCGGCCGCGTGGCGGGTGGGCGCGAACGCGCCCTTGAGGTGGACCGCGATCACCGCGTCCCACTCCGACTCCTCCATGTTGGTGAGCATCCGGTCGCGCAGGATGCCGGCATTGTTGACGATCGTGTCGAGCCGGCCGAAGGTGTCGATGGCGCGTTGCACCATGCGCCCCGCCCCCGCGAAATCGGCGACGTTCTCGCCGTCGGCGACCGCCTCGCCGCCCATGCCCTTGATCTCCTCGACGACCTCCATCGCGGGGCTGAGCGACCCGCCGTCGCCGTGCATGTCGCCGCCGAGGTCGTTCACGACGACCTTGGCCCCTTCGGCGGCGTACGCGAGCGCGTGCTCCCGGCCGATCCCCCGCCCCGATCCGGTCACGATGACCACCCGGCCGTCGCAGATTCCCATGCTCGTCCTTACTGGTTGCGGAGCTGCTCACGCAGCTGGTGTTTGTACAACTTGCCGTTGTCGTGGCGAGGCAATGCCTCGGTGAATTCGACGCGGCGAGGACACTTGTAGTGCGCGATGCGGTCGCGGCACCACTCGACGAGCTCCTCGGCGAGCTCGGCTGAGGGCAGGACGCCCGGTTGCGGCTCCACCACTGCGACGACGATCTCGCCCCAGTCGTCGTCGGGAACACCGACGACGCCGACGTCACCGACCGCGGGATGGCCGATCAGCTCCGCCTCGACCTCGGCCGGGTAGATGTTGACGCCGCCGCTGATGATGAGGTGGGCACTGCGATCCGTGAGGAAGAGGTACCCGTCGGCGTCGACGTATCCGTAGTCGCCGAGCGTGAAGTAGTCGCCCGTGTCGACGTACGCGCCCGCGGTCTTCTCGGGCGCCTTGTAGTACTCGAAGCGACCTGTCGCGGCGGGCGCGGGCGCCTTCAGGTAAACGGTCCCGACCTCGCCGCGCGCCGCGTCTGACCGGTCGGCGTCGAGGATGCGGACGTGATCGGGCGGGTCGACCTTGCCGACCGTGCCCGGCCGCCGCAACCACTGGTGCGGGCTCACGAGCGTGCCCGATCCCTCCGTTGCCGCGTAGTACTCCCACACGATCGGGCCCAGCCATGCCATGAGACGCTGCTTGACCTCGACCGGGCACGGCGCGGCGCCGTGGAGGATGAAGATCAAGGACGAGACGTCGTAAGCGTTCTTCACATCCTCGGGGAGCGACAGCAGCCGGTGGAACATCGTCGGCACCATGTGGGTGTGCGTGATGCGATGCAGTTCGATGAGCCGCAACGTCTCTTCCGCCGACCAGCCGTCCATCATCACGATCGGTACCCCGAGCGCAGCCGGCGCCGACAACGAGAACGCGAGCGGCGCGGCGTGATAGAGCGGGCCAGTCAACAGGTGCACGTGACGACCAGGGTCGTACTGCGTCTGCATCCCGACGTCGAGATCACCGCGCGGATCTCCTCGAGCTTTGCGTACGCCCTTCGGACGACCGGTCGTGCCCGAGGTGTAGAGCATGAGCCCGCCGGCTTGCGGATCGTCGATCGCGTCGCCCGTCTGTTCGCCGAGCGCGTCGTCCCATGACTCGAAGCCGTCGATCGGACCGCCGATCGCGATGCAAGCCTTCAATCGGGATGCGTGCTTCGCCGCTCCCGCGGCGGCCTCGGCGAAACGCGCGTCGGCGACGAACGCGGTCGCGTCGCAGTCGTCGACGATGTAGCCGGCCTCGTCGCCGGTGAGATGCCAGTTGATCGTCGTCAGCCGCAGCCCGGCCTGGCGAACCGCAACGACCGTCTCCGCGAACTCGGGACGGTTCGAGCACAGCAACGCCAGACCGTCTCCTGCCTGCACGCCGCGCCCTCGCAACGCGCGCGCCAGCCGGTTGGCGTCGGCAGACACTGCTGCGAAAGTGCGATCACCCACGGCGGAACGAATGGCGACCTTGTCGGGCTGACGCTCGGCCCAGTACGCGGCGAGCAACCCGCGATCGGCCGCCGCGTTCAGTACTTCGCGATCGACCTCAGGCACGCATCCCCCCGAACACGAGCGGTCCTGCTTCGGACTCGGTGCTACGCGGCGGTTTCGCGGTCGCGCGCGACCTCGTCGAGCTCGGCGTACTCCTCACCGGTATCGGCGAGATCCTCGAACTCGATCACGCCGATCTCGGTGAAGCGCTCGCGCAGCCAACCGCCCGACGCGTCGATGAGGCCGAGCTTCTTGCAGTTGGGCACGATCTTCGAGAACAACAGGCGCTGGAACATCTGCTGCGCGGGCGGGTTGACGCGATCCATCGTGCGGTACACCGCTTCGGGATCGACTCCCATCTTCGCCCACATCTCGGTGTGCGCGAAGCGCCGCTGCAACCGCTTGGCGACGTCGAACGCGAACTCCTGGCGCTCGCGCATCTCCGCGTCGCTCAGCTCCCGGTAGAACTCCTGCAACGAGAGCACGCCGAACGCGACGTGGCGCGCCTCGTCGCTCATCACGTAGCGAAGGAGCTTCTTGAGCAGCGGCTCGGTCGTGAGCTGGTGCAGCAAGCCGAAGGCCGCGAGTGCGAGACCCTCGACCATGATCTGCATGCCAAGGTAGGCAATGTCCCAACGGGGATCGGCGAGGATGTCGTTGAGGATCGCCTTGAGGTTTTCGTTGATGCCGTACTGACTGCCGAGCTTCTCGTCGAGGTAGCGGGCGAAGACCTCGACGTGACGGGCCTCGTCCATCACCTGCGTGGCGGCGTAGTACTTGGCGTCGATCCACGGCACGGTCTCGACGATGCGCGCGGTGCAGAGCAGCGCGCCCTGCTCGCCGTGCATGAACTGCGAGAGCAACGAGTTCTGGATCTCGACCGAGACCTGGCGCCACTCTTTCTCGCCGAAATGCTTCACCGGCGAGTCGTCGGCGTCCTGCAGGGCCTGGAACCGCATCGGACCACCGCCGCCGAGCTCGCGCCCGATCTTCTCGGGGTCCACGTCGATCGACCAGTCGAGATCGGTGCTGGCGTTCCACTGCGAGGTCTTGGCCTTCTCGTAGAGCTTGACCAGCGAGCCGCGGCTGCGCTCGTAGTCCCAGGAGAAGATCGTGTCGAAGTCGGCCTCGACGGCATGAATCGTGTCGTTCTGATCGAGCATGACCGGGATATTACCGGCGCGGTCTCGGACACGTTCGTGCGCTCGGCCGCGGGTCGCGCCTAACGTCGCATTGTTCCTCAAACCCCCGGAGGTTCCCCGTGCGCAAGTTTGCAGCAATCGGCGTCATTGCCGCCCTGGCAATCGGAGTCACCGCCTGCGGGAGCAGCAGCAAGACTCCCGCGAGTAGCACCTCGACCACGACCGCGGGCAACGCCGATCTCTTCTCCAAACTGCCGGCCGCGAACAAGGCGAGCAAGGAGATCAAGGTCGGCTCCGACATCGAGTACCCGCCGATCGAGTTCTACAAGGAGGGAACCACCGAGGTCCAAGGCGTCGACTACGACCTGGCCCAGGCAATGGGCAAGAAGCTCGGTGTGAAGTTCACGTTCATCAACGACACCGACTTCGCGGGGATCATCGGCGCGATGCAGGCCGGCCGGTTCGACATCATCATCTCGGCGATGAACGACACCGCCGACCGGCGCAAGAGTGGGGCCGATTTCATCGACTACTTCACCGCGGGTACTTCGATCGTGGTGAAGAAGGGCAACCCGAACAAGATCGAGACGCTCGACGACGTATGCGGCAAGACGGTTGCCGTCCAGAAGGGGACGGTGCAGGACACCGACCTGATCACGCCCCAGATCGAGAAGTGCAAGCCGGCCAAGCTCACCGTGCTCCGTTTCGAGAAGGACACCGACGCGCTGCAGCAGGTCAAGAACGGCCGGGCCGTGGCGAACTTCGAGGACTTCCCGGTGGCCGCGTACAACGCGAAGGTGTCCGGTGGCGGGAGCGACTTCGACGCGGTGAACGTTCCGGGCATCGGTCCGGGCAACTACGGCATCGCGGTGCCGAAGGACAACACCGAGCTTCGCGACGCGCTGCAGGCCACACTGAAGGCGGTCATCGCCGACGGCACCTACGACCGGATCCTCGCGAAGTGGAACGTGACCGCGGGTGCACTGAAGACTGCTCCGATCAACGCCGGCACCTAGCTCGGCGTGAGCTCGGAATCAGCTGACGCGATCAAGCCACCCGACCCGATCCGGGCGGTCCCGGTTCGGCACTGGGGCCGCTGGGTCAGCGCCGCGCTCGTGCTCGCGCTCGTCGCGTGGTTGGTCGAGGCGGCAATCAGCGCGCACTTCATCGACTTCGCAGTCGTTCGGAGGTATCAGTTCAGCTCACTGATCCTGAAGGGCTTGCAGGCGACCGTCGTTCTCGCCGTGCTCGCGCAGATCACCGGCATCGCGCTCGGCGTCGTGTTCGCGGTGATGCGGCTCTCGAAGAACCCGGTGATGTCGGCCGTCAGCTCGTTCTACATCTGGTTCTTCCGCGGCACGCCGGTACTCGTGCAGTTGTTCTTTTGGTACAACGGGATTCCGCAGGTCTTCCACACGCTCACGATCGCGATCCCCTTCACGCACCTGACGCTGTACACGACTCCGATGACGTCGTTCATGACCGCGTTCATGGCCGCGTTCCTCGGCCTCGCTCTCAACGAGGGCGCGTACATGGCCGAGATCGTGCGCGCCGGCATCATCTCGGTCGACGAGGGCCAGGTGGAAGCCGCGTCGGCGCTCGGCATGCGGTCCGCATTGACCCTGCGCCGAATCGTGCTGCCCCAGGCGATGCGGGTGATCATCCCGCCGACCGGCAACGAATTCATCTCTCTGTTGAAGACCACGTCGCTCGCATCTACGATCACGTACGGCGAGCTCCTCCGCCGTGCGGGCGACATCTACTCGACCAACCTCGAAGTCGTGCCGCTGTTGATCGTCGCCAGCATCTGGTACCTCGTGCTCACGAGCATCGCGAGCATCGGCCAGTACTACATCGAGCGCCGGTTCGCCCGCGGCCGGATGCGGAGTACCGCGGAAACGCCGTTGCAGCGCGTCCGGGCGGTCATGAGGCAGAGGCCACGACTATGACCGCGATGGTCAAGGCCGAGTCGGTGCACAAGCGGTTCGGCCGCCTCGAAGTGCTGCGCGGGATCGACCTCGAAGTCGCGCCGGGCAAGGTCCTCGTGATCATCGGACCGTCGGGCTCGGGGAAGTCCACATTCCTGCGTTGCATCAATCATCTCGAGAAGATCAACGCGGGAAGGCTCTGGGTCGACGGTGAGCTCGTGGGCTACCGGGAGTCGGGGAACAAGATCTACGAATTGCACGCTCGGGACGTCGCGCGCAAGCGCGCCGAGATCGGCATGGTCTTCCAGCACTTCAACCTGTTCCCGCACATGACCGCGCTCGAGAACGTGATCGAAGCTCCGACCCATGTCAAGAAGACGCCGCGCCCTGTCGCGATCGAGGCCGGCCTGGCGCTCCTCGAACGGGTGGGCCTCTCCGACAAGCGTGACGCGTACCCCGCGCAGCTCTCGGGCGGCCAGCAACAGCGGGTGGCCATCGCACGCGCGCTCGCCATGGATCCCAAGCTCATGCTGTTCGACGAACCGACCAGCGCACTCGACCCGGAGCTCGTAGGCGAAGTCCTCGACGCGATGCGTGTGCTCGCGCGCGAGGGCATGAGCATGATCGTCGTGACCCACGAGATGGGATTCGCGCGTGAGGTCGGCGATCACCTCGTGTTCCTCGACGAAGGCCTGATCGTCGAGCAGGGCTCGCCGCGCGAGATCCTGTCGGCGCCGCGTAAATTGCGCACGCAGGAGTTCCTGTCGAAGGTGCTCTGAGCGCGCGAGCTCTCGCGAGGCTCACCAGCCTTCGAGTTCGCCGAGTCGTAGATCCTCGATCACGGTCATGAGTCCGTCGATCGTCGCGTCGTCGACGGCAAGCAAAGGTTTGCGCGGGTACCCGCCAGGCAGCCCGAGGCGGTGCAACACCGCCTTGGTCGCCCGGATCCCGCCGCCGCCGTACAGGGCCATCGACAGGCGAGCGAGCCGGCCGAACGCGTCGAACAATTCCTGCCCGGCTGCCCGCTCGTACGCCGCGATCACGGTGCTGCAAAGACGCGGAGCAAGATTCGCCTCGGAGCTCAAGAACCCGTTCGCGCCGAGTCCGAGCGCGGTCAACGCTTGCAGCGGACCGCCCACGTCTACCTCGACCTTGTCGCCGACCGCGTCGACGATCGCCGCGAGATACGCAAGGTCGCCGTGACTGCTGTTGATGCCGACGACGTGGTCGAAGCGGTCGACGACTCGAGCGATCGACTCGACCGGGATGCGATAGCCGACCGACTGATGGGTCGACAACACGCAAGGGAGCGTCGTGGTCGAGAGCACGTCGATCAAGTACTCCAGGATCTCGTCGGGCGTCGGGCGGTGGCCGTGACCAAGGTCGAGCGAATAGATCTGCGCGGCGTCGACGCCGACCGATTGCGCGACTCGTAGATACTCGATCATCTCCGCGGCAGACCGCGTCTCGACTCCCATCGACCGACAAGGAACCCGGCCGCCGCGCTCCTCGGCTGCGATCCCGAGGATGCGGCGGCGTTCCTCCGGCGTAAGTACGAAACCCTCGCCGCTGCCTCCCCCGCCGACATAGACGCCGATGCCGGCCGCGGCCATTCGTTGCAGGTGCTTGCGAAACGCGGCTTCATCGACGCGACCGGCGACATCGAACGGCGTGATGCTGACGGCGAAGACGCTCGCGGGTCGCGGCCCGCCGGTGTCGGTTCCCAAGGTGGTCGTAAACTTACCGGCCTGTGCCCAGCGACTCCGGCGCGTATCAGCTGATCTCCGCCGACAGCCACGTGAACGAACCGCCGGATCTCTGGCTCGACCGCGTTCCGGCCGCGCTACGCGACCGGGCTCCTCGAATCGAGCGCTTCGAAGAGGGAGACGCGTGGGTCATCGAAGGGGTACGCGATCCCATCAACTTCGGCATGAACGCATGCGCGGGTCTGGCCCCCGAGGACATGCAGGGCTGGGTCAGGTTCGAAGACATTCGCGCCGGCGGCTACGAGCCGGCGGCCCGCCTGGACGAGATGGATCGTGACGGCGTCGACGCCGAGGTTCTGTACCCGACCCCTCGGCTCTCGGCCGCGATCGTCGCGAACACCGACGCGGAGTATCACCTCGCGATGGTGAAGGCATACAACGACTGGATATCCGAGTTCGTCGCGCACCAGCCCGGTCGCTTCGGCGGCTTGGCGATCCTGCCGAATCGCGGTGGCGCGCGCGAGAGCGTGGCGGAGATCGACCGCGTGCTCGACCGGCCGGGGATGCGCGGCATCGTGATGGGCTGTTACCCGAACGGGACGCTGTCGATCGAGCCCGAAGACGATCACGTCTGGGGCGCATTGGCCGAGCGCGGCGTCCCGCTCGGGATCCATGTGTCGTTGACGCAGCAGATGCCGGCTGCCCACCGCTCGCATCTGCCGGGCTACGGCCGCTTCTTCGACGCGCCCAACCGCATGATCGAGCTAGTGATGGCGGGCGTGTTCGACCGCTTTCCGGAGCTGAACGTGGTGTTCGCGGAGGTCGATTGCGGTTGGGTGCCGTACGTGAAGGAGCAGATCGACAACAACTACCACCGCCTCGATCCGGTGAGCAGATTCGGTCTGCGCAAGCTTCCGAGCGAATACATCGCGCAGCACTTCCACTACGGATACATGACCGACTCCTTCGGCCTGCGCGTGCGCGAAGACATCGGCGTCGAACGGATCTTGTGGTCCAACGACTACCCGCACATCAGCGCCGACTGGCCGTACTCCTGGCGCACGATCCAGGCATCGATGTCGGGCGTCTCACCCGACGAGAAGCACCTGATCCTCGCGGGGAACTGCGCGCGCCTGTACGGCTTCTGATCGCATCTCGCCCGCCGGCGAGTCAGCTCGTGGTCGGCGGGGCGCAGCCCGCGGTGTAGGTACAGGCGTTGAAGCCGTCGGCGTCGGGGTCGGGCATCGACGGCCGGCCGATGACCCCGCCGGACGCGTTGGTCATCTGGATCTGCTGCCTGGGCATGAGCCCGGCCGGCGCAAGGTTGACCTTCCCGAGATCGAACTTCGGGTTGGTGAGAACCGGCAACGGCGCCAGTGACGTGCCGCCGCTCGTGATCAGCGTCGGGCGCTCCTGGATCCACTCGACCGTGAGATGCGACGACGAGTACGGCTTGGTGGTCTTGAACGTCTGGCGCGTCGTCATGTTGGTGAGAACGATCGTCCAGACGTTGGCCCCGGCGACGTTCTCCGCGATCTCCGCGTGCATGCGATCGCCGGGGTGGACGATCATCGACGGGATGGGCGTCTCGGGCGCGGGGATCAACTCGTACCAAGCGGTATAGGTGCGCTTCCCGTCGCTCGCAATGTCCTGCTCGGTGCCCGTCTGGATGAGCGTGTTGTCACCGATCGTGCACGCCGCGTTGACGCAGCCGCCGCCGATCCCGATCCAATCCGACGAGTACTCGGCTTCTCCGGCTCGATGCTGGCTCGGCGTCGGGACGGTCCAGTTGCCCGCGACTTCATGGAACATCTTGCCGCGGAGCGCCTGGGACCCCTGGTTGTAGCCGGACCAGTTCTGCGACTTGTTGGCTCCGAACGGAATGACCAGCCGATGGCTGCGCGCGGGCGCGCTCGACGCCGCCGTCGCACCGCAAACGCCCGCCACCGCGAGCACCGACATCGTCAACCCGGCCAACCGTCGGAACCACATGAGCGGAGGAGAGTGCCCGGCCGACGCCGGTCTCAAACCGATTGAGGGCGCCTTCCGACTAGGGACCGTACGTTGCGAGGCTCAGGCGTGGCTGAGCGCCCGCGGTCGTGAAGACACCGCCGAGTGCCAGTCGCTTGGTGGGGACCGATATTGCGAGTGACCAACCGCTGGTGTTGAGGTTCGGGTTCCAGCTGCTCGCGGTTCCGGTCGTGGTCGACAACGACGCGGCGCGGTTGCGAGTGGTGGCGCCGTTGACGGCAGTGAATTGGCCGTCGGCGTAGATGAGTCCGCCGCCGTCGAGCGCGAGCGCATAGACCACGTTGTTCATGTTCGGGTTCCATGCGCTCGCGGAGGCGGTCGAGGTGGAGAGCGCGGCGAGCCGGTTGCGGGTAGTGGCCCCGTTGACGCTGGTGAAATCGCCTCCCGTGTAGATGAGGCCGTTCGCCGAATCGAGCGCGAGTGCGCGGACGGTGTTGTTCATATTCGCGTCCCAACCAGTCGTGATCCCGTCCGTTGTTCCGAGGGCGGCGAGACGGTTGCGGGTCGTTGCGCCGTTGACCGTAGTGAAGGAGCCGGCGGCGTAGACGAGGTTGTTGGTGGCGTCGACGGCCAGCGCGTACACGGAGTTGGACATGTTGGGGTCGAAGGCGTTGGTCGCGGAGGTCGATGTCGAGACGGCGGCGAGCCGATTGCGGGTGGCGGCGCCGTTGACCGTGGTGAAGTCGCCGCCCGCATACAACAGTCCGTTGGTCGAGTCCAATGCGAGCGACCGAACGACGCCGTTCATGTTGGCGTCGAAGCTCGTTGCCAGGCCCGTCGCTGTCGACACTGCTGCGATCCGGTTTCGTGTCGTCGAGTAGTTGATCGACAGGAAGTCGCCGCCGGCATACAAGAGGTTGTTGGTGGCGTCGACGACGATCGCACGGACCGTCGAGTCCGCCGACGGGTTCCAGGCGGTGAGGGTGTTGCTCGCGAGGTCGAACGCGGCCAGACGCCGGCGGGGCGCACCCGCGGCGGACGTGAAGTCTCCGCCGATGTAGAGCACGTTGCCCGAGATCACGGCCGCGTAGACGTTCGCGGCGGTCGCCCCGGTGATCGCCCGCGCCGCGGTCTTGTAGCTGATCGGTTGGTTGGCTTGCGCGAGTCCGAGACGGGCCCAACCGCCTCGCTCGCGTGGCCCGATGAGGTTCCAGTCACCTCCGGCGATGACCTCGCTGCCGTTGAGCGCGAGCGCACGCCCGGTGTTGTTGGCGTTCGGGTTCCATTCTGCGGGCGACCCGCTGGTCGTCGAGATCGCAGCGAGACGGTTGCGGGTCAGCGCTCCGACCGTGGTGAACGCGCCGGCGGCGTACAGGTAGCCGTTCGACGGGTCGAGCGCGAGGGCGTTGACCGTGCTGTTGACGTTGGGGTTCCAGCTGGTCGCGGTTGCCGACGACGTGGAGAGCGCGGCGAGCCGGTTTCGTGTCGTGGCGCCGTTGATGGTCGTGAAGTCGCCCCCCGCGTAGACCAAGCCGTTGGTCGAGTCCAAGAGGATGGACTCGGTGGTGTTGTTGGCGTTCGCGTCCCAGGCCGAGGCCGTGCCGGTTGCGGTGGAGAGCGCGGCGAGGCGGTTGCGGGTAGACGCGCCGTTGACGGTCGTGAACGAGCCGGACGCGTACACCAGGCTGTTGGTGACGTCGAGCGCGAGTGCGTAGACAATGTTGTTCATGTTCGGGTTCCACGCGCTCGCGGTGCCCGTCGAGGTCGAGAGCGCGGCGAGCCGGTTCCGCGTCGTCGCGCCGTTGACAGTCGTAAACGAGCCGGACGCGTACACCAGGCTGTTGTTGACGTCGAGCGCGAGCGCGTAGACAAGGTTGTTCATGTTCGGGTTCCACGCGCTCGCGGTGCCCGTCGAGGACGAGAGCACAGCCAGCCGGTTCCGCGTCGTCGCGCCGTTGATCGTCGTGAAGTCGCCGCCGACGTACACGAGGCCATTCGCAGCATCGAGCGCGATTGAGCGGACAGTGTTGTTCACGTTGGGGTTCCACGAGGTAATGGTGTCGCTCGCGAGGTCGATCGCCGCCAGGCGATTGCGCGCCTGCCCGCCCACGTAGGTGAACGTTCCGCCGATGTAGAGCGTGTTGCCGCTGCGTACCGTGGCGTAGACCGCGCCAAGGCTGCTCGCCGACGAGACCGACAGTGCTCCTACTGACGCGGTACCCGAAGGTGCGCCACCCACTGCCGCGAGGGCCTCGCGGTTGGCTCCGCCGACGGTCGTGAAGTCGCCGCCGACGTAGGCGATCCCCGCGCCGGGGTTCACGGCTAACGCGTAGACGTTCGTTGTCCCGACGTTCGGGTTCCATGCGGTCGTGGTCGCGGTGGTGGTCGAGAGCGCCGCCAGCCGGTTGCGGGTCGTCCCGCCGTTCACCGTGGTGAATGTCCCGGCGAGATACAGCACGTTGCTCGTGGTGTCGAGCGTGATTGCCAGCACCGTGTTGTTGACGTTCGCGTCCCACGCGGATGCCGTCGCGGTCGATGTGGAGAGCGCGGCGAGCCGGTTACGGGTCGTGGCACCGTTGACGGTCGTGAACGCACCACCCGCATACAGAAGGCCGTTGGTCGTATCGAGTGCGAGGGAGTTGACCGTGCTGCCCATGTTGGCGTCCCAGCTCGCCGCGGTACCCGTCGACGTGGAGAGGGCCGCGACGCGGTTTCGGGCGGTGCCGCCGTTGACCGTCGTGAACGTGCCGCCGACGTACACGAGGTTGTTCGTCGGGTCGAGTGCCAGGGCATTCGCGACGTTGTTCAGGTTGGCGTCGAAACCCGTCGCGACGCCGGTCGTTGTCGACAGCGCGGCAAGCCGGTTGCGGGTCTGCCATCCGGCGATGGTGAAGCTGCCCGCCGCGTACAGCACGCCGCCGACCGGGTCGACCGCCAGCGCGTTCACCGTGCCGTTGGCGGGACTCGACCACCCAGTGAGGGAACCGGTCGATGTCGAGAAGGCGGCGAGGTGCTGGCGCAGCGACCCGCCCGCGTTCGAGAAGTCGCCGCCGGCGTACAGGATCCCATTTGTGTTGTCGAGCGCGAACGCTCGGACAGTCTGGTCGGTGGTCGGGTTCCAGGTCGTGAGGCTGCCGGTCGTCGTGTCGATCGCGGCGAGGTGCTTGCGTGCGGTGCCGTTGATCCACGTGAAGTCGCCGCCGATGTAGAGCGTCGTGCCCGCCAGGACCGCGGCGCGGATCGCGCCCGTGGTACCGACATCGATTGCGGTCGCGGATGGCAAGTCACTGTCGGTCGTGGTGGCGGGGGCGGTCGCTGCTATTGCGGAGCGGTCGGTCACGTCGATTGCGGTGAACGACCCACCGAATGCGACGCTGTTCGTTGCCGCGTCGACGGCGAGCGCGGAGACGGTGCTGTCGGCGTTGGGGTTCCACGACGTTGCGTTCCCGCTCGCGACGGAGATCGCGGCGATTCGGTTGCGGGTCGCGCCGCCGATCGACGTGAAGTCACCACCCAGGTACACGACACCGGTTGACGAGTCGAGGTTGACTTCGCGGACCGTGCTGTTCGCGTTGGGGTCCCAGCCGGTGGCCTGGGCCGAGCTCGTCGTGAGCGCCGCGACCCGGTTGCGGGTCTGGCCACCGACTGTCGTGAAGGTGCCCCCGACGTAGACCTGGCTGGTGGCCGAGTCGAGTGCGAGCTGATACACCAACGCGCTCGCGTTCGGATCCCAAGCGTTGACCGTTCCCGTCGAGGTCGAGATCGCGGCGAGCCGGTTGCGGGTGGTTGCGCCATTGACCAATGTGAAGTCGCCGCCCGCATAGATGACGCCGTTCGCCGCGTCGAGCGCGAGTGCGTACACGTTGTTGTTCGCGACGTTCGGGTCCCAGCTCGTCGCCGTTCCGGTCGCGGTCGAGAGTGCGGCGAGCCGGTTGCGAGTGGTCGCTCCGTTCACGGTCGTGAAGGTGCCGCCGGCGTAGATCAGGTTGTTCGTCGGATCGAGACTCAGCGCCTGGACTGCCCCGCCGGCGTTGGGGTTCCAGCTGGTCGCCACGCCGGTAGAC
>JBBQER010000022.1:0-41833 GCA_038320885.1 Acidimicrobiia bacterium
GTCATCGAAATCGTTGCCGGCATCATCGTCGGGCCGTCGGTCCTGAAGTGGGTGAAGATCGACGCGCCGATCAGTGTGCTCGCGCTCGTCGGCGTCGCGTTCTTGTTGTTCCTCGCCGGTCTGGAGATCGACCTCGATCGCCTGCGCGGTCGCGTCCTGCACGTCGCAGTAGCGGGCTACCTCGTTACCTTGGCGCTCGGCATCGTCGTCGGGCTCGGCGCGCACGCGACCGGCCTCGTCAAGAGCCCACTCCTTCTGGCCGTGGCCCTGAGCGCGACGTCGCTGGGTCTCGTCATCCCGGTACTGAAGGACGCCGGGCAAGTCGACAGTCCGATTGGTCAGTACACCATCGCGGGCGCGACAGTTGCCGACTTCGCGGCGGTCGTGCTGCTGTCTTTGCTGTTCTCGCAATCGAAGGGCGGCCCGGGCGCCAAGTTGTTCATGTTCGGGACATTCGTCGTGGTGGTGGTCGTCGTAGCAGTAACACTGGGCCGCGCGGGCCGCGCCATGCGCTTCGACGCACTCATCACCAGGCTTCAGGACACAACCGCGGAGATCCGGGTGCGCATCGCGGTCGCGCTGCTCGTCGGCTTCGTGGCGCTCGCCGAGCGCGTCGGGTTGGAGACGATCCTCGGTGCGTTTCTCGCCGGCGCGGTGCTCAACCTCGTCGACCGCGACACGATGTCGCACCCACAATTCCGCGTGAAGCTCGATGCGGTTGGCTATGGCTTCGTGATCCCGGTGTTCTTCGTCGCGAGTGGTATCGCGCTCGATCTCAAGGGCGTGTTTTCGAGCGCTTCGGGCATCGTTCGCATCCCGGTATTCCTTGTCGCGCTCTTGCTCGTCCGGGCGGTGCCCGCGTTCTTGTACCGGCCCGCGACCGGCAACCGCGGCGCAGCCGCAGCAGGACTGCTGCAAGCGACGACGCTTCCCTTTCTGGTGACTGCCACGTCCATCGGCGTATCGATCGGCGCGATCAGCCCTGTGACCGGAGCGGCCCTCGTATGTGCGGGTTTGCTCTCGGTAGTGATCTTTCCCGCGGCAGCGCTCACACTCCTGCGACGCGCTTAGCCAAAGCGGGCGAGCCGCGCGCGTGTCGGCTAGGAGAATGCCTCGGCGGTCTGCGCGAGAGCTGGGGACGCGTCGTCGGCGATCTGACCGGCGCGACGGCGACCAGAACGGGCAGGACCAAGGTGTCAAGTAACAACTGAACACGTATCAGGCACTACCGAACACGCGTCAAGGAACATCCCGAGCACGATCCGACAAGCCACTACCGAACCATCACACTTTGTGGTGGGCCGGGAAGGGATCGAACCTTCGACCGAGGGATTATGAGTCCCCTGCACGCGCTCACGTGACCTGCACCGGACGTGCTCCGCACGCGTCCGACCTGCACAAACGTCGGTGGCTGTCGATTGTCGTTGGTGGTGGTCGTTGACAATCTCGCGGACTATCCGCGACCGGATCCGCGGTTCGTGAGGAGCCAATCGAATGAGTGTGACCGCGGCTCCGGGAAGTGTTGCACGACCCTATGTCGATCCGGTCGGGCCGCATCGCGAGGACCAAGGTGCGGTAGCCGCACCATGGAATGCAGCTCTCAGCCGCCGAGTGCCCGGTTCGACACCGTCTAGGTCTGGAGTTGACCCGCGATCTTGGACACGGGTTGTTGTGAGTCAGGCTGCGCTGCTGGCAGCGTAGATCTCCGCGGGTGTGCGGTGCCCGAGGCGAGCTTGGTGACGTTGACGGTTGTAGAAGACCTCGATGTATTCGAACAGGATCGTGCGGAGCTGCGAGCGCGTGAGCTGCTCCCACTGCCCCCAGATGTGGCGGATCTCGCGTTTGAACGCCGCCCAGTTAGATTCCATCGCAGCGTTGTCGTAGCAGTCGCCGGTAGATCCGTACGACGCGTTGACTTTCCAATCGTTGAGCCGGTTGGAGAACTCGAGCGACGTGTATTGGTTTGACTGCCGCGATCGGCGTGGTGCACGAGCTCGCCGTCCGGTGTCCGGCGCGCGAGTGCCATGACGAGCGCGTTCACGACGAGGTCGGTTGTCTGGCGTTCGCCCATCGACCAGCCGGCGAGGCCTTGATCGTGCAGATCTTTGATGCCGGCGAGGTAGAGCTTGCCGTCACGGCAGTGAAACTCGGTGATGTCCGCGACCCATCGCTCATCGGAGCGTCGGGCGGTGAAGTCCCGTTCCAACAGGTCCGGCGCGGGTGCGGTAATCGCGCGTCCTCGGCGCCACTTCCGACGCGAGTGCGCCCCGACGAGACCGCATTCAGCCATGATCCGAGCGACCCGCTTACGCGAGTGACACCGGCCGTGATGGCGGAGCTGACCCTCGACGCGCGGCGCGCCATAGGTGCGGCGCGTCGCGACATGGATGTCGTAGATGTCGTTCGCGAGCCACGCATCGGCGACGTAGTGATCCGACAACGATCGGCTCACCCACTCGTAATAGCTCGACCGTTTCACGTCAACGAGCTCGCAAAGCCGCTGCACTGGATACGCACTGGCATGCTCGGAGACGAACCTGCGGCTCATCGGTTCGTCTCCCGCGCGAACTACGCGGCGGCCCTGCGGAGGATCTCCCGATCCATCTGCAGGTCCTTCACCTCCCGACGCAGCCGCTCGAGCTCGACGCGTTCGCTCGCATCGAGCGCACCTGGTGCCTCGTCTCGCTCAGCCAACTTCGCCCACGCGGCAAGTGAACCGTCGCTGATCCCTAACGACTTCGCGACCTCGGCCCGAGACCGATCCGACGAGCGGTACAACGCGACCGCCTCACGCCGGAACTCCTCGGGGGTACTTCGATGAACGACCCATCTCGATACTCCTTCCCCTGCGCAACGCACAGGATTGAGTGTCCAAGAAAACGGGTCAACTCCAGTCGCGTGCACACGTTTTCGAATGAGTACGACCGCGCGGGATCCGGACTAGCTCCCTAAAGCAGTTTGGGTGGGGCGATCTGATCCGGTGGCCGATACGCGCCGTCGGCGCACTCGTGGATCACGACGCCACCGCAATGGATCGTCGCTCGGCCGGCTGCGGGACTGTGCTCCTGTTCGCGGGCGATCATCGGCTCCGCGTCGCGCAAAGTCGGTATCGAGACTCGCTCCCCGCAGGCCGCGCAGTCGATGTGGTGACCCGTATCCGCCACGAAGGTCACTGGTCGAACCGGATCCGGTGATCCATGACCGCGACTGCGATCTGCCAGATGTTCTCGTGCCGGATCCTGGCGCGATCAAGGATCTTCCACATTGCGTCATCGAGCGAACAGCCCGCCTGAACGCTGACCACGCCCTGCGCCTGCCAGATCCGCGCGGCACGTTCCGAGTTGGCGCGATGGCCGTCCATGACCACAACGTACGCCCGCTCTCCTAATACTCATGCAGTAGGCAACGGATCAGCCGCACGGCCCACCGCGGGGTTCAGGCGCAGGACCGCACCGCTGGAATGGGTCAGGTCGTACTCAACTAGAGACGCGCTGCGACGGCCTACACCTCGTCGTAGTAGTCGATATCACGCGCCACGACCAGGGTCGCGATCTCATCCATAGTCAAGTCGGCTCGCGCTGCTTCCACGCTCATGAGAGTGAACGCGGCGACGACGGAGCACTTGGCCTGCACCGACACCATCCCCGATGCCTGCTCGACCGTCATCGGGTCGACATTGCCAAAGCCGTTGTACATCGTTGGACCATCCATCGCTTCAAACATAGCGCAGGGCACTGACAATGAGGACGATCACAAGAATGAGGACGATTGTTCCGACACCGATGACCATGCGTGCCTCCCGGTGGCAACAGCGCTTGCGCTATGCGCTACCAGGGACCGGAGCAACGCTCCCGAACCACGCCGACATTGGGTCGCCGAGGTCCAACACGGTACGGGGACCATCACCGCATCGGATCGGACCCTACAACTTGGGAGACTCGGTACGGGCGGAGCAGCGTGCCGCGGCCGCATCACGCCCGCCCGAGCGTTCTCCGTACAGCATCCATCGGCGGTAAGCCCGCAAGCCTTGGATGGGTACGCGAGCCACTGGCGCGGGGTCTGGGCTGCCAGCATCCGCCAACGCACTAATCCGCCTGTTACCCCGGTGCGGTAAAACCGTAACAGTCAGGCCGCGGTGCTTTCGCGTCACGGCGCGCCTTGAGTGCTCTAACACGCGTGTTAGGGCAGCGGCGCGCGGGAGTCACGCCCGCGGGCCGCTTCGCGTCCGAACGGCTTTACCCTGATTTCTCGGCGTGGTGTGTAACGCCGATACCCCGATCCGGCCTTCGACCGGGGCTCCAGATATCTCGTCCAGCGGCAGCGCGCGGTCGAGGCGCTTTCGTCGTGCCGACAGTCTCGTCGGAGGGTGTTATCCGCCGGTCTCGAATCACGGCTCACGGCGACAGTGGGGGGGTGCCTTGCTCCTATCTGACGGTTGTGATCTATTACCCGGATGCGTCGTTCCCTTGTGGTCATGCTCGTCCTCGTCGCGGTGGTTGTCGGCCTGGCCGCCTGCGGTGGCTCGTCGTCGAAGGCGTCGACAACCACGAAGCCGGCGCCCACGTCGACCTCCAAGCCGACAGCGGCCGTTGCGGCGGCGCGCGTCAAGGCCCGACTCCGGGTTTACGTGACCTGCCTCCGGAAGCACGGCGTGACGTTCAAGTCGGGGGCGAAGAAACTCACCCTCGCCGAGGTGCGCGCCGAACCGAAGTACACGGCCGCCGTGGCGGTCTGCAAAGTTCCCGCCAAGCACTCCACGACCACCGCGAAGAGTTCCGGCTGATCGACCCGCTGCTTGCGCCCTCGGCAGGATTCGAACCTCGGGCACACGGTTTAGGAAACCGCTTGAGGCGAGCGTCCTACCAGCGACAACACGCGCTGACCTGGCTCTGACGATCGCGGATCTGCGCGTGATGTCGACGTGCTCGACCGCGATCATCCAGAGTTGTACGCCCAAGTCGTAGCCGGGCGACCTCTCAGCGTGATGCGAGAGGTCAAGGCCGGGCGTGCGTCGTGGCCGCGTCCGGGGAAAGTTTCACTCGAACGAGTGAGATCGAGTCGAGCCTTCGCGGGTAAACCCGCAATCATGCGCCGCAAGGGTTCCGGGGACGGCTTGACGGTCAGCGAGTTGCGTCGATTGCTGGTCGATGTTCCCGATGCAATCGATGTTGTGGTCTTTGTGCGCCGCCCCGGCGAGAACGAGCCGGAAGTCTTTTTCGATATTCCCGAAGCGGTCCACGTACCGAGCACCGATGCGTTTGTGATCTTTGTGGGTCAGGGCTCGGTGTCATAACCCGCTCGGTGAAGGCCGTCCAGGCGATGCTCGGTCACGCGTCGGCGACTGTCACTCTCGACGTGTACGCCGGGCTGTTCGGCGACGACCTCGACGCGGTTGCCGATCGGATGGATGCCGAGCGAGAAGCTGCCGCGGACGTTTCGCGGACTAGGCGCGGACTGAAGGCCGTCGAGCTCCCTGCACGCAACGCGCGTCAGGCCGGATGACCTGCGCTTTCTCTGGTGGGCCGGGAAGGGATCGAACCTTCGACCGAGGGATTATGAGTCCCCTGCTCTGACCACTGAGCTACCGGCCCCGATCGGTCATTCTGACCGATCGAGCCGGGTGCAGGTCGGTGGGCACGACCAGCCACGAGCCGCTGACAACGGCCGCCGCGCCGACGACGGCGAGCCAGGCGCCGATACCGAGGTGACCGAAGCCGACGAGCCAGCCGAACGCGCCGAACGACGCGACGGCCGCGGCCGCGGCGGAGACGGCGACGATGCGCGTCGTTCGGCTTCCCACGCCGCGCCAGCCGGTGGCGATCCAACTCGCCGCGCCGAGCGCGGGAACGAGATACCAGAGAATCGTGAGCCGCACCGCCGACAGTCCCGGGAAATGGCGCCCGACCGAGATCAGCGCGTCGATGAGGGAGTGGCCGCGCAACCCACTCCCGTATCCGCTGCTCACCCAGTGCGAAAACGCCGAGGCGACGAGCGCGGCGCCACCGACGAGAACCAGCACATCGGCGAGCCGACGGCGCGCGCCGTCGTTCATTTGCCGATCGTCGTCGACGCCGAAGGGGCCGTGGTGGCGGTCACGCTCTTGGAACCGCCCGAATGCGTAGTGGTGGTCGAGGGAACCGAGATCGGGTTGGGTGTGGCGACCGCACCCGGGAAGGTCGTCGGAGTGGCGGTCGCCACGCACGACTGGATTCCGCCCCCGCCCAGCTTTCCGGGCGAGTACGTGCACGTGCTGCCCGACGACCCGTCGCGGTTCCGAGCTGCGGCATCACGCAACGACTTCGGCGCATGGGCCAGGTCCCAGAGTGTGAGCGTCGACGATTCACCCCGCGCTCCCCAGTTCGCCACGAACACGAGTCGGTAGCTCCCGGTCTTCGGCAACCGAGTCGACGATGCGTAGTAGTAGTCTGCGCGCCCTTGACTCGGCACGCGCTGGAAGTCGATCGAGCCGACCTGGTCGCCGTCGGCCGTGTAGAGGGTTGCGTAGGAGTAGTCCGACGAGTGGTCTCCGGATGCCGGCGCGCTGTTGATCTCCCCGGTTACCTCTTGGCCCGCTTGGCCTTCGAACGCGTATACCCGGCTCGACCGCCATCCCCCGGCGGCCGCCGGGGCAACGTCGAACGGCTGGTCGAGGGTGATCGTGCCATCGGGCGGCAACTCGTAGGCGAGTCCGAGCAACGTGTAGACGGAGCGTTGATCGATGTTGCGAATCGTCGCATCGACGACGTTGAGGACGGTGGTGACCGGGCTTACGAACCAGCGCCCGCCCTCGCGCACGACCGAGATCGACACCGGACCGGTCGAATTACTGTCCGAGCCATTGATCATCATGAGGCCGAACGGCACAGTTCCCGCGAGATCCCCGCTCAAGCAGAGACCCGAACCGGTGTCGCTATTCGCTGATGCAGCCAAGAACGACGCGCACGAGCCACCCACTTGCCATTTGGCACCGTCACGTCCGGTTGTTCCGGAGGCGTCCAACTTCACGATGGCGCTGTCGCCTGACTCGATAGACGTCGTCGAGAGATGATCGATCGTGAAGTCGACCTGCGAGTCGGCAGCGCTCGCGGCGATCATGGCGCGGTAGTCGTAGACCGGCAGCTCGTCGGGCGGTGCCAGCGAGATGAACCGTTTCCAGTCGGCCGACTGCCACGCGTGGAGCGCATCCTTGACGGCGTCGTCGGGCGTTGCTGCGCCGAGGTCGGCCGCGTTTGCGGAACCGAAGTCGGCGGCCGGATAGTGGTTGATCTCACGGATGTACTCCAGGGCGGTGTAGGCGGGACTCACATACCAACCCCCGCCGTGGCGCACGACCACGATGAAGGTGGGGAGATTCGAGCTTTCTGCGAGCGTCGTGAGGTCTGTTTGCGCGTGACCGTCTTCGCCGTTGCGCCACGCCTTCTGTAGGAGCGCCGAAAGCTGCCCTTTGTGAGTGCCCGCCGAGATCTCGCCGCTCGTGATGATCACCTTCGCGTAGCCGTCGGCGAGGGGCTCGGTCCTGAGCGCGAGATGATCGACCGACAGGTCGACGCCGGCAAGCGGCTTGCTCGCCTCGTCCACAATTTTCAGCTCCGCGGCGCGGTCCGTCGCGTTCTTGACGGTTTCACGCATCGACCGCACTTCCGATGGGACGAGCACGTCGACTGCGGCGAGTGCGTCCTTGTTGCTGACCGCATCGGCGAGCTGACGCACCGCGCCTTCGGGCGAGCCGGCACCACCGCTCCCGACCATCGCACTCACGGCCAGCACTCCGACACCGATCAGTGCCGCGATACCCGCCGAGGCGACGAACGATCCGAGGCGCTTGCGCGAGCGGGGCTCGAGCGCGACGACGGGAAGATCGTCGTCGATGATCGTCATGTCGCTGTTGTCCACGTCGACACTGCCGTCGTCGGATGCGACGGTCTGCGCGTCACGTTGCGCCGCGCGCAGAACGTCGTCGGCGCCGCGAGGCGTCCCACGCGCCGCGAGTGCTTCGAGTCGGTCACGCAGTTCACTCACCGGAAAGCTCCTCACTCAGCTCGGCGCGCAAACGCCGGCGGGCTCGCAGCAGCGCGACACGCGCATTGCCACTCGACATACCGACCGCCTCTGCGGCCGGCCCGATCTGTTGACCTTCGACTTCCACCATGTAGAGCAGCGCCCGTACCCGCGCCGGAAGCCCGAGCAAATCCGAGAGATCACTGGGGTACGAGTCGACGGACGCACCGTCGGTTGCGAGCTTCGGCGCGAACGTCGCCGCCCTCCCCACGCGCCGACGCTCGTCGGTCGCGAGGTTGACGACCATGCGGCGCAGATACGGTGCGAGATCGCGGATCTCCGACGGGTGCTTCATCAGCACCTTGGCGTACGCCTCTTGCACGAGGTCGTCGGGCTCTACGTCCCACCGGCCGATGACCGCCGCAAACCGCCGGAGCGGTTCGTACTGCTCCCGCAGCCGCTCGAGC
This sequence comes from Acidimicrobiia bacterium, assembly GCA_038320885.1. Classification (GTDB taxonomy): domain Bacteria; phylum Actinomycetota; class Acidimicrobiia; order IMCC26256; family PALSA-610; genus JBBQER01. Next base: position 8,466 of record JBBQER010000022.1, read on the forward strand.
TGGCCGGGATCCCACCGCTCTTCGACCGTTGTCACCGATTCGCCCCCGCGGATTGTCTGCATCAAAGGTACTGACGCACGGGGGGTGCGAGTTGTAACAGCGCAGGAAGAGATTCCTGCGGGGCCGGCTGCGAGAGCTCCGGGGGCGGGACTCGAACCCGCAGCCGTCGGCTTAACAGGCCGCTGCTCCGCCAATTGAGCTACCCCGGAAGGGGGCTTGAGGATAGCAGCGCGCGATGAGACCCATGATCTCTCGGTGCGTGTGCGAGCAGGAATAGCCGACGTAGACGCATCCATGCTCGTGCTTCGCGAGTCGGATGCTGGGATCGGCCTTGGCCCGGTATGGCGCTCGAAACTGGTCGCGCGGAACGCCCGTGGCTCGAGCCCAAAACGCCTCGGCGGCGTCAAGATCCAAACCCTCGTGGAGATAGACGCGAACGCGCAGTCGTTGCTCATTGATTGAAAAGAATCGACGCAACCATGCGCAGAAGAACGTGACCATCGCGACATCCGTGTTCGCGAAGAGCACGTGTCCGTCTCGCTTGGCACCCTCACCGGCGTACAGGGCGACGCCGGCGGCGAGAAACGCTTGGTCGGACATCACGCCGATGCGTTCGACACCGGCGAGGTCGCACTCGGCGATCTCGGCGACCTTGGCGAGGTGCTGCGGATGGGGTCGGCGATTGAGCGACATACGACGCGAGCGAGGCTCGAACGGGATGTCGCGGACCCACAGTGACACGGACGACTTCGAGACTCCCAACGTTGTTGCGATGTCTTGAAGGGTTCGGGATTCGGCGCGCATGAGGCGCGCTTTCTCGTGCGCTTCGACTTTTCCTCGGTAGCCCATGCGCGTAGTCTACCGAACATATGTTCGTATTGCTAGGGCGCTACGACTCTTCGAGGTAGTCGCGCAGGCGTTGGGAACGCGTGGGATGACGCAACTTCGCGAGGGTCTTCGACTCGATTTGGCGAATGCGCTCGCGCGTGACGCCGAACTCCTTGCCGACTTCTTCGAGCGTGCGAATCTGACCGTCGTCGAGACCGAAGCGCAAACGCACCACCGCGCGTTCACGGTCGTTCAGCTCCTGCAGGGCTTCCTCGATCGCTTCCGAGAGCAACGCGCGCGCCGCGGCGGTCGCGGGAGCGATGACGTTGGGGTCTTCGACGAAGTCGCCGAGCAGGCTGTCGTCTTCTTCGCCGACCGGGGTCTCGAGCGACACCGGCTCCAATGCGATGCGCTGGATTTCGCGCACCTTGTCGGTTGTCAGCTCGACCTTGGCCGCGATCTCGTCGATCGTCGGCTCGCGACCGAGCTCCTGCAACATCTGCCGGGAGATGCGCAGCACCTTGTTCATCGTCTCGACCATGTGCACCGGTATGCGGATGGTGCGGGCCTGATCGGCGATCGCGCGGGTGATGGCCTGACGAATCCACCAGGTCGCGTACGTCGAGAACTTGAAGCCCTTCGTGTAGTCGAACTTCTCGACCGCACGGATCAGACCGAGGTTGCCTTCCTGGATGAGGTCGAGCAACGCCATGCCCCGGCCGACGTAGCGCTTGGCGATCGACACGACGAGCCGCAGGTTGGCTTCGGTGAGCTGGCGGCGGGCGAGCTCGCCGTCACGCTGCACGGCCTGCACCCCGGCCCGGCGGCTCTCACCGAGCCCTGCCGACGCTTCGCCGTCGAGTGTCTCGGTCGCCAGCAGGCCGGCCTCGATGCGCTTGGCGAGCGTGACTTCCTGTTCGGCGGTGAGGAGCGGGACCTTGCCGATCTCCTTGAGATACATCCGCACCGGGTCGAAGCTGCCGCCCTCGGTGTGCGTGACGCGAGCCGACGACCGCACCGCAGCGAGCTCGGCATCGGCGTTCGCGTTGGTGCTCTCTTCGGGCGCGCGCGCACCGGCCGCCGGTCGACTCGTGCCACCGGGGCGATGCTCGCGGTGTTCGGTTGCGCGCCGGCGCGTCTCCGCGATCGGCGCGATCGGCGCGATCGGCTCGGCAGGCAGCACGCCCGCGCGGCGCTGGTCTTCCCGCTGCAGCTCTTCGGCGATCTCGTCGAGTACTTTGATGCCGCGGGACTCGAACATGTCCCACAGCTCGCGCAGCTCGTTCGTGTCGGGTTCGAGATCGGGAAACGCGGCGAAGATCTCGCCGGTGGTGATGAAGCCGCGCTCGCGAACTGAGTCGAGCACGCCGACTGCGACCGACGGTTGCGCCTCGTCACCCGCAACTGGCGTCGCGGGTGTGCTGGTGTCTTCGGGCTCAGCCGTCTCGGTCATCGTCACCACGGGATTCGTGCCGCTCCAACTCAGTTATCCACGTTACCAACTGCTCGGCCGTACGCTCGGCCGCGTTCCAGTGCTCATCCGATCTCGCGTTGGCGAGCGCGTCGAGCAGCGACTTCGCCTCGGACGCCCGAGGGTCATCGGCTTTCAGCATCGACGCGTGTACCCGTCGACTTGACGCCTCAACGAGGTTCACCACGACGCGGACAACTCGCTCATCAGCCGCGACGCCGTCTTCAGGCTCTTCGACCGCGAGTCGCTGCAACAGCGTCGCCACCTCCGGAGAAGCCTTCTCGAGACATTCATGCCACGGCCAGCTCGTCAATGCGTCGAACGCGCTGCGCGCGATCGGATCGGCAAAGAGGTTGACGTGCAACCGGCCGCTCATCAGCTCGGGCGCTTGCACCGCCCAGCGCAAAGCGTCGAGCTCTCGACGATCGACGATCACCGCAGCCGCGCGCTCCGGTGGTTCGCGTCCGGCGGGTTGCGTGTGCGGGCGTGAGAGCGCGGTGGCAACCGCGGCGCGCAACCGGTCGGGCGCGATGTCGAGCCGGCCCGCCAGCCGCATGACGTATTGATCGCGCACGAGATCGCTCGGGTGCTCGACGATCATCGCCGCCGCGAGCTCGGCCGCGTGCGCGCGACCTTCGAGCGTGTCGAGATCCGAAACGCCGAGCAACCTCTCGATGCGGAACTCGAGGAACGGCGTCGCGCCCTTCACCGCGCTCACCAACGCTTCGGGATCCTCGCGCCACACGTCGGCGGGATCGCGGCCGGCCGGGAGGTCGGCGACCTGGAACTGCACCTCGTACCGCTGTTCCCAGAGATAGCACCGCTCCGCCGCGGCCTGACCGGCCGCGTCGGCGTCGTACGCGAGGGTGACCTTGCGCGCCAGGTTCTTCAGCGTGAGGAAGTGATCATCGGTGAGTGCAGTGCCGCAGGTCGCCACCGCGTTCGGCACCCCGGCGAGGGCGAACGCCATCACATCGGTGTAGCCCTCGCAGATCACGACCTCGTTGCGCGCGACGATCTCACCCTTCGCCCAATTGAGGCCGTAGAGCAGCCGCGACTTCTGGTAGAGCGTGGTGTCGGCGCTGTTTTTGTACTTCGGGCCCTGGTCGTCGAGGGCGCGACCGCCGAATCCCACCGGGTTGCCCTGCGCGTCCCAGATCGGGAACATCACCCGACCCCGGAAGGAATCCTGCAGCTTGTTGGAGCGGTTCACGAACGCGAGCCCGGCATCGACGATGTCGTCGCGCGAGAACTTCTTCTGCTGGAGATGACGGCTCAGCGCGTCGTAGCCGTCAGGTGACCAGCCCAGTGAGAACTTGCGCGCGACGTCGCCGTCGAACCCGCGGCTGCGCAGGTAGCGGCGCGCGTTGCCGGCGGGCTCCGAGCCGAGGAGCAGATCGTGGAAGAACGTGATCGCCTCCCCCACCGCTTCCTGCAACCGTTGCTTGCGTTTGCGCTCGGCCGAGAAGGAGACGTCGTCGTAGCGGAGCGTGATGCCCGCGACCGCGGCCAGCCGTTCGACCGCGTCGACGAAGTCGAGATGCTCGAGCTCGCGGATGAACGTGATCGCGTCGCCACTTTTCTGGCAGCCGAAACAAAACCAGACACCTTTCTCGGGGCTGATCGAGAACGACGGCGACTTCTCGGTGTGGAAGGGGCAGAGGCCGGTGACGCTGCGACCGACGCGCTTGAGCTGAATGTGCTCGCCGGCCAGCGCGACGAGATCCGTGGTCTCACGGACCCGCTGCACGTCCTCGGCGAGGATTCCCATCTCGCGGCAGGTTAGGGCGCGGCGCCGGCCGTCGCGGTGCGATTCACACGCCGCGCGGGAGATGCTCGGATCGCCAACCGAGGAGCTCGACACCGAGGCCGAGCGCGTACCGATCGGTCATCCCGCTCACGTAGCGCACGACGACTGCGGCGGTCGCGGGCGCGCCCGGTTCGAGGCCCGCGTGCATGCCCGTGGCGTCGACAGGCATGCGCGTCGGCGCGTCGAGGAAGCAGTCGACGAGGCCTTTGAGCAGGCCGATCACCTTTTCGCCCTGCCGGCGCGCGGCGGGACGCAGGTAGATGCGCTCGAAGTTGAAGTCGCGAAATCGGACCAGGGCGGCCGCGGCGGGTTCGGTCATCCCGACGTGGCCGGTGGCGTCGACCGCGTCGAGCACGGCTCGCACGAACGTGCCGATCTGGTGCGATTGGCTGCGCCCGACCACGTCGGCGACCTCCGGCGGGAGATCGTCGGGCGCGAGGATCCCGGCGCGCACGGCATCCGAGAAGTCGTGACACACGTACGCGATCCGATCCGCCCACGCGACGACCTCGCCCTCGGGCGTCGACGGCGCCGGCCGGCGCCACGAGGGGTTGCGGACGCCGTCGAGCGTCTCGACGCACAGGTTGAGCGGCTCGAGCGTCACGTCGGCGCCGTAGACGGCGTGGTCGTAGCCGCCGGGAACGTAGGGCGAGAACGCCTCTTCCGACGCGTGGCCGGCGGGACCGTGCCCGCAGTCGTGCGCGAGTGCAATCGCCTCGACGAGCGGAACGCAGAGCCCGATCGGCCGGGCGATGCTCGTCGCCACCTGCGCGACTTCGACCGCGTGGGTGAGACGGGTTCGGAGGTGATCGTCTTCGGGCGCGATGTAGACCTGACACTTCCCGGCGAGGCGGCGCCACGGGCGCGAGTGCTTGATCCGATCGAGATCCCGCTCGAAGCACAGTCGGAAGGTATCGGGCGCCTCGGCGCGCGCACGCATGCCGGCGCCGATCGGGCGGGTCGCGCCGGGCGCAAGCGCCAGATCGAGGGCGTGCTCGCGCTCTACGCGGCGGAGCACGCCGCGCCCCACGAATGCGTTGGAGTCCGGATGCGCCTGCTGCACGACCGGTCTTCCCGGCAATTTCGTGGACAACTCACCCAGATCTTGCACGCTACGAGGGTACCGGGAGGGTGAGACAACCGGGTGTGGCGCGGCAGACTTCACGCATGGCAAGGATTCATGACATCACGTTCGACTGTCTTCGCCCTTCGGCCCTCGCCCGGTTCTGGGCAGAGGTGCTCGACGGCTACGACATCGCCCCGTATGACGACGCGGAGATCGAGCGTCTGCGCGGGATGGGTATCAACGACATCGACGACGATCCGAACGTGCTGGTGGAGGCGCCCGGGGTGGAGCCCCGCTTCTTCTTCCAACTCGTGCCGGAGTCGAAGATCGCGAAGAACCGCGTGCATCTCGACCTCCGCTGCAACGACATGGAGGCCGAGGCCGCGCGTCTCGTCGCGCTCGGAGCCCGCGTGCTGAGCACGACCGGCCCGTCGGACGACTGGGTCGTGTTCGCCGACCCGGAAGGCAACGAGTTCTGCCTCTCGCTTTGATGTGAATTTGTGGCGTTAAGCGTGACGCACTCGCGTTTGATGAGAAAACGTGACGCGGGGTGGCGTGACGCGGGGTGGCGTGACGCGAGCTGTGATCTCGCGCTCAGGCGGTTGAACCTGGTCCGTCGCTCCCGAGTGCGGCGTGAGCGGCGGCCAGGCGCGCGATCGGAACCCGGAACGGTGAGCACGACACGTAGTCGAGACCGACCACGTGACAGAACGCGACCGAGTCGGGATCGCCGCCGTGCTCACCGCAGATGCCGAGCTTGAGATCGGGCCGCGTCGCACGTCCTTTTTCGCAACCCATGCGAACGAGCTGGCCCACGCCGTCGACGTCGAGCTTGTCGAACGGATTCGCCCTCAGCAGCTTCTTCTCGACGTACTCGGCCATGAAGCGGCCCTCGACGTCGTCGCGGCTGAACCCGAAGGTCATCTGCGTGAGGTCGTTGGTACCGAACGAGAAGAACTCCGCGACGTCGGCAATGCGATCCGCGACCAACGCCGCTCGCGGCGTCTCGATCATCGTCCCGACCGAATAGTGCAGCTCCACCTTCGCTTCGGCGAGCACCGCTTCGGCCTCCGCGCGCACCCACGTGTCGAGGAGCGCGAGCTCGGGCTCGCTCACGATCAGCGGGATCATGATCTCGACGATCGGATCGCCGCCCGCCTGCTTGCGGGTGACGGCGGCCTGCATGAGCGCGCGCACCTGCATCGTGTAGAGCCCGGGCTTGAGGATGCCGAGCCGGCAACCGCGTGTGCCGAGCATCGGGTTCGACTCGCGCCAGAACTCCGACGCGGCCAACAACTTGGTCTCGGCCGGGGTGATCTCACCCTGCGCCTGCTTCACGATCAGCTCGTCGTGATCGGGCAGGAACTCGTGCAACGGCGGGTCGAGCAGACGAATGGTCACGGGCAAGCCGTCCATCGCCTCGAGGATCCCGACGAAGTCGGTCTCCTGCTGCGCGCGCAGCTGCTCGAGCGCGGCGTTCTCCTCGTCGGGGGTGTCGGCGAGGATCATGCGCTGGACGATCGGCAGGCGGTCACCCAAGAACATGTGCTCGGTTCGGCAGAGGCCGATGCCCTCGGCACCGAACTCACGCGCGCGCTTCGCGTCTTCGGGCAGATCCGCGTTAGTGCGCACGCGCAGGCGGCGGTACTCGTCGGCCCAACCGAGAATGGTGCCGAAATGGCCGGTGGGTTCGGGTGTGATGACTGCGACCTCGCCGAGCGCGATCTCGCCGGTCGTGCCCGAGATCGAGATCACGTCGCCTTCGTGCACGGTTTTGCCGCCGGCGACGAACTGCTTCGCGCCGAGATCGATCCTGACCTCCTCGGCGCCGCAGATCGCGGGCTTGCCCATGCCGCGCGCGACCACCGCCGCGTGCGAGACGAGCCCGCCCCGCGAGGTGAGGATGCCTTCGGCCGCGATCATCCCGTGCAAGTCGTCGGGCGAGGTCTCGGGCCGCACCAGGATCACGCGCTCACCGGCGAGGTGGCGCGCCTCGGCCTCGTCGGCGGTGAAGTACACCTTGCCGACCGCCGCCCCCGGGGACGCGTTCAGGCCCTTCGCGATCACGTCGAATGTGGCCTTCGGATCGAACTGCGGGTGCAGGAGCTGATCGAGCTGGTCGGGCTCGATGCGGAGCACCGCTTCGCGCCGATCGATCATATCCTCGTCGACCATCTCGGCCGCCATGCGCAGCGCGGCCGCGGCCGTGCGCTTGCCGACGCGCGTCTGGAGCATGTAGAGGCGGCCCTGCTCGATGGTGAACTCGATGTCGCACATGTCGCGGTAGTGGTTCTCGAGCTGCTTCATCACGCCGACGAGCTGCGCGTGCGGCTCGGGGAAGTGATCGGCCATCGCTTCGAGCGGTTCGGTGATGCGAATGCCGGCGACCACGTCTTCGCCCTGGGCATTCACCAGGAAGTCGCCGTAGGGCTTGCTCTCTCCGGTCGACGGATTGCGAGTGAACGCGACACCCGTGCCGGAGTCGTCGCCCTTGTTGCCGAACACCATCGCCTGCACGTTCACCGCGGTGCCGAGATCGTCTGCGATGCCCTCGTACCGGCGGTAGTCCTGCGCCCGCTTGCCGTTCCACGACTTGAACACGGCCTCGATCGCGTGCCCGAGCTGCTCCAGCGGATCGGCCGGGAACTCGATGCCCGCGTGTGCACGGACGATGCCCTTGAACGTCTCCACCAGGCCCGCGAGGTCGGCCGCGTCGAGATCGGTGTCGACGTGCAGGTGCTTCGACTCGACGAGCTCGTGCAGCGCCTCTTCGAAGAGGTCGCCGGGAACATCGAGGACGATCTTGCCGAACATCTGCACGAAGCGGCGGTAGGAGTCGTACGCGAAGCGCTCGTTGCCGGTCTGCTCCGCGAGACCCTTGACCGACTCGTCGTTGAGCCCGAGGTTGAGGACGGTGTCCATCATCCCCGGCATCGAGAACGGTGCGCCCGATCGGACGGAGACCAGGAGCGGATCGGAGGCGGCGCCGAGCTGCTTGCCCATCTTCTGCTCGAGGGCCTCGCGCGCGGCGGCGACCCCGGCCATGAGACCCGGGGGCAATTGGTTGCCGCCGGCCATGTAGGCGTTGCACGCCTCGGTCGTGATGGTGAAGCCGGGCGGTACCGGCAGGCCCAGAATCGTCATCTCGGCGAGGTTGGCTCCCTTGCCGCCGAGCAGGAACTTTTGCTCCTTGCCGCCCTCTTCGAAGGCGTAGACGTATTTCGGCATCGATCGATCCTCCGAGCGTTTGCTGGCCTGCCAGCCTACCGACGCGGCGCCCCGGCGCCCCGGCGTTACTCCGTGTCGTCGGCGACGACGATGGTCTTCGCAAACCGGTCGTGCAGGCCTTGCTGATTGGGGTTGCGGGTCCACATCGTCGCCACGAAGATCGCGACGAGGCCGCCGGTGGGGCCGAGGAGCAACGACAGCACGAAGCCGGCGAGCACGAGTGCGCCGTAGCGGCGGAGCACGTCGAGGAAACGCGCCCGCGATCCGTCGATGCGCATCACCCGGATGTGTTGCGTCTCCTTGCCCAGCGACTGGCGGCCGAACAGGGTCGGTACCACGAGCACGAACAGCGCGGCGAGGAACACGCCGGCGGTCATCAGGTTCTGGAGCGGCAGCAGCACCTTGTTCTGCTTGTCCAACTTCTTGTTCAGCTTGTCTTCGTACGTCTTCGCTCTGGTTTCCTTGTCATCCGCGGCCTTCTTCGCCGCCTGCGCATCCTGAATCTCGGAGCTGGTGCCGTGACTCTTTTGTAGGGCGGCGACCTTGTCGGCGGCCGCGGACGCCGCCTTCTTGGCCGCGCTCGTCTTCTTCTGCGCGGCGGGAACGTCGGTCTTCACGAGGCGACGAGCGGTGTTGTAGGCGGCGGGATGCTGCGACTTCTCGAGGCTCGGCAGGATCCCGACCGACCCCACGAAGAAGAGCCCGATCAGGAGCAGGAGGTCGATCGCCATCGCGACCAGGCGCTGGCGCATGGTCGGAAAGTGCGTACCGGTCGGCAGATCGATCGTGGGCTTCGCGGGCTGGCGGGCGTTGCGGCGTTTCTCGGCCCGATCGGCCGCGCGCGGACGACTCCGGACCACGGGCGCCGCGTCTTCGTACTCCTGGTCGTCGTCCTCGTCGTCGGCGTTGCTCACGCTGGTGCGCTGCTGGTCGTAGCGACCGCGCTGGTAGGGATCCGAGAGGACGTTCCACGCCTTGTTCAGCTTGGCGACGTCTGACTTCGCGTTGTCGCCGGCCGACGTATCGACCGCCGCCTTCTTGTCACGGTACGCGCTCCGGATGTCGTCGACCGGCGCGTCTTCGTCGACGCCGAGCAGTTCGTAATAGTCGTCCATCGTCCTTCTCGGGCCGGTAGGTCTCAGGCTGGGGAACGGAGCCGCCGGTGCAGCTCGCTGACGAGACCCGCGATCGGGACCCGAGCCTGCTCCATCGTGTCGCGGTCGCGCACGGTCACCGCGCCGTCGTCGATCGAATCGAAGTCGATCGTCACGCAGAGCGGCGTGCCGACCTCGTCCTGGCGCCGGTAGCGCTTACCGATCGAACCGGCGTCGTCGACGTCGATCATGTAGTCGTGCCGCAGGGCGCCGGCGATATCGGCCGTGAGCGGAGCGAGCTTCTCGTTGCGCGACAACGGCAGCACCGCGACCTGCACCGGCGCGAGCCGGTGGTCGAGCCGCAGCACGATCCGCTTCTCTCCCTTCACTTCTTCCTCGTGATACGCCGCCAGGAGGAACGCGAGCACGGCGCGGTCGGCGCCCAACGCGGGCTCGATCACGTGCGGCAGGTAGTGCCGGTCGCCCTCTTGGTCGAAGAACGTGAGATCCTCGCCCGAGAACTTGGCGTGCTGGGTGAGGTCGAAGTCGCCGCGGTTGGCGATGCCCTCGAGCTCGCCCCAGCCCCAGGGATACGCGAACTCGAGATCGCTCGTCGCCGCGGAGTAGTGCGACAGCTCCTCCGGATCGTGGGGGCGGATCCGCAGCATCGATTCCGGGATGCCCAGATCGATGAACCAGCGGTAGCGCTCCTGCACCCAGTACTCGTACCAGGTCTGCGCGTCTTCCGGCGGGACGAAGAACTCCATTTCCATCTGCTCGAACTCGCGAGTGCGGAAGATGAAGTTGCCGGGCGTGATCTCGTTGCGGAACGACTTGCCGATCTGCGCGATACCGAACGGCGGCTTCTTCCGCGCCGTCGTCTGCACGTTCTTGAAGTTGACGAAGATGCCCTGCGCGGTCTCCGGACGGAGATACGCGACCGACGTGTCGTCTTCCAGCGGGCCGACGAACGTCTTGAACATCAAGTTGAAGTTCCGCGCCTCGGTGAAGCTGTCCTTGGCGCCGCAGTTGGGACACGCGCCCGATTCGGGCAGGTGGTCGGCGCGGAAGCGCTCCTGGCAGTTCCGGCAGTCGACCAACGGGTCGGTGAAGGTGGCGAGGTGGCCGCTGGCTTCCCACACCTTCGGCGCCATCAGGATGGAGGCGTCGAGGCCGACGATGTCGTCGCGGTACTGCACCATCGAGCGCCACCACGCGTCCTTCACGTTGCGCTTGAGCAGCACGCCGAGGGGCCCGTAATCCCAGGTGGAACGGAACCCGCCGTAGATCTCCGAGGACGGAAAGACCAGTCCCCGCCGCTTGGCGAGGTTGACGATGCGGTCCATCAGCTTGGGATCAGGAGCCGCGGCCATAGCTGATCAGACTACAGGTGGCCCGATCCGCGTCTCCGGCCGAAACGGAGTGGTTGGCGTCGGTTCAGAGCAGCACGGCCGACCGGAGCCGACGCTCGACGTGATGCTCGAGCGCACGGACGCCGAGTTGCTCGACTTCGCGCGCGGCCGGGCCCGGCGCCTCGGCCAGTGCGCCGTTGAGGCCGCCGCCGAGCACCCGTCGCAACAGCGCGAGCCCGTCGGGAGTGAGCGGCCGGCCACCGCCGCGCGCGCACGATCGACAGACCGTGCCGCCCTCTTCGAGATCGAACCCGACCAGCTCGTGATCCGAGCCGAGCTCGCCGCCGTCGGGTTCGCCACAGCGCGCGCAGCCGTCGAGCAGCGGGTGGAATCCCTCGAGCGAGAGCAGCTTCCAGAAGAACGCGGGCGTGACGAGCGGGTTGTGGGTCGCGGCGAGCGTGCGCAACGCGCCGGTGAGCATCCGGTACATCGCCGGGTTCGGTTCCCGATCCTGCGCAACCTGATCGACGGCCTCGAGCATCGGCACGGAACGCGTGAGCAGCGCGTATTCCTCGCGCAATGCCCGGTTCGAGTCGAGCGACTCGGCCTGCGTCACGATGTCGAGCTCACGGCCCTTGTAGCACTGCAACGCGACCCGGCTCATCGGCTCGAGGCGGGCTCCGAACTTGCTCGTCGTCTTGCGGATCCCCTTCGCAACCGCGCGGATCTTGCCGTGCCCCTGCGTGAAGATGGTGACGATCCGATCCGCCTCGCCCAACTTGATCGCCCGCAGCACGACACCTTCATCGCGATAGAGCCCGGGCATGCAAGGCAGGTTACGTTCCTCGACCCCCGAGCAGCCGCGATACCAGGGTTTCGCGACCGAAACCTAAACCGCTCCGAAGCGGCGGTCGCGGCGCTGGAATTCCTCGATCGCGTTGAAGAGGTGCTCGCGGCGGAAGTCGGGCCAGAGAACGTCGGTGAAATGCAGCTCCGAGTACGCGAGCTGCCACAGCAGGTAGTTCGAGATCCGGTGCTCGCCCGACGTGCGCACGAGCAGGTCGGGATCGGGCATGTCGGGCGTGTACAGGTGCCGGCGAATCAGCCGTTCGTCGACGCGCTCGGGCGACAAGTGACCGGCGGCTGCGTCGCGGGCGATCTGACGGACCGCGTCGACCAGCTCGGCCCGGCCGCCGTAGTTGAACGCGAACGTGAGCGTGAGGCGCCGGTTGCGGGCGGTCAGCGCCTCGGTCTCCTCGATGCGGCGCAACACGCGGCGCGGGACCCGGCCCGTGCGCCGGCCGATGAACCGGACCCGCACACCCTTGCCGTGCAGCTCGTCCCGGCGGGACACGAGCAGGCGCTCGTTGAAGTTCATGAGGAAGCGCACCTCGTCGAGCGGTCGCCGCCAGTTCTCGGTCGAGAACGCGTAGACCGTCATCCACGGCAGGCCGATCTCGAGCGCGCCTTCGACGGTGTCGAACAGCGCCTCTTCCCCCGCGGCGTGACCCTCGGTGCGCTTCAGACCCCGCCGCTGCGCCCACCGCCCGTTGCCGTCCATGACGATCGCAACGTGCTTCGGGATCTGCGAGAGATCGAGATCCGCCACAAGCCCGAACGTACTCGCTCACGAGCGCGTCACTCGCTCCCCCCGTAGCCTTCTCGCATGACCTGGACGGTGATCGTCAATCCGGCGGCCGGGCGGGGGCGTACCCGCAAGCTGCTCCCGTCGATCGAGGCGCGCGCCGCGGCGGTGGGTGCCAAGGTCGCGGTGTCGATGCACGCCGACGCTCCGATCCAGCTCGCTCACGAAGCAGCCGCGATCGGGCACGATCTCGTCGCGTGCGGCGGCGACGGTCTGACGGCCATGGTCGCCGGGGTCGCGGCCGATACCGGCCGGCGCTTCGCTGTGGTGCCGACCGGAGCGGGCAACGACTTCGCACGCGTGCTCGGTTACGACCGCAAGCATCCCCTCGACGCGTTCGGCGCGCTCGAGCACGGGCACGACCGCGTCGTCGATCTCGGTCGCGTCAACGGCCGGTGGTACACGTGCGTGACCGCGTCGGGCTTCGATGCGGAGGCAAACCGCTGGGCGAACACGGTGCACCGCCTGTCGGGAACGACGTTGTACGTCGCGGCGGTTTTACGCACGTTGGCCCTCTACCAACCGCACCCGTTCCGGCTCACGGTCGACGGCGACGCGCACGAGATCAAGGCGTGGCTGATCGCGGTCGGCAACGGTCCTTCGTACGGTGGCGGGATGAACATCACGCCGGCCGCCTCCCTCGACGACGGCCTCCTCGATGTCACGGTTGTCGGCGAGATGAACCGCGCGCAGATGCTCGTGAACTTCCCGAAGGTCTTCAAGGGGACGCACACGTCGCACCCGAGGGTGAGCACGTTCCGCGCCGCCCGGGTCGAGCTCGAATCGCTCGACACCGCGGTGCCGATGGATGTGTACGCGGACGGCGAGCGCGTGGGTCCGCTCCCGGCCACGATGGAAGCGGTGCGCGGCGCGCTGACGGCGCGCGTTCCGTAGGAGACGCAGGCGTAGCCGACCGGACGGGAGGCGGAGGCCGAAGTCGACCAATAGACGTAGTCGGGTTACTTCTTCGCGGCGGCGGCCTCGGCGTCGGCGAGGGTCATCGGAGGTCCGCTGACCTTCACGACGCCGAACATGCCCTGCGCCCGGTGTCCCGGGATCGCGCAGAAGAACGTGTAATCGCCGGGCGCACCGAAGAAGATCCGCGAGGCCTGCTTCTGCCCCGCGCCGTTCACGGCGAGGCCGGCGAACAGCGTCTTGGGGTCGTCGAAGTCGAGCGTGTGGCCTCCGGCGGCATCGTCGGTGAGGGTGACCGAGTAGATGCCCGTCTTGACCGAGAAGCTCACCGGCGTGAACTTGAGCGACGCCAGCGCCGCCAGGTCGATCTTGCCGACGAACGCACCCTTCGCGGTGAGCGGGGTGCCGCCTTCGCCCTTCACCTGCGAGTGGCCGAGCACGAGCCACCCCGACGTGAAGATGAGCAGCGCGAAGAGTGCCGTCATCAGCGCGATCGACGAAGAGCGCAGGCGGGTCGAGTTCGACAACACCGTGGCGCCCAACAGGATCGCGACCGTGATCACCGAGCCGACGACGACCGGGATGTGGCCGTGGGACGAGAGGAACACGCGCGACAGGTTGAGCACGTACACGACGAGCCCGACGACCACGACCACCGGGAGCACGAGCGGCAGGAGGTAGCGCTCGACGTTCGGCCGGTGCCAGAACGGGACCGCGGCGGGTGGCGCGGGCTCGATCGCGGCGGGTTCGGTTGCCGCCACCTCGGCGGCCGGCACTTCGGCCGGAGGCGGATCGGTGAGGGTGTCGGTGCTGTCGTCGGTCATGGCTGGCGCAATCCCATCAGCTCGCGTTCGAGATCTCGGGAGACACGTCGCGAAGGCGTCGGAGCCTCTTCGGCGCTGTACCAGCGGAAGAAGAGGATCGCGATGATCACCCACAGCGTCAACCCGACGCCGATCTTCATGATGACACCCGCGACCTGCATGTCGGAGAGCGCAGAGATGTTCCACAAGCGCGGCACGTGGTCATAGAACGAGTAAAGCGGATGGGCGCCGAAGGTGAGGAACGAAGCGGGGACGGTCGGCACGATCGACTGGAGGAACAGGAACAGCATCCGGCCGACCGGCGGCAGCCGGGGAACCTCCGGGAGCGGGCTGAGCAGCGGCATCCAGACGATCAGCGACGAGACGAAGATCAGGGTATGGATCGCGAAGTGCAGAGCGGCGTGCTCGAGCGCGGCGTTCACGACGACCGGCGTATGGGTGACGATCACGACGAGGTTGAACAGGATGGTCGCCGGTATGAGGCGCGACGCCCACCGGACGGTCGCCAACAGCCACCGCGGTGAGAGCAGCCAGCGCGCCAGCCACGCGGGGGTGCCGATCAGGAGCAGCGGAGCGGCGACGATCGAGTACGTCACGTGCTGGACCATGTGCACGGAGAAGAGGTAGCGCTCGGCGATGTCGTGGATCGGCCAGTCGGAGGCGACCCACAGCGCGAGCACGCCGGCGGAGAACGCGCAGATCTGGAACCGGGTGACGACGGGCCGGCCCGGTGGCGCGAGACGCGGACCCAACCGGTTGATCGCCACCGCGTAACCGATCGCGAACAACGCGATCATCAGCCAGACGTCGGGGTGGGCCTGCCAAGCGGGGAACGGAACGTCGCCGATCACGAAGACCTACGACTTCAGCACCGTGCTCGAGAACACGAACAGGAGAATTCCGTACACGATCCCGGCGCCGACCATCCCGACCACGAACACCCGCCGGAAGAAGGCCTGATCGGTCCGCATGTGCATGTACCAGGCGGCGACGAGGAAGAACTTGATCGCGGCCATCACGAACAGCGCCACGATGATCAGGTTGCTGTGGCCGGTGTCGATGTACGAGGTCGCGATCTCGACCCCTGTGATCACGACGAGGACGACCGCGATGAGCACGTACTGGCGCGGCGTCGGATGATCGCCGTGCCCGGCCTCGTGCGCGACCGGCGCATGATCCGAGTGCGCGACGACCGCGCCGCCGCTTTCGGGCGCGGGAACGACCGCCGCGCCCGGCTCGGCGACCTCGGTGCCCTGATCGGTCATGGAGTCCTCACTACTAGTGCTGCGGAATCAGGTAGATCGCGGTGAAGATGAAGATCCACACGACGTCGACGAAGTGCCAGTAGAGACCGGCGATCTCGACGGCTTCGTGCCGCTCCCGCGGCAGCCCACCCTGCATCGACCTTCCCCAGAGTGAGAGCAGCCAAACGATGCCGATGGTGACGTGCGCGCCGTGCAGACCGGTGAGGACGAAGAACGTCGTGCCGAAGAGGTTGGTGCCGAGGTGCAGGCCCTCCCGGTAGAACTGGGTGAACTCGTAGACCTGGCCCGCGATGAAGGTCATGCCGAAGAACGCCGTCGCGAGGAGCCAGATGCGCAGCCGCCGGTGGTCGCCCCGCTGGATCGCGGCGAGCGCGAGCACCATCGTGAGCGAGCTCATCAGGAGCACGAACGACGTGACCGACGTGAACGGGATGTTCAGCAGATCCTCGGGCTTCGGGCCCTTGAGGAAGCCGATGTCACGCCCGCGGTAGAGGAAGTACGTCGCGATGAACGCGCCGAAGAACAGGCTCTCCGACGCGAGGAACACCCAGATCGCGAGCTTGTTGTTGCTGACGCCGGTGTTCGTCTGGTGCGGGTCTTCGGGCGCGACGACCGGGCTCGTCTCGCCGCTCGTGACCACTGCCTGTGCCATCAGTGGTGCTCCTCGCTGGCGGGCTCGATCGTCCACGCGTTGAGCCCGAAGAACGTGATCAGCGCGCCAATGGCGAGCAACCACCACCACTTGAACACGAAGCCGTAGCCCATGATCGGCAGGCCGAGCGCGAGCACGAACGGCCAGTACGACGGCGACGGCATGTGGATGTTGTGCGGCTCACCGGGCTCACGGCGGCGCGGAATCGCCGCGGCGTCGCTCGCCGGAAGCTTCACGAGCCTGCCCTCGTCGTCTTCGGTGTACTTGCGGTGCCAGAACTCGTCGCGGTGCGTCACGACCGGGATCTCGGCAAAGTTGTATTCGGGCGGCGGCGAAGACGTGAGCCACTCGAGCGTGCGCGCGTCCCACGGGTCTTCGGGTGCGAGGTCGCCCCGGCGCGCCGTGAAGATCACGTTCACGAGGAACACGAGGACGCTCAACGCGATCACGAAGGCGCCGATCGTCGCCATGAGGTTGAGCGCGTCCCAGCCCATGCCCTTGGAGTACGTGTAGGTACGGCGCGGCTGGCCTTCGAACCCGAGGAAGTGCATCGGAAAGAACGTGAGGTTGAAGCCGATGACCATCAGCCAGAAGTTGAGCTTGCCCAGGGTCTCGTTGAGCATCTTCCCGAAGATCTTCGGGTACCAGTAGTAGATGCCGCCGAAGATCGCGAACACGAGGCCGCCGAACAACACGTAGTGGAAGTGTGCGACCACGAAGTACGTGTCGGTCTGCTGCGTGTCGGCCGGCACGATCGAGTGCAACACCCCCGAGAGGCCGCCGATCGTGAACTGCGCGATGAAGCCGAGCGCGAACAGCATCGGCGTCTTGAGCCGGACCTGCCCGCCCCACACTGTTGCGAGCCAGTTGAAGATCTTCACACCGGTGGGTATTCCGATGAGCATCGTCGAGAGACTGAACGCGGAGGTGGCCACCGGTCCTATGCCGGTCGCGAACATGTGGTGCGCCCACACGCCCCAGCCGAGGAACCCGATCGCGATGCCGGAGAACACCACCACGGAGTAGCCGAACAGCGGCTTGCGGGAGAACACCGGCAGGATCTCCGACACGATCGCCATCCCCGGGAGGATCAGGATGTACACCTCGGGGTGGCCGAAGATCCAGAAGAGGTTTTGATAGAGGAGCGGATCCCCGCCGGCCGTCGCGTTGAAGAAGTTCGTGTGGAAGTTCCGGTCCATGAACACCTGGATCAGCGCGGCGGTGAGCGGCGGCATCGCGAACAGCGTCAGGAACGCGACGACGAGCATCATCCACACGAACACCGGCATCTTCATCATGGTCATGCCGGGCGCGCGCATGTTCAGCGCGGTGACGATGAAGTTGACCGCGGTCGCGACCGAACCGATGCCGAGCATGATCAAGCCGACGGCCCAGAAGTCGGCGCCGCGGCCGGGAAGGAATCCCTCCGACAGCGGCGTGCTCGTGAGCGGCGCGTACCCGAACCAGCCACCGTCGGGCGCGCCGCCGAACACGAAGCCCGAGTAGACGAAGATCCCGCCGAACAGGAAGACCCAGTACCCGAACATGTTGAGCCGCGGGAACGCGACGTCACGGGCGCCGATCATCAACGGCAGGAAGTAGTTGCCGAACGCGGCCGCGAGCGGCATTCCCATGAGGAACACCATCGTGGTGCCGTGCATGGTGAAGAACTCGTTGTACCGCGCCGCGGAGAGGATCGTTCCGGCCGGAGCCGCGAGCTGGAGACGGATCGCGAGCGCCTCGATCCCGCCGACCAGGAAGAAGAACATCGCGCTCGTGGCGTACATGATCGCGATCTTCTTGTGATCGACCGTCGTGAACCAGCTCCACGGGCCCGTCGTGGCGCGCGGGCGTTCGAGGATCCGCATGTGGACCGGTGTCTTTACGAGCGCGTGTGCGTCTTCGACAGTGGTCATGTCAGCGGCACTCCGGATGCAGTCTGGGGTTGGTCGTGGTATCGCACAACAGGAACTTCGCGATCTCCTGCGCCTGGCCCATTGTCATCCCCCTCTTGGCGAAGGCCGGCATCCAGCTCTTGAGCGGGCCCGCGGGCTTCCGACCGGGCGCGTCGTAGATCCACTTCGTGAGGTCGTCGAGCTGCATGGGATAGATGTCGCCCGCGAACGCGTCGCGGTCGCCGACGTGCGTGAGGTTCGGCCCGATCTTGGCGCCGACATCCTTCGTGGCGCTCGTGATCGAGTGGCACGTCGTGCACCCCCACGGCTTCGCGAGCGTGTTGAACCGCGAGACCGCGGTTTCCGGGAGCGGCGTCTGCTGCTCCCGGATCCACTGGGCGTAGTCGGACTTGCTCTCGGCGATCACCCGCAGGCGCATGTTCGCGTGGGAGAGACCGCAGTACTCGGCGCACTGCCCCAGGAACGTGCCCGTGCGGTTGGCCTCGATGGTGAGCGTGTTGGGATGACCGGGCACGACATCTTTCTTGCCCGCGAGCTCCGGTACCCAGAACGAGTGGATCACATTCGGGCTCGTGAGCGTGAGCACGACGGGCTGGTGCACCGGAATGTGCATCTCGTTGGCCGTGAAGAACTGCGCACCCTTGTCGGTGTACTCGTACTGCCAGAACCACTGGCGCGCGTCGACGTTCACGTGGATGACGTTGGGACCCTTGGGGATCTTGGCGAGATTGAAGATGGTGGCGACCGTCGGCACCGCCATGACTGCGAGGATCAGGAACGGGATGATCGTCCAGCTGACTTCGAGCACGATGTTGCCGTGCGTCTGGACGGGGCTGCGGTCCTCGCCCGGGCGCTCCCGGAAGCGCACGGCCACGTAGATCGTCATGCCGACCACCGCGGCGCCGACCACGACCGCGACCCAGAAGAACGGGTTCATCAGATCGAGGATCTTGCGCGCCGACGAGCCGGCGGGATGCAGCGCGTTCTGACCGTTGTTCGGGCCGGTACCGCCGCAGCTCGCGAGCACGGCGACGAGGGTCGCCGTGCCGACGGTTGTCACGGCTCCGCGCCGGAGCCGTTGCATGCGGTCCAACATCTGCCTTCCCTCGAGGAGCCGGATCGTCGGGAGTGCCAGCGCGCGGCGACTCTACATTGGCGGATTCGCCGGATCGCAACTCTGTGATTCGGACATATTTCCGCTCTCGGCGCTACGCGCCGGGCCGCTCGGCCACGCTCACTGCTCGGCGCATCTTTCGGGGTCCCCACGAGAAGCTTCGCTTCTCGTGGGGCTAGATACCCGCCTCGCGAGGCTCACTCTGTCAGAGGCCCAATCGGTCCAGTGACGAAGGGCGCCGCTGCCAGTCGCGATCGACCCGCACGTGGGTCTCGAGGTGTATACGCACGCCGAGCAGCGCCTCCAACTCGAGGCGCGCGGCGGTGCCGGCCTCGCGGAGCATGGATCCCCCACGGCCGATGACGATGCCGCGCTGTGACTCCCGCTCCACTCGGATGACCAGCCGGAACGCGAGCAGCGGGCCGTTTTTGGTCTCGCGCTCCTCGAGCTCCTCGGTCGTCACAGCGATCGAATGCGGCAGCTCGTCGTGCATCGCACCGATCAGCTTCTCGCGCAGCAGCTCCGCGGCGAGGAGCGACTCGGGCTGATCGCTCACGACCCCGTGGGGGTAATAGTGAGGGCCTTCCGGCATCCGGGCCTCGAGCTCGGTGGCGAGCACGTCGGCCCCTTCGCCCGTCAATGCCGAGACCGGCACGAACGCATCCGGCGCGCCCAGTGCACCCGACGCGGTCGCCAGATGCTCGGCGACCTTCTGCGGGCGCACCCGGTCGATCTTGTTCACCACGAGCACGGCGGGAGTCCGCACCTGCTCGATCAGGTCGGCGATGTAACGGTCGCCCCGCCCGATCGACTGCGTCGCATCGATCACGAAGCAGATCACGTCGACCTCGCCCAAGGTCGTGAGCGCCCGGCCGTTCGTGCGCTCGCCGAGCAGGGTGCTCGGCTTGTGGATCCCGGGCGTGTCGAGGAACACGATCTGCGTGGCGTCGTTCGTGCGCACTCCGCGCACCTGCGTGCGCGTCGTCTGCGGCCGATCGGACACGATCGAGACCTTGCGCCCGACGAGCTGGTTCAACAGTGTGGACTTGCCGACATTCGGTCGCCCGACGATCGAGACGAACCCGGACCGGAAGGTCATACGCTCCGCGGGGCCGGGTCCTCTGCGACGGGAACCTCGGCCGGACGGGGTCGTTCGGACACGCGCGAGATGCGCACGAGCACGATCCGCCGCCCCTGCACCCGTTCCGCGCAGAACTCCAGACCGTCGACCCGTGCGCACTCTCCCTCGTCGGGCACGTGACCGAGCGCGTCGAGCACGAGACCGCCCACCGTGTCCCACTCCTCCTGCGGGAGCTCGGCGTCGAGGAGCTCGTTCACCTCGTCGATCGGCGTGCGACCGGGTACGCGGAACGCACCGCCCGGAAGCTCCTCGACCTGGGGCTCGTCGACGTCGTACTCGTCGGTGATCTCGCCGACGATCTCCTCGAGCAGGTCTTCCATCGTGACCAGACCCGACGTGCCGCCGTGCTCGTCGATCACGATCGCCATGTGGAACTTCTCGGTCTGCATATGGCGCAAGAGCTCGGCCACGCGCTTCGACTCGGGCACGAAATGTGAGGCGCGCAGCATCTGGCGGACGGGCTCGTTCCCCTCGCCGCTGCCACTACGCGTCACGAGGTCCTTCAGGAACACCAGTCCGACGATGTTGTCGGTTGTTTCCTCGTACGCGGGGAGTCGCGACTTGCCCGCCGCGATCGCGACGCGGATCGCCTCGTCGACGGTCGCATCGGCCTCGACCGCGACCATGTCGGGGCGGGGCACCATCACCTCGCGCACGACGGTGTCGCCGAACTCGAAGATCGAATGGATGAGCTCGCGCTCCTCGGTCTCGATCGACGCTTCCTGCGCAGCGACATCGGCCATCGTGAGGATCTCGGCTTCGGTCACGAAGGGACCGCCGCGCAGTCCCCGGCCCGGGAGCACGATGTTGGCGAGGCCGATGAACCCGCGGGTGAGGATCCGCGTGAGCCAAAACCGGGTGACGAACACGAGCACACCCGAGACGGCCATCGCCGCCCGCTCCGCGTGCTGCACCGCGAACGTCTTCGGCGCGACCTCGGCGAAGGTGAATACGACGGTGATCTCGAACACGATGCCGACGAAGACGCCGAACGCGCCGAAGGACGGCTCGAGCAGCGTGCCGAGCAGCGTGGCGGAAATCATCTGGCATGCGAGCAGCACCAGCAGCACGCTGTTGAGCGTCTTTTCGGGATGCTCGAGCAGCCGGAGCAGACGCTCGGCGCGCTTGTCGCCCTCGTCGGCGAGGTTCATGAGCCGGATCCGGCTGATCCGCACGAACGCGGTCTCCGCCAGCGCCATCAAGGCCGAGATCGCCAAGAGCACCACGATCACGACGATCACGGCGACGTCGGTATTCACGACCCTCAGGCCCTTCCCTCTATCTCGCGAAAACGCGCCAACAGCTCTTGCTCGCGCCGCCGCATCACAACGCTCTCGTTGGGCTCGGCGTGGTCATAGTCGAGCAAGTGCAGCACGCCGTGGACAACGAGGAGTGCCAATTCGTCCTCGGCGGGGGTGCTGCGCTCGGCGGCCTGGCGGCTGGTGACCGCCGGGCAGACGACGACGTCGCCGAGCAGCGTGGGGGGATCGGTCGGATCGGCGGGCGTGCCCGGACCCCGGCCGCCCTGATCGGGCTGGCGGCCCGAGGGCGGGAGCTCGTCGTCGATCGGGAACGCGAGCACGTCGGTGGGACCGGTCCCGCCGAGGAAGCGCTCGTTGAGCTCGGAGATGGTGGTCGCGTCGACGAAGAGCAATGACATCTCGGTGTCGGCGCCGAGGCGTTCGATCACGCGCTCCTCGTCGAGGACGAGCTGAGCGAGGCGGACCCATCTCGCAACGTCGACGGGAACGTCACGCTGCTCGTCGGCGCCGAAGACCGTCGGGACCGCGATGTTCATGCGGCTACGACCTTCGGCCCTCGATCGCCCGTGCGACGCGCAACTACGTCCGGGCCTGCAGTCTGCGCCTGACTCATTTGCGTTTGTCGCGGCGGGGTTCGGGCAGCTGCGCGTCGTCGTGGCGTCCGTAGGCGTCGACAATCTGCTGCACGATCCGATGGCGCACCACGTCGCCGGAGTCCAGCTCCACGAACACGAGACCCTCGATCCCGTCGAGCACGTCACGCACTTGGAGCAGCCCCGATCGATGCCGGCCTTCCGGGAGATCGATCTGGGTCACGTCACCGGTGACGACGGTCTTGGAACCGAAGCCGAGGCGGGTGAGGAACATCTTCATCTGCTCGGGAGTGGTGTTCTGGGCTTCGTCGAGGATGATGAACGAGTCGTTCAACGTGCGCCCGCGCATGTAGGCGAGCGGCGCGACCTCGATCGTGCCGCGCTCCATCAAGCGCGTGACGACCTCGGGTTCGAGCATGTCGTAGAGCGCGTCATAGAGCGGACGCAGGTAGGGGTCGACCTTCGCCAGCATGTCGCCGGGGAGGAAACCGAGCCGCTCCCCCGCCTCCACCGCGGGACGGGTGAGGATGATCCGGTTCACGGTCTTGGCCTGCAATGCCTGGACCGCGAGCGCGACCGCCAGGTAGCTCTTACCGGTGCCGGCCGGACCGATCGCGAACGTCACCGTGTGGTCACGCACCGCGTCGACGTAGTGCTTCTGGCCCGCGGTCTTCGGGCGGATGCTCTTGCGGCCGCGCACGACTTCGGTCGTGAGCACCTCGGTCGGTCGTTGATCGGCCTTCAGCATGTCGATCGACCGGCCCAGCCCGTCGGCGTCGAGGTGATGGCCCTGTTCGAGCAGCACCACGAGCTCCTCGAACAGGCGTCCGACCCGTTCCGCGTCAGGCGTGTCGCCGGTGACCGAGATCTCGTTGCCGCGCACGAGGATCTCTACCGGGAAGGCGCTCTCGATCATGCGGAGTAGCTCGTCGCGTTGACCCAGCAGACCCACCATGAGGTGGTTCCCCGGGACCAGGATCTTGACGGAGGTGGTCGCAGGCGGGTCGGACGTTCGAGGCGCTGCCAAGGTGGATCAAGCGTAGCGCGACGAAGCCCGAACCCAACCTGGTCTCGACACGACCGAAGTTATGCGGAGGCGCGCAGTCCGAGCTGCTCGAGCCTCACACCGAGGTCTTCGAGGCTCCGACCCATGCACGACGCGAGGACCCGCAGGTCGGAGCGACGAATCGTGAGCATGCGGCCGTTGAAGTCCTGGCGCTCGAGCTGGA
The DNA here is from genome assembly GCA_038320885.1 of Acidimicrobiia bacterium. GTDB lineage: Bacteria > Actinomycetota > Acidimicrobiia > IMCC26256 > PALSA-610 > JBBQER01. Next base: position 31,871 of record JBBQER010000022.1, read on the forward strand.
TCGACGACGCGAACCTCGAGAGGATCTGCGCATCGGGGTCGTCGACGTCGTGCAGGCGCACGAGGTCGATGGCGAAGCCGCCGGCCTGGTCGACGGAACCGCCGGAGCTCTCGACGAGGCTGATCTCGCCGTCGAAGTCACGCGGGAGGAGCTGGTCGGCCGGGACCTCGTAGATCTCGGCCAGGCGCAGGAGGCGGGGAACGGAGATGGCCCGCTCGCCCCGCTCGTAGGCGCCGAGCACCGATGCCTTGAATTCCAGGCTCGACCGCGCCTCTACGTCGTGGAGCGACAGACCCTTCTGCCTGCGGATCGCCCGGAGGCGTTCGCCGACGCGTGCTCCCGTCGTCGCCACCTTCGTAAGCCCCCTAGCCAGCTAACGGATCCGTATGGATGAGCTCCAACGATGGTTCCGGGATGAACTCATCGGCCGCGTCGTGTCACGTCGCTCATGGTGCGGCAGGTTGGATCGTACCAGCACGCTCCGTGAAAGTCATGCTTCCCCGCGCTTCTAACACGCGTCACACGAGCCCGACTCGGGATACACCCGCCACTCTCACGACAGCGCACGCGCCCGGCCAACTAGTACGGCCGCGGCCGCGATCGGGGCGGTTTCCGCGCGCAGGACGTAGGGGCCGAGGTGCAACCGAGACGCGGCCGGGAAGGCCGCCAGCTCGTCGGGCTCGAGGCCGCCCTCGGGCCCGACGACCACCGTCCAGGCGGCGCCGGTCGGGGCCGCCAATTCGGCGATCGGTCCGCCGGTCCGGTCGGCGACGATCACATCGGGCCGGCCCACGAAGTCGGACAAGTCGCCCACGGGCGAGATCTCGGGGAGGCGGGCCCGGCGGCACTGGGCGGCTGCCTCCCGGGCGACCGTCCGCAGGCGCGCGACCGCCTTCTCCCCTTGGGCTGGATCCCATCGCACGACACAACGGCGGGTGCGCACCGGCGTGATGCGGGCAACGCCCAGCTCGGTGCACCGGGCGACGACGGTGTCGAGCGCGCCGGCCTTGGTGAGCGCGACCGCGAGCGCGACCTCGGGAGACAACTCGGGATCACGCCGAGGCTCACCGCGCGCGGTGAGCCGGAGCCGCCCGGGCTCGACCTCGTCGATCCGGTAGAGGCGCCAGCCCCCCGCGCCGTCGGCCGCGGTCACGTGCTCGCCGACGTGCAGGCGACGGACCCGTTGCAGATGGTGACCGTCGGTTCCTGCGATGTCGATCGCATCGTCGAGGGCGGCGACGAACGCGTGCGCGGCCGCGTCCTGCCCGGCCGCCCAGGCGCTTGCGCGTGGCGGCGTCACTGACGGAAGGCCGACCTGATCCGCGAGAACAGGCCTTCGTTCGGTGCGTTCACGTGCTCGCCGCGAAGTTGCGCGAGCTGAGCGAGCAGATCGGCCTGTTCGGGCGTGAGGTTGGTCGGTACCTGCACGTCGACCTCGATCACGAGGTCGGCGCGCCGGCCGGTTCGCAACGACGGCACCCCGAGCCCGTGGAATCGGATACGGGCACCGGGCTGGGTACCCGACTGAACCTCGATCTCGCGCGGGCCGTCGAGCGTGTCGAGGTTCAACTGCGCGCCGAGGGCAGCCTGCACGATCGACACCGGCAGTCGATGCCAGAGCTCGTCGCCCTGGCGCTGGAATCTCGCATGCGGTGCAACCTGGACCGCGACGAAGAGGTCGCCGGCGTCGCCACCCCGCGAGGCGGCCGGCCCGCGACCGGCCAGCCGCAGTCGCTGGCCGTCGTCGATGCCGGCCGGGACGTCGACGTCGATCGCCCGCATTCCCGCGACCCGTCCTTCGCCGTGACATGCCGCGCACGGATGCTCGATGATCGTGCCCAGACCCGAGCACGTGGGGCATGGGCCGGCCGTGACGATCTGGCCCAACAGCGAGCGCCGGATCTGGCGGACTTCGCCGACTCCGTCGCAGGTGTCGCACCGCGTCGCCTCACTGCCGGGCTCGCCGCCCGAGCCGCCGCAGGTCTCGCACTCCACGGGCATGCGCATCTCGACGGTGCGCCGGGTTCCCTTGACGACCTCTTCGAGGGTGAGCTCCATGAACGTCTCGGCGTCCGGACCGCGCCGCGGCGCGTTCGGGCCGCGGCCGCCGCCGAATGCGTCGCCGCTGAAGAACGCGTCGAACAGGTCGTTGAGACCGAACTGCCCCGACGTGAACGGGTTCCCGCCGCCACCGGGCGCGCCGCCGGGCCCGAACATGTCGTACTGACGGCGACGTTCCGGATCACGCACCGACTCGTACGCGGCGCTGATCTCCTTGAACCGTTCCGCGGCCTGCGGATCGTCGGGATTGGCGTCGGGGTGGCACTCGCGCGCGAGACGCCGGTACGCCTTCTTGATCTCGTCGTCGGTCGCCTGCGGCGCCACGCCGAGCACTTCGTAGGAGTCGCGTGCCATCAGCGCGTCATCGCGATCAACGAGAAAGCTGCTGTCCGAGTCGGCGTGACACGGTCGAAACCGCGGCCTGCGCTTTCCGGTAGTCCATGCGCGTCGGGCCGAGCACGCCGATCGTCCCGATCGGCTCGCCTTCCACGAGATACGGAGCGAGCACGATCGAGCATTCGCGGAGATCGGCCCGCTCGTTCTCCGCGCCGATGCGAACCGTGAGGCCGGGCCCGAGGAGCTCGCGCAACAGTGTCGCGAGCACGACGTGCTGCTCCAACAAGTCGAGGAGGCCCGACGCGCTCGTGTTCGCGAACGACTCCTGCTCGGCCGCGATGTGACTCGCGCCTCCTACGTAGAGCGGCTCGCCGTGATGCATCTCGACGCGCGCCGCGAACGCGTTGCGCGTCGCCTCGGCGAGCGCGTCGGCGCGATCGCCCGGCGCGGCGCGGAATGACAGTGTGGGTACCTCGGCCAAACGGTGACCGTCGAGATACGCCGCGAGGCGCGCGCTGGCGTCGGCGACGTCGTCGGGCTCGGCGTCATCGGCGAGCACGACGGTCTCTTTCTCGACCGCGCCGTTCGACATCACGACGACCGCGAGCAACACACGCGGCTGGAGGAGCACGAGGTGTGCGCTCCGGACCGTGACCGATTCCGACTGCGGACCGACGACGACCGCCGCGTGCGCGGTCACCTGCGCGAGCAGCTGACTCGTCTCGTGGAGGAGATCGTCCATGGCCATCGTCGAGCTCGTGAAGAACTCGACGATGCGCCGGCGCTCCGCCGCGGGCAGCGCACCGGCGCCCGCGAGATGGTCGACGTAGTACCGGTAGCCGTGGTCGGTCGGCACCCGTCCGGCTGAGGTGTGGGGCTGGACGATGAAGCCGTCCCGCTCCAGGACGGACATCTCGTTGCGCACCGTGGCGGCCGAAACCCCGAGCCCGGCACTCTGGGTGACCGTCTGCGACCCGACCGGCTGCGCACTGTCGACGTAGTGCTCGACGATCGCGCGCAAGATGGCCGCCTTGCGCTCGTCCAGCTCCGACATGGCTGCCCGGTCCGATCGTGACTTCTCGAGGGATGCTCGTTGGCACTCGATGTTACCGAGTGCCAACCGCCCCGGCGAGTAGCAGTCTGGCGGTCACGTCGGATGCCATGAGCCGTCCGCGGGCCGTGAGCACGATCCGGCCGTCGATCCGACGGACGAAGCCACCGGCCTCGAGGTCGTCCACCGTGGCGGCGGCCGCCGCGTCGACGGCCGCGCCCCGCCGGGTACGGAGCGCGAGCACGCACGCCTCCTCGGCCCGGGGCGCGGGATCGAGGCTCTCGGATCCGGCTTCCGTCGAGACTCCTGCCTGCAGCGCGGCGATGTACCGATCGGGGGTTCGCACGTTCCACCAGCGCCGGCTCCGCCCGTTCCCGTCGGCCGCGTTGCGGTCCGCGGTGTGACCATGCGCCGCGCAGCCGATCCCGAGGTACTCCCCCTCGCTCCAGTAGAGGAGGTTGTGCCGGCACTCCTCGCCGGGGCGCGCCCAGTTCGACACCTCGTACCAGTCGAGTCCCGCCGCGCCGAGAACCTCGTCGGCGATGAGATAGCAGTCGGCTTGGACGTCGTCGTCGGGTGCCTCGGAGAGATTCGCGGCGACGCGGAGCCCGAGCGGTGTCGCGGGCTCCACGGTCAACGCGTACGCGCTCACGTGGGGCACGTCGAGCGCGACCGCGCCGGCGAGGGTCGCGCGCCAGTCGTCCCGCGACTCGCCGGGCGTCCCGTAGATCAAATCCACATTGATGCGCTCGAAGCCGGCTTCGCGCGCGAGCGCGATCGCCCGCGTGACGTTCGCGGGATCATGGGTGCGTCCGAGCGCGGCGAGCACGTGCGCCGCCATCGACTGCACCCCGAAGCTCAGGCGATTGACCCCGGCCCGGTGGTAGGCGGCGAGCTTGGCCGCGTCGACGCTGTCCGGATTGCACTCCACCGTGACCTCGGCGTCGTCGGTCCGCTCGATTGCGTCGAGGATGCGCACGAGCTGCCCGGCGTCGAGGAGCGACGGCGTCCCGCCCCCGAAGAACACGCTCGTCGCGGCGGGATGGTGCTCCGACCGGCGGCGCCCGATGTCGACGATGCACGCCTCGACGTAGGTCTCGACGAGATGCCCACGATCCGTCCACGTCGCGAAGTCGCAGTAGTCACACCGCGCTGCACAAAACGGAATATGCACATAGACACCGAACTCATGGTCGCGCTCGCTGCGGCCGGCGAAACTCCGGCCGCGGGCGCTCGCCGCTCCTGCCAGCTCGTTCGCTTCGCTCACTCACGGCCTCGCGGTTCATCTCGCGGGAGCTGAGGCATCCTCTTAGGCTATGGCGGCCTGTGCGATCGGGGTTTGCGCGGATTGCACGACTCCGCCCGCGTGTTCGACGGTGATCGCGAACGCGCGGACCGGACCGCTCGCCCGGAAAGCCACCGCCCGCGGATCGGAACCGAGCACACCGGCGGAGATCGTTACTGGTTTCGTCGCCGACCCGGTGACGGCCCACAACTGATACGTGCGATCGGACGGCAACGGGTCGAGGTGATCGCCGCGGAGGTAGCCGGTGCCGTCGGGCAGCAACACCACCCGGGCCAACGTCGCGCCCGACTTCGCAGTCAATCCGGCTTGGAGCGCGCCGTCGGATTTCGCGGCCCGGTCGAACGCGGCCGCCATGGCGGTCGGGCCCAGCCCGTGCGCGCGGTCGAGCTGTCCCCGCAGCGACGCGACCTGGGCGCCGAGCACCACGACCACGATGATCGCGGCCGCGGCTGCGGCCGGCGCGATCCAGGGTGCGCGCGTCCGCCGAGCGCGGCGCGATGCCAGCTCGTCGCCAGGGGACGTCGGCGGCGCGGGCGCGTTGCGCGTGCGTTCTTGCGCGATCTCGCCGGCGATGCGCTCCCACAACTCGGGCGGCGCGTCGAGCGACGAGGCGGGCAGCAACGCCAACGACCCCGCGGTCTCACGTAGCTCGTCGACCTCGGCGCGCGCGTCTTCGTTGCGCTCGAGGTACGAGTCGACGCGCGCGCGGTCGTCAGGATCGATTGCGTCGAGGGCATAGGCACCGAGCAGGGAGTCGAGCTCTTCGGTCGCGCCCGCATCCCGAGGGACGTCACTCACTGGCTCACCCCTTCCTCGATCAAGGCGGCCCGCAACCGCAGGAGTCCGGCCCGGATTCGGCTCTTCACCGTTCCCTCCGGCTGCTCGAGGAGAACCGCGACCTCCCGGTAGGTATGCCCGCCGAAGTATGCGAGCTCGATGGCGTGGCGCTCGCCGTCGGAGAGCGTCGAGAGCGCGCGTCGCACCGCCTCCGCCTCCGTCAGCTGCATGACCTCGCGCTCGAGATCGATGTCGACGCTGGGATTACGCAGTGCCTCGCGCTCCTCTCGAGCGCGGCGAGCCGATTCTGCCCGGAGGAGATCCACCGAGCGTCCGTGCACCTGGGCGAGGAGGTACGAGCGCATCGTCCCCCGACTGGGATCGAACCGCCCCGGATCTCGCCACGTGCGGACGAAGACCTCCTGCACCACTTCCTCACCCAGTGTCTTGTCGCTGAGCACCCGGCAGGCGAGGCCCAGGCACGGTCCCGCGTGCCGGCGGTACAGCTCGTTCAGGGCGCCCTCGTCCTGCCGACCGACGGCGCGCGCGAGTGTCGCATCGTCGGCTTCGCGCCGTTGCGTCTCCGACATCGTTTCGCCCGCGTTCGCGCTCCTGCGCACGCGAGGTGTTCGACGCCGGCCGCTTTCCTGGATGACCTAGGTTCGCGCGATCTCTACAGACCTTGCCGCTCTCTTGCGGGAGCTCGTCGCCGAACATGCGCCCGACGGCCACTATCCGGCCGGCTGGAACCGCGTCTTCGCCGGCGCCGGGTTCGTCGCTCCGCACTGGCCGGCGCCCTGGGGACTCGATGCCGACCCGAACGAGCAGCTCGCGATCGACGAGGTCGTGCGTGAGCTCGCGGTGCCGCGTCCGCTCAATCCCATCGGGATCGGGTGGGCCGGCCCGACGCTGCTCGTCGCGGGAACCGAGGCCCAACGCCGGGAATGGTTGCCCGGCATCCTCGACGGCTCCGACATCTGGTGCCAATTGTTCAGCGAGCCCGAAGCCGGCAGCGATCTCGCGTCATTGCAGACCCGGGCCGTTCGCGACGGCGACGAGTTCGTGGTGAACGGGCAGAAGGTATGGACCACGCTGGCTCACGTCGCCCGGTTCGGAATCCTGCTCGCGCGCACCGACCCCGATGCAACCGCGCAGGAGGGCATCACCTACTTCGTCGTCGACATGCGTGCCGCGGGCATCGAAGTGAGACCGCTGATCCAGATGACCGGCACCCACGAGTTCAACGAGGTGTTCTTCACCGACGTGCGCATTCCGGCTGCGAACGTCGTCGGCGTCGAGCACGACGGATGGAGGCTCGCCAAGGTCACGCTCGGCAACGAGCGCGTGTCGCTGTCGGGCGAGGGCGCGCTCTGGGGGCGGGGCCCGACGGCCGACGACGTCATCGACCTCGTGCGCGCGCACGGCGGCACCTGTGACCCGCTCCTCCGCCAACAGGTCGCGCGGCTGTATTCGGAAGCCGAGACGTTGCGGCTGATCCGGATGCGCACGCTCTCGGCCAAGCTGCGCGGACTCGAGCCCGGCCCCGAAGCGTCGGTACGCAAGGCGATATCCGACGAGCACGGCCAGCACGTGATGGCGTTGGCCAAGAAGCTCGCGGGCACCCATGGCCTGCTCGTCGATCACGGCCCGTACGCCGAACCCGACGCCGGGATGTGGAACTACGGCTACCTGTACTCGTGCGCGCTCACGATCGGGGGCGGAACGAGTGAGGTGCAGCGAAACATTCTCGGCGAAAAAGTTCTCGGTCTCCCCCGCGAACCCGAAGCTATTCCTCGAGCTTGAGCGCCGCCACGAACGCTTCCTGCGGCACCTCGACGCGGCCGATCTGCTTCATCCGCTTCTTGCCTTCCTTCTGGCGGTCGAGCAGCTTGCGCTTGCGCGTGATGTCACCGCCGTAGCACTTGGCGAGCACATCCTTGCGCTTCGCCTTCACCGTCTCGCGGGCGATGATGCGACCGCCGATCGCGGCCTGGATCGGGACGTCGAAGAGTTGGCGCGGGATGAGCTCACGCAGCTTCGACGTCATCTTGCGTCCGTACACGTCGGCCTTGGCTCGGTGCACGATGGCCGAGAACGCGTCGACCGGCACGCTGTTGAGCAGCACGTCGACCTTGGCGAGATTCGAGACGCGATAGCCCGCGGGCTCGTAGTCGAGGCTCGCGTAGCCACGCGTCCGTGACTTCATCTGATCGAAGAAGTCGAGCACGATCTCGCCGAGCGGGAGCGTGTAGACGAGCTCGACCCGATCCACCGAGAGATACTCCATCTTCAGCATCTCGCCGCGCCGTTGTTGCGCGAGCTCCATGAGCGTGCCGACGTAGTCGGTCGGCGTGAGGATCGTCACCTTGACGAACGGCTCTTCGATCGCCTCGACGTGCTCGGGCGGTGGCATCGACGACGGGTTGTCGACGACTTCGACGCTGCCGTCGGCCAACTGCACTCGGTACTCGACGTTCGGTGCGGTCGCGACGAGCGACAGGTCGTACTCGCGCTCGAGACGCTCGCGAATGATCTCCATGTGCAGCAAGCCCAGGAAGCCGCAGCGAAACCCGAAGCCGAGCGCGCCCGAAGTCTCGGGTTCGTACGTGAACGAGGAGTCGTTGAGCCGGAGCCGTTCCATGGCCTCGCGCAGATCGGCGTACTCGTCGCCGTCGACGGGATACAGCCCGCAGAACACCATCGGCTTCGGGTCGCGGTAGCCCTCGAGCGGCTCACCCTGATGGCCGGCGTCGGTCACCGTCTCGCCGACCTTGGCCTCACCGACGTCCTTGATCCCGGCGATGAGGTAGCCGACCTCACCGGGCCCGAGCATCGCGACCGGAGTGGGCACCGGCAGGCGCACGCCGATCTCCTCGGCCTCGTGCATCTGGCGCGCGTTCAGATACCGGAGCTTGGCGCCGCTGCGCAGCGCGCCGTTGAAGACGCGTACCGACGAGATCACACCGCGGTACGCGTCGTAGTACGAGTCGAACATCAGGGCCTGCAAGGGCGCGTCGATGTCGCCCTTGGGCGCGGGAATGCGCTCGATGAGCGCGTCGAGAAGATCGGCGACGCCTTCCCCCGTCTTGGCCGAGATGTGCAACACCTCGCTCGCCGGGATGCCGAGCACCCGTTCGATCTCCTCGGCGCGCTTCTCCGGCTCGGCGGCGGGAAGGTCGATCTTGTTCAGCGCGGCGACGATCGTGAGGTCGTGCTCGATCGCCTGATAGCAGTTCGCCAGCGTTTGCGCCTCGATCCCCTGCGACGCGTCGACGAGCAGGACCACGCCTTCACACGCGGCGAGGCTGCGGCTGACCTCGTAGCTGAAGTCGACGTGGCCGGGCGTGTCGATCAGGTTGACGACATAGCCGTTCCACTCGAGACGTACGTTCTGCGCCTTGATCGTGATGCCCCGCTCGCGCTCGAGATCCATCGAGTCGAGGAACTGGGCGCGCATGTCGCGTGGATCGACGGCACCCGTCATCTCGAGCAGACGGTCGGCGAGTGTCGACTTTCCGTGGTCGATGTGGGCGATGATGCTGAGACAGCGGATGCGGTCGAGGTCGGTCAAGGTGGCCATTCTCGCGGCTGGGGGCCCGGGCAACGGATCCTGCCCGGTGGCCCAATGCTGATAGCCTCTCCCGGCTTCCGAGAAAGGTTTTACGTGGCAAACATCAAGTCGCAGAAGAAGCGCAACCTGCAGAACGAGCGCCGGCGGGACCGCAACAAGGCCGTCCGCTCCGAGCTGAAGACGCGGGTCAAGCTCGCCACCGTGGCGGTCGAGTCGGGTGCCGAAGACGCCGACGCGCTCGTGCAGGCTGCGCAGAAGCGGTTGGGCAAGGCCGGCGCCAAGGGCATCGTGCACAAGAACCAGGCCGCTCGCCGCACCTCGCGCATGATGCGCCGGGCGCACACGACCACCGAGTCGTAGGCCCTTCTCCCACTACGCCGCGGCTCACACCCGTTGGGCCCGGCCCCGGGTCGGACCGCGCGCGTGGCGCCGGCTGAGCGCCGCCAACCGGGCGACGAGCACGTCGATCGCGGTGCGCTCGTCGAATCCGCTCTGACCGCGAAGGTCCAGCTCGGCCTGCGCGAGGAGCCCGAGCGCCTCGCGCAGCCCGTCGGATCCGAGCTTCCGCGCCGCTTCGAGCGGGAACCTCGCTCCGCCCGCGCTCTTCATCCCGAGTACGTCGGCGGCCTGCTCCTTGGTCGTGATGGCGGGATTGTCGCGGCGCAGCAGCCGCTGGTAGTGGAAGACGAGGGACGCCATCACCTGCATCGGGTGCAGCGGCTTCGGTTGGGCCGCGCTGGTGGCGGTGAGCATGCGGTGCAGTACCTCGAGCGCATTGCCGAGATCACCCCGGTCGATCGCGTTCGTGAGGTCGAAGCGGCCCGCCGTTCCCAACTCGCCGAGGTATGCCTCGACCGCGTC
>JBBQER010000023.1:0-41527 GCA_038320885.1 Acidimicrobiia bacterium
AGCAACTTTTCGGCGGAGCAGCTCGACGAGACGACCAAGATCAGCGCCGAGCGCCAGGAGGCGCGGTTCGTGAGCGTGCAGAACGAATACAGCCTGCTGCGACGCGGTCCCGAACGATTCGGTGTGCTCGATGCGTGCGCGCGCAACGGCGTCGTGTTCATCCCGTACTTTCCGCTCGCGAGCGGTGTGCTGACGGGGAAGTACTACCGAGACGTTGCGCCGCCCGCCGGTACCCGGCTGGCCGGCATGCCCGCGGAGCGCGTCGACAGCGCGTTGTCGCCCAAGGTGTTCGACCGCGTCGAAGCGCTCGACGGCTGGGCGCGCGATCACGGCCATACGTTGCTCGAGCTCGCGATCTCCTGGCTCCTGGCTCGCCCCACGGTCGCGAGTGTCATCGCCGGCGCGACCAAACCCGAACAGGTGCTCGCGAACGCGGCCGCGGCGGCGTGGCGCCTGAGCGACCTCGACCTCCGCGAGATCGACGCTTTGCTGGAGCAGGCGAAAGCGAAGGGAGGGGAGTCCTAGAACATCCCCGCTTCGAGTCCGGCGGCGATGGTCGCGCCGAGCTCCCGGCATCGTTCGAGATCGCCGGGCCCGAGGTCGCCGACCACCACCACCGGCGGCATCACCAGCTTCCAGCGCAGGCCGGCGACGATGCGCTCGATGCTCTGCACGGCGCCGTCGCCGTCGGTGCTGGCCTTCACGAACAGCGCGTACGGCAGACCCTGGGTCTCGTCGAGCAGCGGGTAGTAGATCCGCTCGAAGAAGTCTTTGATCGCGCCCGACATGTATCCGAAGTTCTCGGGTGTCCCGAGCACGATGCCGCTGCACGCGCGCACGTCGTCGATGCTCGTGTCGAACGCGCGTTGCACCTTTACGTCAACACCTTCGATGGCATCGTCCTTCGCGCCGGCAACGACCGCATCGGTCATGGCCGCAGTTCCCCCGGATCGGGAGTGGAACACGACGAGTAGCCGCTTCGGGTCGGCCACGGCGAACCGCTACCGCTTGTCCATGAAGCCCGACAGATCGAAGCTGAGGTGCTCGCGGACGTCGCCGACCTGGTCGACGAAGATGTGCCGGCGGTCGAATCGCCACTCGTTGCCCGCGCGCGCGAACTCGTCGCGGTAGCGGCCGGCGACGATCGGCTGGAGCGGGAGCTCCGTGGTCTGCTGGAACACGACGAAGGCCGAGCGCGCCGTGGCCGAGCCCGAGATCTCGTCGATGTCGACGATCACGTTGGTGGTGAGATGACGCGTGCGCAACGTGCCGTCGGCGTGCACGCGGTTGGTGTCCGCGTACAGCGCGCGCACGGCTTCGGGACCTTGGATCTCGCCGTCGACGCCCTCGTTCGTGATGCGACCATTGGCGAACAGCGCGGCAATCCCGTCGAAGTCGGCCGCATCGACGCACTCCGCGTAGTGGTACATGAGGGTCGTGATCGCGTGGTGGCTCTCCCAGGTTCCCGCACTCATGGTGGCTCCCCGCTCGCGCGTAGCATTGCCCGCGTGACCAACGTACCGAACGCAGCGCGCTTGCCTCCCGAGGACACGTTCGATGCCGTGATGGGGCTCGAGATCGACGAGCTCGTCGAGGTCGGTCGGCGCACGGCGCGTCTGGCGGTCGTACCCGGCGTATGCCAACCGATGGGCATTGTGCACGGCGGTATCTACGCGGCAATCGCCGAGTCGCTGGCGTCGAGAGGTACCGCCGACGGCGTGCTCGAGTTGGGAAAGGTGCCGCTCGGCATGTCGAACAACACGAGCTTCCTCCGACCCGTCGGCGAGGGCACCGTGCACGCCGAGGCCCGCGCGTTCCATCGGGGGCGCACGACCTGGTTGTGGGATATCGAGATGCGCAACGACGACGGAAAGCTCTGCGCGACGTCGAGGGTCACGATCGCGGTGCGCGATCCGGTCACATGAAGACGACATTCGGGTTCTTCTCGTTCACCGAGATCACCGATCCGGCCGAGCATCGCGCGTACAACGAGTGGCACCAGCTCGACCATCTGCCCGAGCAGTTTCCGCTTCCGGGGGTGGTCTACGGGCAGCGATGGGTCTCGACGCCGGCGTGCCGGGCGGCGCGGGCGCTGAGCGACGAGTCGCTCGACCCGATCCACTATCTCACCTGTTACCTCATGGCCGACCCGATCGAGCACACCCTCGACGACTTCTTCGAGCTCGGTGCGCAATTGCACGACCTCGATCGTTTTCATCGTCACCGGCGCGCGCATCTCACCGGGCCGTTTCGCATCATCGACGCGACGGCCGCGCCCCGCGTGCTCGTGTCGGCGGCCGCGGTGCCGTTCCGGGCGCATCGAGGTCTCTACGTGATCGTCGAAGAGCACCGCGAGAGTGACGCACTCCTCGACTATCAGCGTTGGCTGGTGACCGACCACGAGCCCGCCCTCCTCTCCGTGCCGGGTGTCGCGGGGATCTGGACGTTCGCGAGCTCGGAGACGTTGGCTTCGCCGCGTTGGTCCGCGGGGGCGCGTCGTATCACGATGTGCTGGCTCGACGATGATCCGCTCGACGTCGCGGTGCGCGTCGCTCCGCTCGAGACGCAGCGCCGCGATCGGTTCGATGCCACGTCGCATGTGACCTTTGCCGGCCCGTTCGAGACGATTACCCCGTGGGAATGGGACTGGTTCGAGTGAACCCGTTGCGCGGGAGGGCCGTATCCCGGGGATGACCGGTCGGATTCCGAACGGACGCGCGCGTCTCCTCGTCGCGGTGACCACCGGCGCGCTCGCCGCGGTGTTGTTCGTCGCCTGCGGCGGCTCGAGTGGCTCGGGCTCGGGCTCGGCGGACCGCACGACGACGATCCCGACGACCACGACCGCACCGCTGCCCGACGTCGTGCCGAAGCCGAACGACTTCGTGAACATCAACCGGATGAAGCGCGTCGGCGATCACTTCATCGGGAGTCTCAACGGCCATCTCGACGCGGCGCTCGCGGTCGCGCGCCAGCCGAAGGGCGGCGTGTATCCGGTCGGGACCGTGATCCAGCTGATCCCGACCGAGGCCATGGTGAAGCGACACGAGGGCTACAGCGCCGCGACCGGCGACTGGGAGTTCTTCTCCCTGAACGTCTCACCAACCGGTACCCAGATCGTGAGCTCCGGCACCAAAGTCAAGAACTTCCTCGGCGGAGATTGCGCGTCGTGCCACGTCGCGGCCAGGAAGAACTTCGACTTCGTGTGCGAGAAGGGGCACGGCTGCGCACCGCTCGGCGTGACCGGCTCACTCATTGCGACGATCCAGAAGGGCGATCCCCGCCCGAAGCAGTGATCGCTCGCGTTACGCGCCGATCACGGAACGTGCCCAGCCGTAGTCGGGCTTGCCGGCCGGGGTGCGCGCGATCTCGTCGACCACATGCAGCGCTCGCGGAACCTTGTAGCCCGCGAGATGCCCCCGGCAATGCGCTTGCAACGTCTCGAGATTGGGCGGGGCGCGCTCGGAGATCACCGCGACGATCGCGATTACCCGCTGCCCGAACCGGTCGTCGGGTGCGCCGAGCACGACCGCGTCGGCCACATCGGGGTGCACTTTCAGGACCGCCTCGACCTCCTCGGGGTACACCTTCTCGCCGCCGGTGTTGATGCAGAGCGAGCCGCGGCCGAGCAGATAGACGGTGCCGTCGGCGTCGATCATCGCCATGTCGCCCGGCAACGACCAGCGCGCGCCGTCGATCTCCACGAACGTCCGGGCACTGCGTTCCGGATCCTTGTGGTACCCGAGCGGAACGCGCCCTCGCGTCGCGAGCCGACCGACTACCCCGCTCCCGGGAGCCACCGGCCGCAGGTCGTCGTCGACGACGATCGTCTCGGCCTTCGCGGCGAAGGTCAGCGACGCCGACGGGCCGCCGCCGCGGGTCGTGAGCGCCACCGCTTGCGCGGGTGATTCCGACGAACCGATGCCTTCGACGATCGCGAGCACCGACGGCAGCGCGGCCATCAACCCGTCCTTCACCTCGCCCGACATGATGCTTCCGCCGGATCCGAGCAGCCGCAACGACGACAGGTCCCAACGATCGGGTTCGGCAGTGACCGCATCGAGCATCGGACGCGCGCTCGCGTCGCCCACCAGATTGCACGCGCTGACGCGTTCGCGTTCGAGCAGGTCGAGGACTCGTTCCATGTCGACGTGGGGTTCGCCGTAGAGCACGACCTTGCCGCCACCGAGGAGCGTTCCGAGCGCGGACCATTGGCCGCTGGCGTGCATCAACGGTCCGAGCGCGAGCGACACGAACTGTTCCACGCTCGTGTCGCCCGGCGGCAGAAACGCGCGCAGCCGTTGCGCGGGATTGTCCAGCACCGATGCCGCGATCTGCTCGGGTGCATAGATCGGCGGCCCGCCGGGGTTGCCGCTGCCGAGGCCGCCGAAGAACATGTCTTCCTGGCGCCAGACAACGCCTTTCGGTCGGCCCGTCGTCCCGCCGGTGTAGAGCACGTAGCGGTCATCCGCGGAGCGGGGCCCGAGATCGCGCCCCGTCGATCCCGATTGCACCAGCTGTTCGTACTCGGGCGCACCCGCGACCACGACGAGCTTCAGGGCGGGAGATCGAACTGCGTCGACGTGCGCCGCGGTGTCTTCGTCGTGGAACAGGGCGACGAGGTCGGCGTCGTCGCAGAGATAACCCAGCTCGTCGGCGACGTAGCGGTAGTTGACGTTGATCGGGACCGCGCGCGCCTTGTAGCAAGCGAGCATCGATTCCACGTGCGCGACCGAGTTGCGCAGGTACAGACCCACGTGATCACCGACCTCGACTCCGGCGTCGCGCAGGGAATGCGCGAGGCGGGTCGCGCGTTCGTCGAGCTCGGAATAGGTCCGGCGCTCGTCTCCGCACACGACTGCTTCGCGCGCGGGCACCGCGTCGGCCACGCACTCCAACAGGTCGGCGATGTTGAACTCCACGCGTGCTGCTTCCGGGACGTTCGTCGGCCGGCGGTGTGCCGCTACAGTCCGATTCTGGCATGACGGCCCGCGACCGATTCCTCGACCGATGTCTTGTGCGTCCCGACGGCTTCCTGCCGAAGGAGCGCTACACGACCGACGAGTTCGCCGAGCTGGAGCTCGAGCGGCTCTGGCCGCGCGTCTGGCAGATCGCCGGTCGTGAGGAGGAGTTGGAACGGCCCGGTGCCTTCTTCGAGTACTCGATCGGCGACGACTCGATCGTCGTGGTGCGGACCGAGACCGGGACGATCACCGGATTCCACAACGCCTGCCTGCACCGGGGCACGCGGCTCGCCGATGGCTGTGGCGTGTTCTCGGATGGTGCGATCCGTTGCCCGTACCACGCGTGGACCTACGCGCTCGACGGCCGGCTCGCGCACGTTCCCGATCGGGAGGAGTTCGGCGATCTCCCCGACGACCTCGCGCTCCGTCCGCTGCGGGTCGAGTGTTGGGGCGGCTTCGTGTTCGTCAACATGGATCTCGACGCGGAGCCGCTGCTCGAGTTCCTCGATCCGCTGCCGACGCTGCTCGCTCCCTACCGCTTCGACGAGCTCCGGTTTCGCACGTACCGCAGCACGATCATCGCCGCGAATTGGAAGGCGGTGGTCGACGCGTTCAACGAGAGCTACCACGTGCAGGGTTTGCACGAGCAGATCCTGCCCTGGACCGACGACACGAGCATCGCCTACGAGCAGTTCGAGCGGCACTCGCACTACGGGCGCTTGCCCGGCGCGCGGCGCGAGCTGCGGCCGAGCCCCCGCCTCGGGCTGCGTCCCGACCAGTACGACGAGGGCGAGATCCTCGGGGCGCTCGTCGCCGGTCTGGGTGGTGCCTTCCTCGGTGAAGAGCGCGCCGCGGTGGACGAATTGCGCGCGTCGGGACCGCCGCCCGAGGCATCTCTCCTCGGTGCGTACCAGGAGCGCCGGATGACGTTGCTTGCCGAGCGCGGGTTCGACGTATCCGGTTTCACGCCCGACCTGATGACGAGCGCCGACGACATCTTCTGGTTCCCCAACCTGGTGGGCCCCGTGTATCCCGGGAGCGCGCTCCTGTTCCGAGTGCGTCCGAACGGTCGCGATCCGAACTCCGCGATCAAGGACACGTGGGTGCTCGAGTGGCCGCGTCCCGGCACGACGTGGCAGATGCCCGAGCGGCGGTTCTACGCCGACTGGCGCGAGCGCAAGTGGGGCGAGATCACGGAGCAGGACTACACCAATCTCGCCAACGTGCAACGCGGCATGCGATCGCGCGGCTTCGAGGGCTCGCGGCTCGCGGCGAAGCAGGAGAGCAACGTGCTGCACATGCACCAAGTCGTGGATCGCTATCTGGCTGGGTAATTCCGCATACTCTCCCGACGAAACGGGCACAGGGGAGACATGAGTAGGACGAGAACGCGCAGCCTCGGTTCGGTGGTCCTGGCGGTGACGCTCGTGTTCGCAGCCGGCTGTGGGAGCTCGTCGAAGACGAGCACCGCGCCGAACACGCCCGAGCAGCGGAAGTTCGACAAGGCGCTCGGGAAGCAGGCCGTGCTGAAGCTCGCCGACCTCCCGGTGGGTTACAAAGCGACTCCGCACAAGAACGATCCGTCTACCGCCACGCCGGAGTCCGCCGTGCGGGAGTTTGCGTCGTGTGCGCATGTTCCGAAAGCAAGGGTGGCCTCGTTGTTGAACGGCAAGGCCGATCCGAAGGAGGTAGAAGTCGACTCGTCCGACTTTGCCAACAAGGACGTGCAAACGGGGTATTCAACGACCTTCGAGAACAGCGTCGACCTCGAGCGCTCGTCGAAGGATGTCACCGGGCCATTCGACACCTTCACGGCCAGGACGGCGCATCCGTGTTGGAAGGAGCTCTTCCACGCAATATTCGAAGACTCTGCCGACCCGGGCACCGCGATTCGGAATGTCGCGGTCACGCCGATCTCGACTGGGAAGATCGCCGACAAGTCGGCAGGACTCGCCGTTCGTCTGACGGTCGTGGGAAAGGCGCGGTCCGTGAACGCGTACATCGACGTCTACCTCGTATGCAGTGGGCGGGCCGGGATCTCGCTGGTGGCGACCGGGATCGGTGAACGAGCAGACTCGTCACTCGCGTTGTCGTTGGTCCAGACCGTCGCGGACCGCCTGAAGGGCACGACCTAAGCGCGACCCAGCAGGTGCTCGCGGTTGCGCTCGGCGAAGCGGGCGCGGAGCTTGGCGACGTCGTCGGCGTCGAGGCGGCGGTACGTAAGGTCGCGATCGGGGCGCCACCACACCGCGTCGTCGCACTCCCAGGTCTCGCTCTGCAGCACGCGCTTGAGCACCTTCTGCGTCGCGGTCGACGGCAGCCCGTGCGAGATCCGCACGAAGCGCGGCGTCCACTTGGGTGACAGATCCGACTGCTCACCGAGGAACGACACGAAGCCCTCGGCGTCGAAAGTCGCGCCGTCGTGGAGGAGCAGCGCGACCATCACCTCGTCTCCGACTTCAGGTGACGGCACGGCGTACACCGCGGCGAGCACGACGCTCGGGTGACGCGAGATCACCTGCTCGACCGGCGCCGCCGCGAAGTTCTCGCCGTCGACGCGGAGCCAATCGGAATTGCGGCCCGCGAAGTAGAAGAACCCGGCTGCGTCGCGGTAGCCGAGGTCGCCGGTCCAGTACATACCGCCGCGCATGCGCTCGGCGTTCGCCTCCGGGTTGTTGTAGTACCCCTCGAAGCTCCCGGCGCCGTCGGGATTCACGATCTCGCCGATGGCGTCTTCCGCGTTGAGCAGCCGACCGCTGTCGTCGAACTGGGCGGGGGCGCACTCCTTGCCGGTCTCGGGATCGATGATCGAGGCGCGGAAACCGGGAATGGGCACGCCGAGCGATCCCGGTGGCGTGTCCTCCGTCTTCGACATGTTGATGCCACCCTCGGTCGAGCCGTAGCCGTCGACGACGAAGCAGCCGAAGCGCGCCGCGAAGCGATCGATGTCGAGCGGCGCGGCTTCGTTCCCGAACCCGATCCGCAGCGTGGTGTCCGCATCGTCGGGTTGCGGGGGAGTGGCGAGCACGTAAGTGAGTGGCTTGCCGACGTAGTTGAAGAACGTCACGCCGTACTTGCGCACGTCGGGGAGAAATCCGCTCGCCGAGAACCGCCGGCGCAAGACCGTGGTCGCGCCGGCCGCCATCGGCGCGGTGTACCCCGCGACCGCGGCGTTCGAGTGGAAGAGCGGCATCGCGGAATAGCACACGTCGTCGGCGGTCAGCGGGAACCGGCCCGCGAGATTCGCCCCCCACGCCGCGAGCTTGCCGTGACTGATGCGCACGGCCTTCGGCGCACCGGTTGTTCCCGATGTGAAGATCAGCATGAACACGTCGGCCGGGGTGACGTCCACATCGGGGAGCGGCGCGCCGGCGTGGGGAAGCAGGGCCGCGTCCCACTCGGGGGTGTCGATGATCAACAGCGAATCGGCGGGCACGACCTCGCACGCGCCCTCGAGCAGGTCGAGGTGTCCCGGCTCCGTGATCAACAGCGCGCAATCGGTGTGCTGCACGTCACGAGCGAGCTCGGCCCCGCGGCGGGTGGGGTTGATGCCGACCAGCGTTGCGCCCGCCAGCGCCGCGGCGCCGAGCAGCATCCAGAACTCGGGCACGTTGTCGAGGAGCACTCCCACGTGGAAGGGCGCGTCGGCGTCCCGGTGCGCGAGCAGGAAGGCGGCGCGTTGCCCGCAGGCGTCGACCAGCTCGCGGTACGTCCACGACTCGTCCTCGAAGCGCAGCCCCACGTTCGTGTCCTCGGCGCGGGCGCGCACGATCTCGGCAATCGTGTTCATCCGGTCAGTTTGGGCGCGAGCCTGCGCCCGGTGCCAACGGGCGGGAGCCGACCGGTCACCAGCTGCCTCCGCCGCCACCCCCGCCTCCGCCGCCGGAGGAGCCTCCCGAGAAGCCACTCGAGCTCGACGACGACGGCATGCTCGCGTACATCGTGCCGGTTGCCGTGGTGCCGAAGTTGTCGACGGCGCTCGCGAGCACGAGTGCGTTGAACGGCTGATTCCCGACGTACCAGCTGGAATCGATCTGATCGGCCGCGATCCCCTCGAACGCCTTCGCCCACTTCTTCGTGCAGCCGAACACGATCGCGTAGGGCAGGTATTGCGAGAAGATCTCGTGCTGCTCGGCGAACCGAGCGCGTGTGTCTTCTTCGCCCTCGTCGAACAGCTGCCGGAAGCCGCGCACGCGCGAGAGCATCGCGGTGCCGGCACCCGTACGAGCAGGCATGTGCCCGGCCGCGACGAGCACCGCCAACCCCGTGACGACGAGTGCGAGTGGAATGATCGCGACGAACGTGAACCGGGCGAACAAGATCGTCAACCCGATGCCGGCGACGAGCGTGACCACCGCGAGCGCCGTCCAGATCGTGCGCGTGCGATCGGGTCGGACCCGGTACCAACCCTGCGCGACCGTGTCGTCGTACATCGCCGACTGGATGCTGCTCAGGCTCCCGCGGAACTTGTACTTGAGATCGGAGAGCTTGACCGACTCGCGGTTGTCGAACAGCTCGTGCAGCAGCATCTGCTCGTACGGAAGGGGAGTTCCCTTGCCCGAGCCGGGTGTCGCGGTCAGCTCGTAGTCGGGGTGGCGTTGGTGCGCCTCGGGCTCGACCTCCGCGATCTTCAACCATCCGCGCACCGCGAGGTCGACGATCGACGCCGTCACGTCGAGCAGGTTGGCGCGTTCGTCGACCAGCGTGCCGACCTGGCCGGGCCGGATTCCCTCGGGCGGTACGAATTCGACCGGGCCGGTTGTGCGGTGCAACAGGGGAGCCGGCTCCTCGGCGCCCGTGGTGTTCCCCAGCGCGGCGTCGACCACGGAACCGATGAAGCGGCGATCGCGTCCACGGCGCGTCGCGAGCAGCCCGACGGCGGCGATGCCGGCGAGCGACAGGCCACCGCCGAGCCCGACAGTGAGTGGCGTGACCTCGAACGCGGTGGCGAGTGTGCGGCGCTTCTCCAGGATCGGCGCGGCTGCGGGTTGGATCGTTCCCTTGGGCATCGCGACAACCACTGTAAGACCAGATCCGGTGCCGAGCACAGGTTCGTTGAACGTCGCCTCGTTGTTTGTGAACGTGGAGCCGGCACACGGAAACACAACGCGTGCGGGCCCGGCGAAGCAGGAGACCCGCGTGATCGGAACGGGCGCTCTCACGGTTACGAGAGCTTTCTCGATCGGCACGGTCCACTGGTTGCCGATCGCGTCCCAATAGAGCTCGTCGTGATTGTCGAACGTGAGTGGCGCGCCGCGAATCGTGTAGGTGAGCTGATACGTGTGCTCACCGGTGATCGTCCGGCTGGGATCACCGACCCGCAGATGCAGGTAGGGACCGTTCGTGCTCTGTTGCACCGTGCTCGACGTGCCCGGGTCGGCAGTGACGCTCTCCACGTCGATCCGGTACTTGCGATCGCGCTTCGAGTCGAAGTGCTCGCGCTGAACGAGATCGCGCAGGAGACCGTGGTGCGCCACGACGCCGAAGTCGTACGCGATCGCTTCCTGGATCCTCAATGTTCCGTCGCGCTGGATGGTGATGACCACGTTGAACGCGCGGATCCCTTCGCCCGCGCTCTGGGCGTGGGCCGATGCCGCGCCCACGACCGGAAGGACGAACGCGATGGTCGCGACGATCAGCCGCACGATTTTCGGCACTATTGCTCCGACATGATCGCTTGGAACACGGCCATCGGGTCACGTTCGTGCTCACCCGAGACCTCGACCACCACGCGCCGGATCGTCGCGGTGCAGCGGAACGGCGCAATGTAGTCGTCGCCGATGGGCGGGCCCATCTCGTAGCCGCACGTGAGCCCGCCGCCGGTGCCGGAGAACGACATGGGCGTGAAGAGTGGGATCTCCCCTTCGCCGACCACACGGTTGTCGACCGCGAGCGTTCCCGTTCCCGACAAGCCCTTCGTCTTCGAGTACGAATACGCGAGCTCGTGCAGGCCCGGAGCGATCACCTCGTCCGAGCCGATCACGTGGCGCTCCTTGGAGTAGAGGTTGTGCACATAGCGGAGCTTCCCTTCGCGCAGGTAGAACGCGAACCCGCCGAGCGCGGAGCCCATCGCGAGGAGGACTCCTTCGGCGACGCCGTCGGCGCCGACGTCGACGTAGGCGGTGATCGTGTGCTCGCGGTTCGGGAGATGTACGGCCGACGCCTCGGGTACCGGCGCGCCGAACGGCCGGTACTCGTAGCGGCGTCGCGACCCCCGCCGGCGCGGGCGCGGATGCAAGATCGCTTCCAGCGGCCGGTTGTCGAGCGGCAGCACGTCGTTGCGGCGAGCCTCCTGCCACCAGAGCTCGATCATCGCGCGCAAACGTTGCGGTTCCTTCGCCGCCAGGTCTTCGGTCTCCGACAGGTCGTGGGCGACGTCGTAGAGCTCCCACACGTCGTCGTCGAAGGGCGCGTTGGCATCGAGGCCGTCGTCGTACATGTTCCCGAGCGCGTGAAACGTCACTGCCTTCCAGCCCTGGCTGTAGATCGCGCGCGAGCCGAGCATCTCGAAGTACTGCGTGTCGTGCCGGCCGGGCGCGGCGGCGTCGGCCAGCGCGTAGCCGAAGCTGGTGCCGTCGACGGACGACTGCGGAACGGCGTCGATCACGTCGGGCGCGTCGATGCCCACCAGCTCGAGCACGGTCGGGAGCACGTCGATCGCGTGCGCGAACTGATGGCGGATACCGCCGACGGCGTTGGGACCACGCGCCCCGACCGGCAGGCGCACGATGCACGGATCGGCGACGCCGCCCTCGTGGACCTCGCGCTTCCACCGTTTGAACGGCGTGTTGCCCGCCATCGTCCAACCCCACGGATAATTGTTGTGGGTCGTCGGACCGCCGAGCTCGTCGATGCGCGCGCGCAACTCTCGCCGTCCCGTCGTCGCGCCGTTGTAGGAGCGAACATCGTTGATCGAGCCGCGCGCGCCGCCTTCCGAGCTGGCGCCGTTGTCGGAGCACAGCATGATCACGGTGTTGTCGAGGTCGCCGGTCTCGGTGAGGTACTCGAGCACGCGTCCGATCTGCGCGTCGGTGTACGAGAGGTACGCGGCGAAGCACTCCATGAACCGGGCCGCGACCGCTTGGTCCTCGGGGGCCAGGTCGTTCCACGCCGGGACCCACGGCGGGCGCGGAGAGAGCGCGGTGCCTGCCGGGAGCAGGCCGCTCTCGAGCTGGCGGGCGAACGTCGCATCGCGCCACGCGTCCCATCCCGCGTCGAACTGGCCGCGGTAGCGCGCGATCCACTCGGGCGGCGCGTGGTGCGGGGAGTGGCACGCACCGGTCGCGAGGTAACAGAAGAAGGGTTGCTCCTGGTCGACCGCGCGCAGATCGGAGAGGAACTCGATCGCGCGGTCGGCGAGATCGGCACTGAGGTGGTAGCCGTCTTCGTAGGTTCCCGGCGCGAGCACCGCGTGGTTGTCGTGGTACAGCGCGGGCGCGAACTGGTGCGTCTCGCCGCCGTGGAACCCGTACCACCGGTCGAAGCCCCGGCCGAGCGGCCAGCTCGCGCGCGACGCGGCCATGTTCACCTCGTCGTCGGGCGTGAGGTGCCACTTGCCCACGGCATAGCTCGCGTAACCGTGCGCGCGCAGGATCTCGGAGAGAAAGCCGTTCTCGCGCGGGATCATGCCCCAGTAACCGGGATATCCCGTCGCGAGATCGGCGACGCGGCCCATGCCGTTGCGGTGATGGTTGCGGCCGGTGAGCAGGCACGAGCGGGTCGGCGAACAGAGCGCCGTCGTGTGGAAGTTGGCGAGGCGCACGCCCTCGGCCGCGAGCCCGTCGATCGTCGGCGTCGAGATGTCGGATCCGTAGCACCCGAGCTGCGCGTAGCCGACGTCGTCGAGCACGATGAGCAGCACGTTGGGCGCACCGCTCGGTGCCGCAGGCTCCTGTGGCCACCACGGTGTCGAGTCCCGCCAGTCGCGTCCGATGACCCCTTCGAAGTGTTGCGCCATACGTTGCAGTCTGCCGCAGGGTGGACCGCACACGCGCCGCTGCCCTAGAAACGCACGCGTGAAACTCGGTCTGCAACTCGGTTACTGGGGCGCGCAGCCCAACCCGTTCGCGGTGTCGCTCGCGCAGGAGGCGGAGCGGCTCGGTTTCGACTCGGTGTGGACCGCGGAGGCGTGGGGATCCGACGCGTTCACGCCGCTCGCGTGGATCGACGCACACACCGAGACGATCCGCCTCTGCACGGGCATCGTGCAGATCTCCGCGCGCACGCCGGCGTCGTGCGCGATGCACGCCCTCACACTCGACCATCTCTCGAACGGGCGCTTCACGCTCGGCCTCGGCGTCTCCGGGCCGCAGGTAGTCGAAGGTTGGTACGGGCAGCCGTTCGCCAAGCCGCTCGCGCGCACGCGCGAGTACGTCGACATCGTGCGCCGTGTTCTGCGCCGCGAAGAACCGGTCGAGTTCGCGGGCGAGCACTACCGAATGCCCTACGATGGTTCGGGATCCTGGGAGCTCGGCAAGCCGCTGCGGTCCATCACGCATCCGCTGCGCGCCGACCTACCGATACTGCTCGGTGCGGAAGGTCCCAAGAACGTCGCGCTCGCGGTCGAGATCGCCGACGGCTGGTTACCGCTCTACTACTCACCGTTCCGGCCCGAGGTCTACGCCGATTCGCTACGCGAGGTGCGACCGGGGTTCGAGATCTGGGGCGGTGATGGGCTGCTCGATCACCGACGACATCGAGGCCGGATTGCTGCCGACGAAGGCCGCACTCGCGTTCTACATCGGGGGCATGGGTGCGCGTGATCGCAACTTCCACATGGAGTTGATGAGCCGAATGGGCTTCGAGGCCGAAGCGCACCGCATCCAGGAGCTGTTCTTCGAAGGTCGGCGGGACGAAGCGATCCCGCTCGTTCCGACCGAGTTCGCCGACGAGATCTCGCTCGTCGGCTCCAAGGAGCGAATCCGTGATCGCCTCGCGGCGTGGGAAGCGAGCCCGGTGACGTCGATCGTCATCAGCGGCGACCTCGACACGCTGCGCACGATGGCCGAGCTCGTCAACTAGCGCGCTCGGGGCCCGGTCTCCTCGGGAATGGGCGGGGCGATCGCGTGCACGCTCGGGGTCACGCGTTCTCCTTCGGAAGGAACGGTGTCGCCCGCCGCTTCCGAGAACAGCTTGAGTGCGGACACCACCCGATCGCGATCCTCGGTGGTCATGCGGCGGACGACCGCGTCGATCTCTCGCCGACGCGTGTCGAGCACCACGTCCACGAGTCTTTGTCCCGGCGCGGTCAGCTCGATCACGACCTCGCGACGGTCGATCACCGACGGCGTGCGCACCACGAGGCCGCGCACGACCAGGCGGCTGCACATCCGGGTCATGGTCGACGCGTGCACGTCGAGACGCTCGGCGAGGGCACTCACCGTTTGCGGTCCCTCCAGCGACACGACCGCCAACGTGCGGAACTGCGGGAGCGTGACCTCGTCGCTCACCGTCGCGAGCGCGCGGACCGTGATTCCCACGAGCGCGCGGCTCGCGCGCACGATGGCGTCGACCACGTTTGGGGTGTGCTCGTCGTCCCGGTCCATCACACCTCGGCCACCCGGAGGCCCGCCGTTGCCCCCGCAAGGATCGCACGGAAGGTGCCGTCATCGCACGACCGGGTGCCCGCCTCCGCCCTGAGGGAAGATTGCCGGATGACGCAGAAGTACGACGCGGTGGTCGTCGGGGGTGGGATCGTGGGCACCGCGACGGCCTACGAGCTCGGTCGATCCGGCGCTCGCACGTTGCTCGTCGACCGGGCCGACGCCGGGCGGGCGACCGCCGCGGGCGCCGGGATCCTGTCGCCGGAGACTGCCAAACGTGACGACCCGGGTTGGATCGAGCTGGTGCTCGCCGCGGGTCGTCACTACGACGAGCTCATCCCGCAGTTGGATCCCGACAACGGGTGGGAGCGTTGCGGGATCCTGCAGCTCGCCACTCGCGAGACCGACATGGCGGCGTGGGAGTGGGTCGCCGAGCACGCGGCGGAGGCGACCGAGATCAGTCCCGACGACGCGCACGCGATGGTCCCGGTGTTGGGCAAGGTTCTGCGCGCGCTGCACCATCCGCGCGCGGCTCGGGTCGACGGGCGCTTGATGTGCGGCGCGCTGCGCCGCGGTGCCGAGCGTCACGGTGTCGACGTGCGAGCGGGTTCCGTCGACGAATTGCGGGCCGGCTCGACTGTGGTGGTGTTTGTCGACGGGGACGAGGTCGCGAGCGACGCGATCGTGATCGCGGGTGGTGCGTGGACGCGACAGCTCGGCAACCAACTCGGCGTGCAGCTACCGGTCGACCCGTTGCGCGGGCAGATCGCGCACTTGGGCGTGGTGGACCATGACACGGGCGCATGGCCGATCGTCCAACAGGTGTATGGCCACTACATGGTGCCGTGGGCCGATCGCCGCGTCGCGGTCGGCGCCACGGTCGAGGACGCGGGATTCGCCGACGATGTGACGGCCGGTGGTGTCAACGAGATCATGCGCGAAGCGCTGCGGGTCATGCCCGGCCTGGCGAGCGCGACGCTGGGCGAGATCCGCGTCGGCCTGCGCCCGACCAGTCCCGACGACTCGCCGTTGCTCGGCCGGCTCCCGGGGATGGACAACGTGTTCGTGGCGACCGGCCACGGCGCCAGCGGCCTCCTGCTCGGCCCGATCTCGGGCAAGTTGGTCGCGGACATGGTGCGAGGCCAACCCTCCACCCTGGATCTGCACCCCTTCTCACCTGCCCGTTTCCAAAACCAGTAGCTCAACGCCCAATGTGATTGGGCGCTGGTGCGCGTATAGGGCGCGAAATCGACCAATCTGATTGGGCGTTGGTGAGCCGATTCAGCGTTCGAGCTTGAGGGCGCGGTCGGCGATGATGTTCTTCTGGACCTCGGTGGGGCCGGCGCCGATCGTCGTGTAGCGCTGCCACACGTAGTTGCGGGCCCACATCCCGCCGTCGACCGCGCCCGGCGCGCCCTTGAGGAGTGCACCGGTCGGGCCGAGCACGTCGAGCGCGAGCTCGGCGAGCCACAGCGAGATGTACCCCCACTGGAGCTTCGCCAACGGCACCTCTGGCCAGCCCTTCTCGCCCTTCAACACCTTCGACAGCGCCCGCGCGATCAACAGCCGCGTGAAGTCGATCTGCATGTGCAGCTCGGCGACGCGTTCGCGAATCGCGGGGTCGCGCAACGCGTCGGGGTTCTCGGCCTTCGCGGTCTGGAGCAACGTTCGGAGGTCCTGCGCCATCGAGATCGCCTGGCCCGCGCTCCCGACGCGTTCCTGACCGAGCGCGCCCATCGAGACGAGCCAACCGTTGCCTTCGTCGCCGAGCCGATCGCCCGCCGGGATCTTCACGTCGTCGAAGAAGACCTCGCAGAACAACGAGTCGCCGGTGATCTCACGGATCGGCCGGATGTCGATGCCGGGCAGCTCCATGTCGACGATGAACGTCGTGATGCCCTCGTGCTTGCGCTCCCGCGCGATCGCGGTCGGGTCGGTACGCATGAGGAACAGGCCCCACTTCGCGATCTGCGCCGAGGAGATCCATGTTTTCTGACCGTTGACGACGTAGTGCGAGCCGTCGTCGGAGAGGATCGCGGTGGTGCGGAGGTTCGCGAGGTCGGAGCCGGCCTGGGGCTCGGAGAATCCCTGACACCAGTGTTCCGACGCGTCGAGGATGCCCGGCAGCCAGCGCGCTTTCTGGTCGTCGGTGCCCCACGAGATGATCGACGGACCGATCTGGACGATGCCGTTGGCGTTGAAGATCCCGGTCGACCGGTACTTCGCCATCACCTGCGTGTAGATCACCTGCTGCGCGGTCGTCGCCGCGCGCCCGCCCCACTCTTCGGGCCACAAAATTGCGGCCCACCGGCCCTCGTTCAGCTTGTTCTGCCACGCCTTGCGCTTGTCCATGACGCCCATGACGCCACGCGATGCGTCGGCGTCTTCGTTGTCGGACCATTGCTCGATGAACGGCGGCGTCTCCTTGTCGAGGAACGCCTCGAGCTCCTCCTTAAAGGCGATGTCTTCGGGTGACCAGGCGAAGTCCACAACCTGACATTACCGTCAGCTTGGCGGTACCGTCCCAGCTTCGTATGGACTTCACCTTCTCGCCCGAGCAGATCGCATTGCGCGACGCGGTGCGCAGTTTCCTGGCCGCCGAGGCGCCGAACGAGTACGTGCGCCGCATGGCCGAGCACGACGCCGCGGGTGTGACCGACGACGTGTGGCGCAAGATCGTCGACCTCGGGTGGACCAGTCTCCTCGTGCCGGAATCGGCGGGCGGTCTCGGGCTCGGCCTGATCGACGCAGTGGTCGTGCAGGAGGAGATGGGCCGCGCCGTGTTCCCCGGTCCGTACTTCTCGTCGGCGATCGTCGCGACCCTCGCGGCCCGCGCGCTCGGTCTCGACCACCAGCTCGAGGGACTCGCGGCCGGCACCCAACGCGGAACGGTCGCGCTCGACGAGGCGGGCTACGGCGATCCGATCGAACGGGTGAGTGTGCGCGCCAACGGCCGCGGCACCCGGTACAAGCTCGACGGCGTCAAGCCGATGGTGCCCGACGGTCTCTCCGCCGACTGGATTCTCGTTCCGGCGCGCACGCGCGAGGGGCTGCAGACCTTCCTCGTCGAACGTCCCGAGAACGCGCAGCCAGTGCCGAGTCTCGACGTCACCCGCAAGTTCGCGCGGCTCGAGTTCGACGAGACCCGCGCGCTGCTCGTCGGCCCGCCGGGCGACCACGCGGCGATCTGGCGACGCGTGATCGACGACGCCGGTGTGCTGATCGGCGCCGAGCTGATCGGCGTGAGCGAAGCTGCGAACCAAACCGCGCTCGACTACGCGCAGGCGCGCGAAGTGTTCGGCAAACCGCTCTCGAAGTTCCAGGTGACGCGGCACAAGGCCGTCGACATGCTGCGCGAGATCGAGCTCGCGCGCGTCGGCGTGCACTACGCGGCGTGGGCCTCCGACGTGGAGGTCGAGGATCGCGAGATCGCGGCCGCTTCCGCCAAGGCGTATGCCGCGCACGCAGCCAACTACGTGACCGCCGAGTGCATCCAGATCCACGGCGGAGTCGGGTACACCTGGGAGTGCAATGCGCACCTGTTCCTGCGCCGCGCCAAGGTCGACGATCTGCTGCTCGGCTACCAGGGTTGGCAGCGCCAACGCGTCGCCGATCTCTATTTCGCGGGCCTGTAGCGCCGGGTAAATCGCGTCGCCGCCTGATCGGGATCGGGCACGATGGCGTGATGACCGAGCGCGATCACCGGCTCCGGTGGCACGAGCTGCCCGACCATGTGCGCGCCGGCATCGAGCGCGCGCTCCAGAGTTCGGTGATCGAGGCGGAGAGCCGGCGCGGTGGCTACGGGCCGTCGCTCGCGTCGATCTGCGTCCTCGCCGACGGCCGACGCGTCTTCGTCAAAGCAGTTTCACCGGCGCAGAATCCTGACTCGCCGGGGATGATGCGCCGCGAGGCCGAGATCAATCGTTGCCTGCCGGACCGCGCGCCGCTGCCCGCACTGCTCCACGAGATCGACGACGGCGAGTGGATCGCCCTCGTGTTCGAGCACGTCGACGGCCGGTTGCCGCTCACGCCGTGGGATCCGCACGAGCTACAACGCGTCATGGAGGCGACGCTCGCGCTCGGCGACCTCGTGCCGCGTGCACCGTTGGGCACCGTGGCCGACTACTACGGCTCGGTGTTCGTCGGCTGGCGCACCCTCGCGGCCCAACAACCCGACGCCGTCGCCGATCCGTGGTGTCGAGAGTGGCTGGCCGAGCTCGCGACGGTCGAAGCGCAGTGGGAGACCACGACCGCGGGGGATCGATTGCTGCACGGTGACGTTCGCAGTGACAACGTCTTGTTGACGCCCGACGGGCGCGTCGTGTTCGTCGACTGGACCAGCACGTGCACCGGCGCCGGGTGGTTCGACGCGCTCGCGATGCTTCCCGCGGTCGAGCTCGAAGGCGGCGGAGCCCCCGAATCGGTGATGGAGCTCGTCGGCTTGGATCTCGGCGCCGACGAGATCCTTCCGCTGGTGGCCGCCATGGCCGGCTACTTCGCCGAGCGGGGACGCCTCCCGGATCCTCCGGGACTCCCGACGGTTCGCGCGTTCCAACGGGCGCAGGGGGAGATCACGACGGCCTGGCTCCGCCGGTTGTGGGGAGACTGATCTCAGCCCAACGACCAGTGCCGGGCGATGCCGATCAGCCAGTCGCCGTTCTCGTCCGGACTGATCGTGTAAGCCGTGATCGTGTCGTGGCCGCCGTCCTGGTCGCCGTACCGCAGACGCAACATGATCCGCCCGCCGGTTCGAATCGCCTGACGGAGTGCCTCGGCGTCACCGCGATCGGTATCACCCTCGCGGATCGCGCCCTGCCAGTAGCCGACATCACCAGCCGGGACGTACAGGCTCCGTTGCTGCGCGACGAAGGCGCTGTAGTCCGGTACGGCATGGAACTCCTCGGTGCTCAGCGGCCCGTCGGGGCCGACCTCGACGCTCCACGATTGCAGCACCCCGATGCCGTGCCGACGTTCCGGAGTTGCGCGGCGAAGTAGAGGTTGCGGGAGCGCTCCTCCACCGTCGCGAACCCGCCGCGGAGTTGCACGATCTCGTCGTAGAACGTGATCCGCTCGGCGGCGTCCCATTCGTCGGCGGGAATGAGCACCGGACGCAGGTTCAAGTCGAGCGCGCGTTCGGCGATGCGCGCCGAACGGTTTGCCGAACGCGTCGAAGCAAACGTCGCGAGAGCAAGAATGAGCGTGCCGCCAGCGGTCGCGAGTGAAGCAATGGTCGCGGTGTCGGCCATCGGCGCGCTCGATCAGACGGGGCGAAGGGTGTTCAGCTCGCGGGCGTTGTCGCGGAGGATCTTGCGCTGGGTGTCTTCGTCGAACGCCTTGAGCTCGGGCGCGTAGTCGAGCGGCCGGGGCATGCCCTCGATGTGGGGCCAGTCGGAACCGAAGATCACGCGGTCGGCGCCCATCAGCTCGACGACTTCGTGCACATCGTCTTCCCAAAACGGGTTGATCCAGATGTTGCGCCGGAACGACTCGGCCGGATCCTCCGTGAAGTAGCCGGGCATCTTGTGTGCCGTCGACGTGAGCTTCTTGAACAGGTCACGCAAGAAGTCGGCGCCGTTCTCGACCGATGCGATGCGCACGCCGGGAAAACGCTCGAACAGCTTGTCGAACACGAGCGTGATGAGGAAGTCGTGGGCGGCGCGCTCGATGTGCAACGCCTTGACGTTGGGACGCCAGCCGCCATTGCCGCTGAAGCCGGCCGCGAAGCCGTCGTGGGCATAGCCGTTGCTCGAGTAGCCGCTGTCACCCGCGTGCGTGACGACGGTGACACCGGCCTCCTGCACCCGTGCCCAGAAGGGATCGTTGCGCGGCGCACTCACCGGAATCCGGCCTTCACTCGTGCGCGGCGCGGCGGGGCGCATCACGATCGTCCGCGCCCCGCGTCCGACGGCCCACTCCAGCTCGCTCACGGCCCAATCGAGATCCGAGAGCGGGATGTAGGGCGCCGCGAAGATCTTGCCCTGGTACGCGAAGCCCCAATCGTCGTCGAGCCAGCGGTTGAACGCGGTGAACGTGGCGTTGATCGCGAACACGTCGTCACCGAGCAGTTCTTCGTAGAGAACGCCGAGCGTCGGGAACAGCCAGATCGCCTCGAGCCCGAACTCGTCGAGCTTGGCGACGCGCGTGTCGCGGTCGCGGTACTCGGCCGGGATCGGCTCCCGCTCGCGCAGGAACTCGTACGGCTGTTTGCCGTCGGGATTGCCGCGGAAGTAGTCGTGCATCGCGCCGGCCTTGGCGATCGGGTCGAAGGTCGGGTTGACGACGGCGTGGCTCACGCGCCCGGCGACCACGTGGTACTGACGGCCCTTGATCTCGCACCACTGCACACAGCGAGAGCCGAGCGCGGGGTCGAGGTGGCGGGTGAAGGCGTCGAGTGCCTCGTAGTAGTGGTTGTCGGCGTCGAAGGCGAGGTAATCGAGGTCGGTCACCGCCCAACCTTATGTGGCTACGACCTCCGGCTCTCGAGCGCCCGTGCGGCTTCGCTCAACTGTCCGAGCCTCCGGATCTGCGCCTGGCCCGTACAACCGCCTCCTCGCGTACGATCTTTGCGTGCTGCTCGCCGACATCGCCGACGCCGTCGATCTCGACTGGTCGTTCGTGAGCGAGGGGCGGGCGCAGATGACCGCCACGGGCGCCTGCGAGATCCCGAGCTTCGTCCGTGTCGACTCGGTGCCCGCGTTCGTCGACGACGCCCGCCGGCTCGAGTCGGTCGCCCATCGCAGCGGCGGGCTCGGCACCGTCTACCTCGGCTTCCCCGACGAGTCGTTCCCCCTCGATCACCCGCAACAATGGCTCGGGCAGTACGACCTCGGCGCGGTTGCCTACGACCTCTTCCCGGCCGATTCGCCGACCCGTCGCCTCTACGAATGGCCCGAGCTGACCCGGTTCGTCGCCGCGATCCTCGACCTCGACGTCGTGCATCCCTACGCCGATCCACTCGGCGCGTTGAACCTCGCGGTAATGACCGACGGTGATCAACTGCAGTGGCACTTCGACCAGACCGACTTCGTCGTGTCGCTCGCGATCCAGGATGCCGACGTTGGTGGCGACTTCGAGGTCGCGCCGCGGATCCGCACCGCCGACGACGAGCGCTACGACGATGTCGCGTGCGTCCTCGCCGGCGATCGCGACCCGGTCGTGACGCTGCCCATGACGCCCGGCACCCTGTTGATCTTCGCCGGCCGCTACTCGATCCACCGGGTGAGCCCGATCGCCGGGAGCACGTCCCGCCTCGTCGCGCTCCTGGGTTACGACACCAAGCCGGGCACGATGTCGAGCGAGCTGCTGAAAGAAGTGCGCTACGGGCGCACGTCGTGACCGCAGTCATGCAGATCGGCGAGGGCTTCGCCGGCGAAGGTCCGAATGCCGCGCACGTCAACACCGTGCTCGGCTCGAAAGACGGCCCGCTCGGCAACGCGTGGACGACCGCGCTGGCGACGCCGAGGCTCGGCCACGCACCCTTCGTCGTGGTCGTGCGCCCGAACGTGCCGGTGAAGCCGTTCACGTTGTTCGTCAACAAGTCGGCGGTCGACGGCGAGAAGAACGAGCGTCACGCCCGGTTCACGTGGGGCGCGGCGCAAGCGGGCGTGGCCGCGGGAGTCGTTGCGGCGCTGGTGAAGGGCATCGTGTCGGACGCCGACGCCGACGAGCTGTTGTTGATCGCGGCGGTGTGGGTCAACCCCGCTGCCGACGACGAGAGCGTTGTGTACGCGAACAACGAAGCCGCGACCGTTGCCGCGCTCGCCGCGGGCCGCGACGGCACTCCCACGGTTGCCGATGTGCTCGCGGCCGGAGCCCCGCAGAATCCCTTCTTCCATCAATGAGCATCACACCCGAGCAGGCGGCGCACGAGCTGCGCGATGCGGTCGTCTCGCTGCCCGGTCGCGTCATGACGAACCCCGACACCTACGCACGCGGCGCCGAGCTCGGGTTCCAAGGCATGGACTTCTATGTCGCCGGACGCGGCGGTGTGCTCGGCGATGTTCCGGCCGGCGTCGTAACGGCTGCATTCGTGTTCTTCGCGCCCGACACGGTGCGCGCGGCATGGGAGCGCTCGGCGGCGGTGATGTCCCGACGGCAAGCGGCTGAGACCTGGGCGGCCGGGTTCCACTCATGGGCGACTGCGAACTTTCCGGACGATCGCGACTGGTCGATGTGCACCAACCTCCTGGGGCGCGTGATCGAGAACGCGCTGCTCGCCGGCGCACCGCTCTTCGCGGGCTGGCGGAGCCTGACCGAGCCCGACGATCCGCGCGCGCTCGCTCTGCACCGACTCAACGCGCTGCGCGAGCTGCGCGGTGCTCTGCACGGAGCGGCAGTCCTGACGGTCGGGTTGCTGCCGATCGAGGCGATCGCGGTCTCGACCCCGGGCATGCTCAAGACCTTCGGCTGGCGCACGGATCGAATCGACACCGAACCACTCCATCAACGGTGGGCCCTCGCCGAGGCGCGCACCGACCGCATGGTCGGCCGTTCCCTCTCGGTGCTCGACGAAACCGAGCGGGGCGCGCTTGTAGACATGCTGGGTAATCTCGAACCATGACGATGACCGAAATTCCCACTGCCATCCACCGCGGCGACGACGAGCTGCCGTGGGTCGACATCGGCGAGGGCTCGCTGCTCAAGGTGCTCCAGATCAAGGAGCGCGAGGGCCTGTGGGTGATTCGCAACCGGTTCATGCCCGGCTACCAGGTGCAGACGCACAAGCACACCGGTCCGGTGTACGCGTTCACCACTACTGGCGCGTGGCGGTACAAGGAATCCGATTTCGTGAACCGCGCCGGGTCGTTTCTCTACGAGCCCGCGGGATCGGTGCACACGCTCATGGTTCCCGAGGACAACACCGAGCCGACCGACGTGTTCTTCGCGATCTGGGGCGCCAACCTGAACCTCGACGCCGACGGCAACGTCGAGAGCGTCATCGACGCGGGAATCGTGCTCCAGGGTTACTACCTGATGTGCGAGGCCGCGGGGCTGCCCAAGCCCGACGTCGTTCTCGACTGAGAACCGCCGTGGCGAAGCAGCCGAAGCCGTACACCCGTCGGCAGGAACAGTTCGCAACCTTCGGCACGCGCATTGTGTCGCGCGTCAACACGTGGATGTACCGGCGCTCGCAGGGTCGTTGGGGGAAGACGCTCGTCGGGGCGGGCGGAGGCCCTGTCTGCTTGCCGACGACGACCGGTGTGAAGACCGGCCTGCCGCGAACGGTCGCGGTGGTGCACCTGCGCGAGGGTGACGACATCGTGGTCATCGCGTCGAAGGGTGGGATGCCGCACAATCCCCAGTGGTACGGCAACCTCGTCGCAGATCCGAACGTCACGATCGAGATCGGCGCGGAGAAGTTGGCAATGACCGCGCGCACGGCGACCGCCGAGGAGAAGGCGCGGCTCTGGCCGAGGATCCTCGACATGAACAAGGGCTTCGCCGGCTACCAGGCCCGCACCGAGCGCGAGATACCCGTCGTCATCTGCAGCCCCGCCTCCGGGTAACCGTCCGGAATATACTTGCGCCCGCAAGGGTTCCCCGTGCAACGCAGGATGTTCGAGGAGGCCCACCATGCCGGCTGTCACGCCCACGGAAACGACATCGCTCACCGCAGTGCCCGACGCGTCGGGCGAGACGCGCCCGGTCGCACAGGTCGCGACGGCGGTGCACGCGTTGGAAGGCGGGGGATTCCCGGTGCGGCGTCCCTTCCCGGGCGCGCTCGATCTGCAGCAGACCGATCCCTTTCTGATGCTCGACCAGATGGGCCCGGTCGACTACGCGCCCGGTCAGGCCAAGGGTGCGCCCGACCACCCGCACCGCGGCTTCGAGAGCGTCACCTATCTGATCGACGGCGAGATGCAGCACCGCGATTCTTACGGCGGGGGCGGCGTGATCCGCGGCGGCGACACGCAGTGGATGACGGCGGGAGCCGGACTCGTGCACTCCGAGACGCCGACCGAAGCGATGCTGCGCGACGGCGGTCGCATGCACGGCGTGCAGCTCTGGGTGAATCTGCCGCGCGCCGACAAGCGGGCCGAGCCTCGCTACCAGGACATCACCGGCGATCAGCTCGTCCTGTTCCGCAACGAGAGTGGCGACGCGATCGTGCGGCTCATCGCGGGTGATCTCGCCGGCGTGCACGGGCCCGGCCATACGCACACGCCGATCATCTACGCGCACGCGACGCTGGAACCCGGCGCCCACCTCGCACTCGACTGGCCGAAGGAGTTCAACGCGCTCGTGTACGTGCTCTCCGGCAACGGTCGTGTCGCCGGTCAGGCGCTCGGCGACGGACAGGTAGCGGCGCTCGGCGCGGGCGACGCGGTCGTCGTGGATGCCGACGCGTCCGCGGACGCGCCGCTCGAGATACTGCTCCTCGGCGGACAGCCGATCAAGGAGCCGGTGTTCTCCTACGGGCCCTTCGTGATGAACGCGAAGCAGGAGATCATCGAAGCCCTCGACGACTTCGAAGCCGGCAAGATGGGCAGCATCCCACCCCGCACGAACTAGGACGCGACCCTCGCGCAGCTGAAGGTCGGCGAGGTCCTACCGCCGCCGTTCATGGTCATCGTCCAGCCCGTGCCTTTCATCACGCGGCCCGCAACCGTCACGCCGGCCGGTCGTCATCTCGGAGAATGTCGTCGGGAACTTGAGCGTGTTCGCGGAGACCACGTTGCCGGCGGCGTGCACGCTCTACGATCCTCCCACCACGACGGAACGGGGTGGGTTGTGAACAAGGGCGGATGGAGTTGGAAGCGGCAGTTCGGCATCACGAGTGCCAAACGCCGGGTGTCGCGGGCCACGGGCATTCCGTGGACCAAGTCGGGGCGTCAGCGCAAGGTCGGCGCGATGTTCTGGAAGCTCTTCAAGTAACGCCAGAGCCCGTGCCGGTCACAACTCGGTGATCGGCACCCGGTCTTCGAGCGGCGGCGGACCGTCGGGGAACACGAAAACCATCTGCTGCGTCGCGTACGCGACGAGGTGTTCGAGGGTCGCGTCCCAGATCTCCATCTCTGCCGACGCGTAACCCTCCGACGCCCGACGGCACCGGTTGACCGCGAGGATCCACTCGGTGTGCGCGTCGCCGAGCATGTGCACAGTGAGGTCGCAGCTCGGCGGGAGCCAGTACTGGTCGTGGCGACCCATGCGCTCGCCGACCGCGCCGGGCATCGTGTCGCACAGCGTCAGGATCGCAAGCGGATCGAGCCGTCCGTCGTCGAGCATCGGTGGCTCGTCCCATCGGTACCAGGCCGACCGCTCCGAGGACGTCGGGATGTACGGGTCCCACGGCGGGTGCCCGCTCGCGGGCCGGCCCTCGACGTAGTCCCAGAAGTTCATCTGCGTATGCCGCTCGAACCCCGGCGGCGGCGGATCGCGAAACGACGGACACTCCTGCGGCGGCGCCACATCCGGCGGCCGGGCATCGGTGAACTCGAACCCGGGCCGCTCCGCGCCGAATACCGCGACCAGGTTGTGACCGGCCGTAGCGCCGGGGTTGTGCACCGTCGCCGCGAACTGCGTCAGCGAACGGCCTCGGCGCAACACCGACACGTCGATCTCGACGTCACCGGCCTGCACCTGGGCCGCGAACACCGCGCTGACGCTGCGCAGTGACTGTTCCGGATCGCCGAGCTCCTCGGCCATGGCTCGCAGGGCAGTCGCGGTGACGAGGCCGCCGTGCGGCACGATCGGGCAGTTCCACTCGTCGCCGATATGGGCGACGTAGCTGCCGTCGAAGCGCGGCTCGACCGCGGTTCCTCGTTCGAACATCGTCCCGGCCATGGAGCCATCATTGCCGAGAGGTGAGACAGCCCGCTCGGGATATAGCGTCCCCGCATGCCCGACGAGATGCCCGACGAGACACCCAACGAAGCCTTCGATCTGGTCCTGCGATTCTGCGACGCGTTCGGCAAGGGTGCGACGCCGACCGAGCTGGTCGAGTACTTCGCCGACGACGCCGTGTACCACAACATCCCGGTCGAGCCCGCGGTCGGTCGCGAAGCGATCCTCGGGGTGCTCAACATGTTCGTGACGCCGGCGGAACGCGTGGAGTTCCGCGTGCTCAACATCGTCGCCAACGGCGACACGGTGCTCACCGAGCGAGTCGACGTGTTCCAACTCCCGAACGCCGTTATCGAATTGCCGGTCATGGGTACGTTCGAGGTGCGCGCGGGCAAGATCGCCGCTTGGCGCGACTACTTCGATCTCAACCAGTACATGTCGCAACTACAAGGAGCCGGGGAATGAGCATCCAGGTCGTAGCCGCATGAATAGCCAGGCGCAGACCGCAGGCCCGGTCAGTGTCATGTCGAACTCCCGTGATGGAGGGCCGGAGGGCGTAGCCGCATGAAGATGGAGTACCGGCGACTCGGGCCGTCCGGCCTGCAGGTGAGTGTGTTCTCGTTCGGCTCGTGGGTGTCGTTCGGCGATCAGATCGGCATCACCGAAGCCACCGAGTGTCTGCAGACCGCGTACGACGCGGGCGTCAATTTCTTCGACAACGCGGAGGCCTACGCGGGCGGCGAGTCGGAACGGATCATGGGCGCCGCGATCGCGAAGCTCGGATGGCAGCGGCACTCCTACGTGATCTCGACCAAGCTCTATTGGGGCATCCACGACGTCCCCAACATGAAGAACACGCTGAACCGCAAGTACCTGATGCAGGCGATCGACGGATCGCTCGAGCGGCTCGGCGTCGACTTCGTCGACCTGCTGTTCTGCCACCGCGCCGATGCGAACACGCCGATCGAGGAGACGGTGTGGGCGATGTCCGACATCGTCGCAAGCGGGCGGGCGCTCTATTGGGGAACGTCGGAGTGGACGGCCGACGAGATCCGCGCCGCGTGGCACATCGCCGACAAGCATCATCTGCACAAGCCGGTGATGGAACAGCCGCAGTACAACCTGTTGGCGCGCGGGCGCGTCGAGTTCGAGTACGCGCGGCTCTACGACGACATCGGGCTCGGTCTCACCATTTGGAGTCCGCTGGCATCGGGCGTGCTGACCGGCAAGTACCTCGACGGCATCCCCGAAGGCAGCCGCGGCGCGCTGCCGGGGTACGAGTGGTTGCAGCAATCGATGAGCAACGAGAAGACGAAGGGCAAGGTTCGCCGGCTCAAGTCGATTGCCGACGATCTCGACTGCACACTGGCGCAACTGTCGTTGGCGTGGTGCGCCAAGAATCCGCACGTGTCGACGGTCATCACGGGCGCGAGTCGTGTGGAGCAGGTGCGCGAGAACCTCGTTGCGCTCGACGTGATTCCCCGACTCGACGCGGCGACGATGGAACGCATCGAAGACGCGTTGCGCACGCCTCGATAACGACACGGGGATAACGGCGCATCCACGATGGCGGCCGGGCGCCGCACCGGGGATGGAACAGGTCTCGCTGGTCCCCCACCCGGCGCGACGCCGGCCTTCGCAGCACGTTCATCCTTCGTGACGCGAACGCCACGTCGGACCGTGTCCTTGCCCCAGCCTGACATCCGTGTCCGTTTTCGGGGTGAACGTGCCGGGCTGAGTGTAAGAACCAGGATGCGGCGATTCCTGAGTCGATCGGCCCATTTCGTAGCTGCGCCGCGACGCTGGTGTTGCCGAATGGGGCAGGAGAGTCAGGAGATGGGGGAGCGACGGGCCCAGATCATGAGCCGGCCGGCTTCGCCGGGCGCCTCGGGCGCGCGGGTAATCGTCTGCTCGAGGCCGTACCCGAGCCGCTGCGGCACCGACGCGCTGGGCGTGTTGCGCTCGTCGCAGCGGATGTAGACGGTCGTGATGCCGGGGAGTGCGAGCGCCACGTTGGTGAGCGCGCGGCTCGCGAGCGTCGCCAGCCCGTGGCCGATCTCGTCGACGTGCACCCAATAGCCGATCTCGATCGTGCCCGGGCCTTGGCGGGTCATCAATCCGAACGAGCCGAGCACACGTGACTCGTCCGCGGGAAACAAGCCGTACTGCCATTCCTCACCGACCGCCGCCTTGTATTGCACCCCGTGTAGTCGTTGGCGCTGGAAGCGTTCGTCGGCCGACGCGTCGTCGGCCCACGGCATCCACGGTCGAAGGTGTTCCAGACTCTCGCTGACCGCGAGCGCGATGACTTTCGCGTCGCCGGCGCGGAAGAGGCGCAGGACGTACGAGTCGTCGAGCCGAACCCGCTTCGGCGGCGCCGCCTTCATAAATCTCGGTTCGTGCCGTACGCGCGCTCGACCCGCGCGATGCGCACGTCGTACGAGTCGTACCAGCGCGCGCGTCCTTCGCGTTGCGCGGCGACATGCTCGGCGTGGTTCTTCCACGCGGCGATGCCGTCTTCGTGTTCCCAGTAGCAGACCGTGATGCCGAGCCCGTCGCTGCGGGAACTGTCGAAACCCAGGAATCCGGGCTGTTCGAAGGCGAGCTCGAACATCCGCTCGGCCGTCTCGTCGTAGCCGTCGCCGGGCTGCTCGTTGCGCCGCGACGTGAAGATCACGGCCCAGTACGGCGGGTCGGGCAGCTCGGGCATCGGCCCATTCTGGCCGGTGCGATCGCTGCTCCGCTCCGAGTTGCCGCGCCTAACTCGGATAGTTACTATCCGCGATAGGTCACCCATCTGACTGAGGGGTCGTCATGAGAGTCTTCGTTGCCGGTTCGACGGGAGTGATCGGTCACCGAGCGGTGCGTGCGCTCGTCGCGGCGGGACACGAGGTGACCGCGGCGGTGCGCACGCCAGGAAAGGCTGCCTACGCGCGATCGCTCGGCGCGACGGCCGTCGAGGTCAGCATCTTCGACCCCGACGCGCTGCGCGCCGCGGTTGCGGGCCACGACGCGGTGTGCAACCTCGCGACGCATATCCCGCCGCTCGCCCGCGCCGCCGATCCGCGAGCGTGGAACGAGAACAGCCGCATCCGAACGGAGGGATCGCACAATCTCGTCGACGCCGCGCTCGCCGCGAACGCGGCCGTGTACGTGCAGGAGTCGGTCGCGTTTCTCTACGGCGATCACGGAGACGACTGGGTCGACGCCGCGAGCACACCGATCGTCGACAACCGCTTTTCCGAGCCCGTTCGGGCCGCCGAGTCGGAAACGAAGCGCGTCGCCGACGCCGGCGGTCGGGGCGTCGTGCTGCGCTTCGGGCTGTTCCTGGCGCCGGACAGCGAGCAGATGCTCGCGA
Organism: Acidimicrobiia bacterium; assembly: GCA_038320885.1. GTDB lineage: Bacteria > Actinomycetota > Acidimicrobiia > IMCC26256 > PALSA-610 > JBBQER01. The sequence goes on from JBBQER010000023.1 coordinate 29,646, forward strand.
TGGCGCGCAGCGCGCGCCGCGGGCTTTCGGTGTATCCCGGCGACGCCAACGGGTTCTTCCCGTCGATCCATGCCGACGATGCTGCGACGGCCGTCGTCGCCGCGCTCACGACGCCGACCGGCACGTACGACGTGGTCGACGACGAGCCACTGCGCCGGCGCGACCAGCGGGCGGCGCTGGCCGCGGCCGTCGGTCGGCGCCGCCTCCTGCAGATGCGCGCGCCGAAGGCGCTCGTCGGGCCGCTCGTGGACGGGCAGCGCGTCTCGAACCAACGCTTCCGCGAGGCGACGTCGTGGTCACCGTCGTTTCCCAGCGTTCGCGAGGCGTGGCCCGCGACCGTTCGCGCCGCCGGCATCGAGCCGGCGCTCTCGGGGTGGGTTCGCCTGCTGCTGTGGCTCATGGCGTTCGGCAACATCGGCGTCGGGCTCCAAGCCCTGTTCACGCCGCGCTCCTTCTATGACGACTTTCCGGTCGGCCGGGGTTGGGTGCGGATGGACGGGCCGTACAACCAACACCTCGTGCGAGACGTCGGGTCGCTGAACCTCGCGCTGGTGGTGCTCGTGCTCGCGGCGCTGTTCGTCTCGACCCGTTCGCTCGCACGCATCGCCGCGGTCGTGTGGCTCGTCAACGCGGTTCCGCACTTCGTGTACCACGCCCGCCACATCGGCATGGCGGGCATGGAGAGCTCGGACAAGGTCGGGATCCTCTTCTCGCTGGGCGGCGCGGTGCTGCTTCCGGTGCTCGTGCTGGTGCTGTTGTCGACGCAGAGGCGTACCGTTACGACGTGAAGGTGGCAGCCGTCCAGCACGACATCGTCTGGGAAGACCGCGACGCGAACTTCGAACGACTCGGCCCGATGATCGCGGCCGCGGCGGCGCAGGGTGCGCGGCTCGTCGTGCTGAGTGAGATGTTCTCGACCGGTTTTTCGATGAACACCGATCTCGTCGCCGAATCGGCTGACGGCCCGAGCGTGCGGTTCCTGCTCGACCAGGCGGCCCGGCACGCCGTGTGGGTCTGCGGATCGATTCCGGAGCGGCCCGCGGCCGCCGATCGTCCGTTCAACCAGCTGGTGCTCGCGGCACCCGACGGCGCGGTCCACCGTTACGCCAAGATCCACCCGTTCGGCTACGGCGCCGAGCACGAGCAGTACGCGGCCGGCGACACCTTTCGCACCGTCGACGTCGAAGGCGTTCGCTGTTCGTTCTTCGTTTGCTACGACCTGCGATTCGCCGACGAGTTCTGGCCGCTCGCGCCCGAGACCGACTGCTACGTCGTTCCGGCCAACTGGCCGCAGTCGAGACGGTTGCACTGGCCGGCGCTGCTGCGCGCTCGCGCGATCGAGAACCAGGCGTACGTCGTCGGCGTCAACCGCGTCGGCGAGGGCGGCAAGCTGACGTACGTGGGCGACTCGGTGATCGTCGACCCATTGGGAGACGAGTTGGCGAACGCCGGTGACGCGGAGTGCATCCTCACGGCGGAGGTCGATCCCGGTCGCGTGCAGGAGATCCGCACCCGCTTCCCGTTCCTCGCCGACCGGCGGTAGTCGGCCGGCCGGTCTGCAGTTGCCCGCGCGGGCGCCGATGCGAGAACGTGTTCTACCTGCCGCTCGCAAAGCTGATCGTAAGAGGACGCCGATGAAGTTCGCCCTGTTCTACGAGATCCCGGTCGCCAAGCCGTGGAAGCCCGACAGCGAGCACCTCGCGTACAAGAACACCCTGACCCAGGCGATCGCGGGCGAGGCTGCGGGCTTCTCCGCGTTTTGGACGGTCGAGCACCATTTTCTCGAGGAGTACTCGCACTGCTCGAACCCCGAGGTGCTCTACGGGGCGATCGCCGCGCGCACGTCGAAGATGCGACTCGGCTACGGCGTGCGGCTCATCCCCAAGCCGTACAACCACCCGATTCGGACCGCGGAGTCGGTGGCGGTGCTCGACCTGCTCTCCGACGGCCGGGTCGACTTCGGGACCGGTCGCTCGGCGACCCGCCTCGAGCTCGAAGGCTTCGGCGTCGATCCGGCCGACACGCGCGAGATGTGGCGCGAAGGAATCGAGCACGTGGTGGATTGCTGGACGAACGAGCGCACCTCGTTCCAGGGCAAGCACTGGTCGCTGCCCGTCGAGCGGCGCGTGCAGCCCAAGCCGTTGCAGCAGCCGCACCCGCCGATCTGGGGTGCGACCACGAGCGACGACGGCCACCAGCAGGTGGGCGAGCTGGGACTCGGCTTGTGCTCGTTCGCGGTGGGCGTTTCACCCGAAGACGTGAAGAAGAAGATCGACATCTACCGTGCCGCGGTGGCGCAGTGCTCGGCGCCGATCAGCAAGTTCGTCAACAACGCGGCCGCGACGTTCACGATGGCGCTCTGCGCGCCGACCGAGGAAGAGGCGCGTGAGTCAGCACGGGAGTCGTTCGAGTGGTACCCGAAGGTCGGTGCGCGCCAGATTGCCGCGGTCGCGGAGTGGATGCAAGAGCGCAAGCAGGAGCTTGGCAACTACGGCTACGCGGCCGACATGCGCGCCGTCTCCGACGACGGTTCGCTCGACCTGCTCAGCCTCGAGTATCTCGTCGACACCGGCGCGTGCGTGCTCGGTACACCGGACCAGTGCGTCGACGCGTGCAAGCGCTACGAAGCCGCGGGCGTCGACCTGCTCCTGTGCCTCGTGAACCCTTACAAGATCGGCCACGATCAGGTGATGCAGACCATCGACCTGATGGGCACGCACGTGATCCCGCAGTTCGGTTAAGCGGCCCCAACCGCACGTTTTCTCATCAGACGCGAATGCGTCACGCTTAACGGCACTTTTTCACATCAGAGTCGCAAGCGCGCCGCTCATGGCAAGAGCGTACGAACGGCGGCACCGGCCGGCATTGCAATTACTCTTTGCGAATGCCCGACCGCCGGTTCGAAGTCGTGTGCGAGGTGGAGCCGCCGACTCGGCCCGACCTCATGCACGTTCGCCATCAGATCGGCGTGTTGAGCAAGGTTGCATCCGCCTTCTTGATCCCCGACAACCACATCGGTCGGGCGACGGTGTCGAGCGTCGCGGTTGCGCACGAGGTCGAGCAGATGGGCGGACGGTCGATCGCGTGCCTCAACGCCCGCGACCGCAACCTCCTCGGCTTTCGCCGTGACCTGCTCACTGCCGCCGCGTACGGCGTCGACCAGTTCCTGTTCGTCTACGGCGACCGTCCCAGTTCGGGCGCGCGTACGGGCCAGCTCACCGTGCGTTCGATGATCGAAGAGCTCCGCGGCTTCCCGACCGAAGGCAGTCGGCCGTTTCGCGCCGGGGTCGCCGCGGGGCCGGGACCGTTGCCGGCTTGGACGCGCGACGCCGACTTCGTCTTCGCGCAGGTGCGCTTCTCGCTCGACGAGATGCTCGAGTGGCGGGCGCAGACCGACTTCGACGGTCTGGTGTACGCGGGCGTGATGGTGGTGCCCAGCGTGTCGATGGCGCGCAAGATCGGCGCCGACATCCAGCAGCTCGCGGTTCCCGACGAGTGGCTCGCCGCGATCGATCGCGATCCGACGGCCGGAGTGTCACTCGCGTGCGATCTCGTGGAGGCCGTACGCGAGTCCGGCGCGTTCGACGGCGTGCATCTGATTCCAGTGAGCCGCTACCGAGAGGTCGCCGCCCACCTCGAAGCGCAACGTTGACGCTCTGATGCGCATCGCATTGCTCTCCGACATTCACGGCAACACGATCGCCCTCGACGCGGTGTTGGGCGACATCGAAGCCAACGGCGGCGCCGACGAGCATTGGGTGCTCGGCGACATCGTCGCGCTGGGCCATGACCCGGCCGGTGTGCTCGAACGACTGACCTCGCTCCCGAATCCAGTGTTCGTCCGCGGCAACACCGATCGCTACGTCGTCACGGGGGAACGACCGCCGCCGAGTGAAGGCGATGCCGCCGCCGACCCGGCCCTGGTTCCGGTGATCGCAGAGGTGGCGGGCTCGTTCGCCTGGACCGCCGGATACCTCGCCGCGACCGGGTGGACGGAGTGGCTGGCAGCGCTCCCCACCGAGCATCGGCGCACATTGCCCGACGGCACTCGTGTTCTCGCGGTGCACGCGTCGCCGGTCGCTGACGACGGTCCAGGTATCGGATGCCAGGCGGGCGATGACGGGCTCGCGCGATTGCTCGACGGCTGCGACGCCGACCTCGTGCTCGGCGGCCACACCCACCGACCGTTCGATCAGCTGGTCGGCGCGGTGCGTGCGGTGAACTTGGGGAGCGTGAGCAATCCGGTCGCTCCCGATCTTCGAGCGTCGTACGTCGTGATCGATGCGGACGTGCGTGGCTACGCGCTCGAACGCCGGCGGGTCGCGTACGACTGCGAAGGGGTGATCAGCGCGCTCGAGGCGCTGAACCATCCCGGCCGCAGCTGGCTGACCAAGCAACACCGCGGCGAGCTGACCTGAGTCGCGCGAGAACGCGCCGCGCTACGCGTCGGCGGGAATCTGCACGGTGTAGGTGTCGCGCCCGGAACGCAGCACGGTGCCGGGGCGCGCGTCGATCGTCGTGCCGTCGGCGACAACGGTCGTGCCGTTGACGATCACGCGGTGCACGCCCGACGCGTCGGCGAAGAGGCGACTCGTCCCGCCGGGGAGATCGTTCACGAGCTTGACCTCGCCGGTGTCGATCGTCTCCGGATCGAACAGGAAGAGGTCGGCGTGGAAGCCTTCCCGCACCAGCCCGCGGTCGCGCAGGCCGAACAGCGCGGCGGGGATCTGTGTCATCAGCTGTACGCAGCGCTCCATCGAGACGAGTTGGCGACCGCGGATGCAGTCGCCGAGGAACTTGGTGGGGTACGGCGCGCCGCACATGCGGTCGAGGTGCGCGCCCGCGTCGGAGCCGCCGACCATCACCAGCGGGTGGTCCCACGCTTCGGCGCGCAACTGCCACGACTTCGGGTCGCTGTCGGAAGGAAGCGGCCACAAGACAGTGCGGAGATCGTCGTTGATCACCGTGTCGAGGAGCGTGTCGAACGGCGACTTGCCCGACTTCTGCGCGAGGTCGGCAATCGTCTGGCCCTTCAGGCCTTCGTTGGCGGCGGAGTAGGTGTCGCCGATCAGGTACCGGCCCCACGACGCGAGCCGCGAGAACACGCCGGCTTCCTGCGAATGCGCCCGCTCGTCCATCCACCGCCGGACCTCGGGATCACGCAGCTTCGCGATGCGCTCGGGGACGGGCAGGTTCATCACGTCGGACCAGCCGGGCAGCATGAACAGCGCGCAGTAGGTGAGGAACGACATGTTCATCTCGACGAGTATCGGCATCGTGAGCGCGATCGCGGTGCCGCCGCGCGCTCGCGCGTTCTCGCACGCCGCGACCTGGTCGTGGTAGCGCTGGGGCTCGGCCGAGTCGATCGTCAGCACGTTCCAGTTGAGCGGCCGGCGGCCGGCGAGCGTCATCTCGGCCATCAGGTCGATCTCCGCGTCGGAGAAGCCGCGCAGGCACCCGTCGGTCACGTACTCGAGGGTTGTTCCCTCGTGCTCACTGACGGCGCGGCACAGCGCGAGCACCTCGTCGTTCGACGCCCACCGGGATGCGACCGGTTGGCCGTCGCCGTCGGAGTGAGTGAACGAAAGTGTCGTGGAGAAGCCGAGGCCGCCGGCGCCGATCGAGTCCTGCAGGAGGGCGACCATCGCGTCGAGCTGCTCGGGCGTCGCCTCGTTGCCGATGCTGTCGGGACCCATCACGTTGCGGCGCAGCGCGCAGTGGCCCACGAGGAATCCGACGTTGAGGCCGACGTTGCCGTCGAGCGCGCCGAGGTAGTCGCCGAACGAGCGCCAGTTCCACGGCACGCCCGTCTCGAGCGCGGGGAGCGGCATGCCCTCGACCTTGGCCATCATGCGCCGCAGGTAGTCGGCGTCGACCGGCGCGATCGGCGCGAGCGTGAATCCGCAGTTGCCGGCGATCATGCTGGTGACGCCGTGCAGGTTCGAAGGGCTCGCGGCGGGATCCCAGAACAGCTGCGCGTCGTAGTGCGTGTGCGGGTCGACGATGCCGGGCGCGACGACGAGGCCGCCCGCGTCGATGGTCTCGGCGGCCGCTTCGTTGATCGTGCCGATCTCCACGATGCGGCCGTCGAGGACGCCGACGTCGGCCTGCCGGGCCGGCGCACCCGTCCCGTCGACGACCGAGCCGCCCTTGATCACGCAATCGAGCATCGGGCGAACCCCCTCAGAAATAGAACGTGTTCCATTCTGTACGCCGAAGCCCCGCCCGACAAGCCCGTTCGCTAGGGGCGGCCGCGCTTGGAGGCGTGGAGGGCCTCGCGGCGGGCGGCCTGGGCGGCGGCGCGGGCGGCGCGCTCGTGCGCCGCGGTGGCCCGGCGCTCGGTCTTCTGGGCCTTGCGCTGCTCGAGGATGCGAGCGCGCTCAGGATCGGCGTCGCCCTTCTTGCGCGGCGTCCGCGCGACGAGGCCGAAGCTCGGCAGCTCGGCGTCGTCGGCATCCGCGTCGTCGTCGGCGACCTCCGGGATGACGAAACGCTCGTCGGTGTCGAGGATCTCGCGCATGGCGTCGCGGCACGGGGCATCGGACACTGCGTAGCTCGCAACCATCAACCGGGCGAGCTCGATGCCGTGTTGCCCGATCACGTCGGGCAGCACCTCGTCGAGGTCGGCGCGGCTCGGGTCGTCGCTGCGATCGCCGAGGGCTCGAACAGTGGCGTCATTGGCCCGGTTCGTGATCGCCGACGCCACCATCAGCTGGCGGTCGACCGCGAGCCCGCGCAGCTTGCGCCGGACGAGCGGGGCGAGCGCCTCACCGAGATGCATGGTGGCCCGGGGGAGGTTGAGCTGCACCGCGAGGTCTTGACGCTGCTTCTCCGTGATCCCACTCAGTCCGCGCCGCAATGATTCGTCGTCGAGCGACGTGAGCGCGTCGTCGAGTCGCTTCAGGTCGATCTCGTCCTGCTCCGACCGCTCCTCGCCGGCGACTTCGGTTTCGTCGACGTCGGTTGCGTGGGGGGCGTTCATCGGGCGCCAGCTTCGCGCGTCAGCGGCCTTGGCGTAGCGTCGAGGGGTGATCGAGGACGGTCAACGCGCGCGAGGCCGCATCGACCATGTGCTGAAGGGGCTGGTGCGACCGGCCATCCACGGCGATCGCGCGCCACTCGCGGTGTCGGCTTTTCACGTGCACGGCGAGCCCATCGCTGTGTCCGATGCACGCGCCGGCGACTACGTGCCGTTCGAGGTGGGCGAGGCGTGGGGCGGCGCCTGGGACACGACCTGGTTCCGGATGCGCGCCACGATCCCGGCCGAGTGGCAAGGCGCTGAGGTCGTCGGCTTGTTCGATCTCGGCGGGGGCGGCATGGTCGGGTTCACCGCCGAAGGACTGGTGTGGGACGGCGACCAGCTCCGCCAGGGACTGCACCTGAAGCACCGCGAGTACGTGGTCGCGAAGCCCGCAACCGGTGGCGAAGCGGTCGAGTTGTTGATCGAGGCCGCGGCCAACCCGATCCCGCCGTGGGGTACCGACCCGTGGCCGCTCCTGATGCCCGACGTGAACGGACCACCGATCTACCGGCTGGGCCAGGCCGAGCTCGCGGTCGCGAGACGCGACGTCGAGGCGTTGTACTTCGACATACTCGTGCTCTCGCAGCTCGTCGACGTGATCGGCAGTTGCGACGAGCGCGGTGCCGGCGTGTGGGCATCGCTCCAAGAGGCATGCGACCTGATCGAGCGGGACGAGCGTTTGAGCTCCGAGACGGTGGCCGCGGCGCGGGCCGAGCTCGCGCCGGTACTCGCGACCCGCGCCGGCTCCGCGGCACACCACGTGAGCGCCATCGGTCACGCGCACATCGATACCGCATGGCTTTGGCCGATCCGCGAGACCAAGCGCAAGTGCGTGCGCACGTTTTCCAACGCGCTGCGACTCATGGAGGACTATCCCGAATACAAGTTCTCGGCGTCGCAGGCCCAGCAGTACCAATGGATCAAGGAGCGATACCCGAAGCTCTACGACCGCATTCGCGCGCAGGTCGAGGCGGGCCGGTTCGAACCGGTCGGCAGCATGTGGGTCGAGGCAGATTGCAATATCCCGTCGGGCGAGTCGCTCGTGCGCCAGATCGTGCACGGCAAGCGCTTCTTCCTCGACGAGCTCGGGCGGGAGACAACCGACCTCTGGCTCCCCGACGTGTTCGGGTACTCGGCCGCGCTGCCGCAGATCCTGAAGGAAGCCGGCGTCTCGACGTTTCTCACGCAGAAGATGTCGTGGAGTGAGATCAACCGATTCCCGCACAGCACGTTCTGGTGGGAGGGGATCGACGGCACGCGCGTCCTCACGCACTTCCCGCCGGCTGACACGTACAACGGCGACATGAGTGTGGGCGAGCTCGCGAAGGCGGAGCGCCAGCACCGGCAGTCGGCACAGTCGAACCGGTCGCTCTATCCGTTCGGATACGGCGACGGCGGAGGGGGCCCGACGCGGGCGATGCTCGAGTCGGCGCGGCGGTTAGCGGACCTCGACGGAGCGCCGAGCGTCGAGCTCGACACGGTCGCCGGGTTCTGGGACAAGGTGCGGGCCGAGTCGTCGGATCTCCCGGTGTGGGTCGGCGAGCTCTACCTCGAGTACCACCGGGGCACCTACACCACGAACGGCCCGATCAAGCGCGCCAACCGCCGCAACGAGCAGGCGCTGCGCGCGGCGGAGCTCTGGTCGGTTGCCGTCGCGCTGCTGCCGATCCGCTCGGAACCGTATCCGGCCGCCATGCTCGACGAGGCGTGGAAGCTGCTCTTGCTCAACCAGTTCCACGACATCATCCCCGGCTCGAGCATTCACTGGGCCAACGAGGATTGCCTCCGCGATCACGACCTCATCGCGGCGGACACGGGCGATCAAATCTTCAGCGCCCAGATGGCGATCGCCGATCAGGTCGACACCGCGGCGATGACGCGTCCGTTCGTGATCTTCAACCCGGCTTCCCACGATCGCCACGACTTGGTCGAGATCCCGCGTCCCAAAGGAACGGTGTTGGTGCCGGTCGACGTTCCCGCGTGCGGCTGGGTCGCGGTCGACGTCGACGCGGTGCGGCCACCGACCGGGCCCGCGGTGAACGTCACCGATCGTCTGCTGGAGAATGAGATTCTGCGCGTCACGTGGGACGACGACGGTCTGCTCACATCGGTGTTCGACAAGGAGAACGACCGGGAAGTGCTCGCGCCCGGTACACGCGGCAACGTTTTCCAGCTCCACGACGATAATCCGAAGGAGTTCGACGCGTGGAACGTCGACATCGACTATCTCGACCACCGGGTCGACCTCACCGCGGTGACGTCGATCAGGGTCGTCGAGCGCGAGGCGCTCCGCGGATCCGTCCGGTTCGTCCGCGAGTTCGGCGCGTCGCGGATCACGCAGACGGCCCGACTGGCCGGTGGATCGCGCCGTCTCGACTTCGACACCGAGGTCGACTGGCACGAGCGCCACAAGTTCCTGAAGGTTGCGTTCCCGGTCGACGTGCTCGCGAGCCGGGCGACGTACGAGATCCAGTACGGCCACCTCGAGCGCCCGACGCACACGAACACGTCGTGGGACGTTGCGCGTTTCGAAGTGTGCGCGCACCGTTGGGCCGACCTGAGCGAGCCGGGCTACGGGGTCGCGTTGTTGAACGACTGCAAGTACGGCTACGACATCCAGGGCAACGTGATGCGCCTCTCGTTGCTGCGGGCGCCGGGCTGGCCCGACCCGGAGTCCGATCAGGGTTCGCATAGGTTCGCCTACGCACTCTTTCCGCACGCCGGCGATCTCCGCGAGGCCGGCGTCGTCGCCGAGGCGGAAGCATTCAACCTGCCGCTCCAAGAGATCGCGGTCAAAAGTGCTCCCGGCTCCGCGGCAGCGCGCTCGTCGATCGTCAGCATCGATCAGCCCAACGTGACCGTCGAAGCGGTGAAGATGGCCGATCGCGAAGACGCGGTGGTCGTCCGCCTCTGCGAGGTGTGGGGCCAGCGAGGTCCGGTGCGGGTCACCTTCGATCGACCGGTGCATTCCGCGGTGCGCACCGACGTGCTCGAGCGTGACGTGGGTCCCGCGACCGTCGTCGACGGCTGCGTCGATCTCGATCTCCGCCCCTTCGAGCTCGTCACGCTGAAACTCGTACTCGCTCGTTAGTCGAAAAGCTCCCCGCCGTTCACCCCTTCTTGCTCGCCGCTTTGGCACGCGTGAATGGCTCGGTCGAGAAGCGCGGGGTCTCCATCCCAACGATTGATGAGTGCCAGAAGCGGTGGCAGCAGCGCCGGGTCCGCGAACGCGCGCGCTGCGTCGACGGCGAGCCGATCTACCGTCGATGCGCGTAGCTTGTCCGCGATCAGATCGCGCACGAGCGGATCACGGCGTTGCGCCAACCCGACGAGCGCTTCGAGCTGCGTGTCGATATCCGAGTCCCATAGTCGAGCTCGCAACGTCTCTCGAATAGCCGGCGAGTCAAGGTCGAGAATTACGCCTAGGCCAAATGTCGCCTCATAGCGAACCTCCGCGGACGGGTCGTTCGAGAGTGACATCAAAGCTTCGGCGATGCGAGCCTTTGCCGGCGCGGACTCTGCTCCGCCGGGCAGTGCTCGCGTCACCGCGAGCCGGACGCCGTCGTCAGCATGAGCGACGTAGGGAAGCAATGCAATACTCGCCGCGTCATTCCATGCGGCATGCAACGCTTGAGCAACTGCGATCAGGATCTGTGGATCTTGCGTAGGTGACAACATCGCCGTGAGCTGCGGCACGACCTCAGCGCAGCGTTCGGGGTGTCCATCGACTCTCGCGCGCAGCCCGTTTACCCGCTCGATGAGTTCCGCGGGCGTCGTCACGAGTCAATTGTGCTCCGTTCGCGGCGCTCTGATGTGAATTTGTGTCGTCCAACGGCACCTATTCGCGTTTGATGAGAAAGCGTGACGCTCGGGCGGGGGGGCGGGCCGTGCGTGCGGCGGCGGGGAGGTGGAGCTAGCTGAACGCGCCGGCGAACGTCACCCACACGCTCTTGCCCGGACCGTCCGCGTCGACGCCCCAGCGATCGCAGAGCGCCTCGACGAGAACCAACCCGCGACCACCGTCGTCGTCGGGTAGCTCCCGGCGCGCGACCGTGAGTCCGCCGGCGTCGTCGGCGACGCGGAGCAGGAGATCCGACCCGGTGCCTTCCAACGACAGCACCGGCGACGAGTGGGCGTGGACGATCGCGTTCGCGACGAGCTCATTGGCCACGAGCATCGCCGGTTCGATGGTCTCCTCGTCGACGTTCCACTCGCGCAGGGTCTCCGCGACGAAGCGCCGTCCCTCACCGAGACTCGAGGGGTCGGCGGCGAGGTGCACGAGTGCTTCGCGGGTCGGTGCCACTACTGGTGTGATCCCTCCACCACGAATTCGCCCCACACGCCACTGATCTCGAGGACGCGGCGACACGCGGCCGACGGGTTCGCCAACAGGAACTGCGTTCCGATTGCTTCCGCTTGGCGGTTCGCGGCGAGCAGCTCGCGGACTCCCGACGAATCGAGGAACGTCACCGCCGAGAGGTCGACGCGAGCAGTGCCGCTCTCGTCGCCGACGAGCGACGCGAGCTCCTGCGCGAAGCGAGCCGCCGACGAGAGATCGACCTCGCCCACCACCGCGAGCATGGGAGTGCCCGCCTGTTCGGACCGTTTGTAATCCACGTCCCAGTCGGTCATCGCGTCCTCACCTTTCGATTCCGTCGATTCCGCTCATGCATCGATCCGAAGGACCACGACGGCGACGTCATCACGGGGTTCCGCCGGCCCGTAGTCGCTGACCGCGGCGATGATCGCGTCGGCGACCTCGTCGACACTGTCACCCGCGTGGCTGATCGCGTCCATGAGGCGCTCCTCACCGAACAGATCCTGGTTGCGGTGATGGGCCTCGGTCACGCCGTCGGTGTAG
>JBBQER010000024.1:0-41128 GCA_038320885.1 Acidimicrobiia bacterium
GAGCAGTGGCACGTCCGACTGACGGCGGCGTTCCCGGGTGCTCGGATCGGTCGCCTCGGCGACAGCGGCAAGGACAACCCCGCGACCTGCGACATCCTCGTCGCGACGCGGCACTCTGCCGCCGCGTACAAGCCCGTTCCGCCGGGCAAGTCCGGTGGCCTGCTCGTCGCCGACGAGTGTCACGGCCTCGGGGGCGGCATCCTGCGCCGCGCGTTGCTCCCCCAATATCAGGAACGGCTCGGGCTCACCGCCACGCTCGAACGCAGCGACGACGCGGTGACCGACCTGTTGCTTCCGTACTTCGGCGGCATTTGCCATCGCTACGGCTTCGGAGAGGCCATCGCCGACGGGGTGTGCGCGCCACCCCGTGTCGCATTCGTCGGGGTACCGCTGACGATCGCGGAACGCGCCGAGTACGTCGCCACCGAGCAACAGCTCGTGAATGCGCGTCATCACCTCCGTCAAGTGCGAGACATGCCGCTCGAGCCGTTCGGAGACTTCCTCGCCGCGGTGGCGCACCTCGCCGAGGGCGACGCGGGCGCCGACGGCCGCGCGGCGCGCGAGTACCTCGACGCCTTCTCCAAGCGCCGGCAGATCGTGGCGCAGACGAGCGGCAAGTACGAGTTGCTCGGCGACCTCGCGCCGGCGATCAGGGACGCCGACGGCGCGCTGGTCTTCACCGAGACCGTGCGCGCCGCGAATCACGCGATCAACCGGCTCGATCCGTTGGTGTCGATCGACGTGATCACCGGGTCAACCGCGCGCGCTCAGCGCCGCGAGATCCTCGACGACCTGCGCGACAGCCGACTCGACGCGGTCGCCGCTCCCCGCGTGCTCGACGAAGGCATCGACGTGCCCGACGCGAATCTCGGCATCGTCATGAGCGCGAGCCGCACCCGCCGCCAGATGATCCAGCGCATGGGCCGCATCCTGCGGCGCAAGCAACCGGGGATCGCGGCCCGCTTCGTGATCATGTTCGCCCAGGACACCCTCGAGGATCCCGCCAACCACGTCGAACGAGACGGCTTCCTCGACGAGATCGAACGCGTCTCCGACGCGTCGGGAGTGTTCGACAGCGCGCAGTTCGATCAACTCGACGTCTTCCTGGGCCGGCGCGGTCCCGATGTCGTTCCGGAACCCGAACGCGTGACGAACGTCGAGCTCGATGGCGCGTTCGAGTTGCTCGGCGCGCCGGCGGCGCCGGTCGAACCCGACGATGCGCCGTATCTCGAGCTCGCCCTCGCGAATCTCCCGGCGATCGCCAAACCCCGGGTCGAGCCGAAACGCCTGTCGACCGGACGCGAGCCACTCGAGATCGCGCGCATCGGCAATGCGTGGCGGATCAGCTGCACCGGGTGTGGCGAAGCATCGCCCCTCGTCGAGTTCCGCTGGCAAGTGCTCGACCAGACGGTCGCCTGCCGCTGTTAGACCGGAGGCTGCAGCGTCGACCGGGCCGCGCGCCAATGGCTCGGTGGGAGCCCACGCGCGCGTTTGAACGCGCGGCTGAACGCTTCCTCGGAGTCGTAACCGACGCGCCGCGCCAAGGTGAAGATGCCGACGTCAGTGGTGGCGAGCAGGTCTTCGGCGAGATGCATGCGCCACTCGGTGAGATAGCGGATCGGCGAGCGGCCCAGCACCTGGCGAAAGCGCTCGTCGAGCAACGACCGTGAAACCGCTGCGCTCGACGCGAGCTCGGCAACCGTCCACTTGCGCTCGGGCGATGCGTGCAACATCGACATCGCCGGAGCCAACACGGGGTCGCGCAACGCGGCCAGCCATCCGTGATCGAGCGCGGGCGCGGTCGCCAGGTGGTGACGCAGGACCTCGATCAACACCAGCTCCGGAAGTCGCCGCGAGATGAGACTCGGGCTCGCGTTGGAGAGTGAAGTCTCTTCCAGCGAGTACGCAATGCTCGCCTGCAACCATCCCGCCGCGGGACCCTCGGGGAGGCGCACGACGAAGACGGGCGGGAACGCGCCCAGGGCGGGATCGAACAGCGGATCGTCGGAGAAGAGGTAGCCGCAGACCAGGTCGGTGCGGGCGCCACCACCGCCGTGCCGGAGCAGCGGCATGGCATCCCACGGCGGCGGTGTGAGCAAGGTGAGGATCGAGACGCATTCGGCCGGCGTGTCGCCCTCGATGACATGCGGGTCGCCGTAGGGCGCGACGATCACGTCGCCGTGATCGGCTCGATGCCGCTCCCCGTTCGCCGCCGAGACCCAGCACGACCCGTTGGCGATGATGTGGAAGAGAACGATCCGTTCCGCGCCGGGATGGAGCACGTCGGCGACGACGTTCGGCGTGGACTCGAACGCGTAGGGCTCGGTGAGCTCGGAACGAAAGAAGATTGCCCCTTCGAGGCGGAGCTGCTCCAGCGCCGAGTGCAGGAGGGGCGACCCGGCCCGGTCCGGCTCCGGAGCGTCGATCGTGCTCACCGTCGTCGTTCTGGTGTCGCGATCAGCGGCGGCGGTGTCACGGTCATTCTCGCCATCCGGGTTCGCGTCGATACTGATCTTGGCAAGTCGCCCTCGAAAGGATAAGCCCATGCCCTCGTTTCCGCCCCTCGCCCATGTCGCGCTCACGGTGCGCGACTTGACGGTCAGCGTTCCCTGGTACGAAGAGCTCTTCGACGCCGACCCGGTGCTCGACGAGGACACCGACCCCGACATGCATCACACCGTGTACATGATCGGGAACGGCACGCTCATCGGCCTGCACCAGCACAAGCAGGCGGCGCCGCCCGAGCAGTTCAGCGAGTTCCGTGTCGGCCTCGACCATGTCGCCTTCGGCTGCGCCGATCGCAGCGAGCTGGAGAAGTGGGCCCGGCGGCTCGACGAGCTCGGTGTCGACCACGGAGGCATCAAGGACGCGACGTACGGCTCGGGTGTCAGCTTCCGTGACCCGGACGGCATCGCGCTCGAGTTCTTCGCGCCGCCGGGCTGATCCACGATTGGCAATGGTGCTGCGCTCACGCGTGATTGAGCTGGTGAGCGCAGCACCTCCCGGCCGCGGCGCGTGTCACCCGAACCGGAGTGGTTGAATGAGCGCCGTGCGAAGACGGCCGGCACTTGTGCTCGCGCTCGCGGTGGTGCTCGGCGTCGCGGCGGTGCCGGCGGGCGCGGTCAGCCCGATCACTCCCGCGAACCGACCGCTGCCGCTTCCGAACGCGGTAAACGGCGAGGTTTCGCCGTCGCGGCTCGTCAACGTCGGCCCGAACTGCATCGCCGCGCGCGAGGCCGCACCGAGCCTGATGCGCATCTTCACGATGGCGCGCCAGGCGCAGATCGCGCTGGGCGCCGACGAGTGCTACCGCACGCTCGCCGACGAGGTGAAGTTCGCGAACCAGGCGAACCAGCCCGGCAACAATCCCGCGTGTGTGGCCAGCGTCGGCACGGCGCCGGGTGGCAAGCCCGTCGGTCGGTCGATGCACGGCTGGGGCAAGGCGGCCGATCTCACCGACTTCGGCGCCTCGCTGACCTTCGGTTCGAGCGGCTATGCCTTCATGAAGCAGGTCGCGGGCTCGCTCGGGTGGAACCATCCGGCGTTCGCCGAGCCGGGCGGGAGCAGCTGCCCCGAGGCGTGGCACTGGGAGTGGGTCGGTGACGGCGGCACAGTGCGCGCAACACCGAAGCGCGGCGACGCGGTCGCGTTGTTGCCGAGTGCCGACGACCGCGGTTACGCGACGGTGACCGGGCTCGGCGCGCTCGGCCTGCACGGCAACTTCGTGAACCACGGCTCGGCGTCGAACATTCAGCTCCAGTGGGTGATGGTGGGCGCGACGACCACCCACAGCCGCGGCGGGTACTGGATGGTCGCCGCCGACGGGGGCGTATTCAGCTTCGGCAAGGCCGGTTTCCACGGGTCACTCGGCGGAAGGCGCCTCAATTCACCGGTCAACGGCATGGCGTCGACCCGGTCGGGCCGGGGCTACTGGCTCGTCGCCTGGGACGGCGGGATCTTCACCTTCGGCGACGCGCGTTTCTTCGGCTCGACCGGCGGGATGCATCTCAACCGCCCGGTGGTCGCGATGGCACCGACACCGAGCGGCAAGGGGTACTGGCTCGTCGCGTCCGACGGCGGCATCTTCACGTTCGGCGACGCGCACTTCTACGGCTCGCTGGGCGGCCAGGTGCTGCCGGCTCCCGTCATCGGCCTCGTACCCACCAAGACGGGCAAGGGCTACTGGCTCGAGCTCGCCGACGCATCGGTCGCCGCCCGCGGCGATGCCCGCAGCTACGGCAACGGCTGAGACGCGCGCTCGGCGTCGTCAGAGGGCGGGCGCCACCGGTACGCACGGCGGCGGCAGGGCGTGCGCGGGGTCGAGCGCGTTCAAAATGTACCGCCCGGTGATCGGGCTCGAGATGATCGAGACGTGATCGCTGAAGTCGAGCGCGCAGTGCGCCTGCAGGAAGATGTTCGTGACGTTCGGACCGACGAGGAAGCTGCTCGTGTACGGGCCGACCAGCTCGTCGTAGCGCGTCGCGATGTTGGTGTAGACGACGCCACGCGCCGGCGCCCGGGCCTCGATCTTCTTGATGTAGTCGGAGCCGGCGTGACGGTCGGGTGTGTCTACATCTACCCGCCGGAAGACACGAATGCCGACGCCGAAGTGCGATCGTCGGTACGTGCCGACCGCGCGCATCTCGACCTTCCGCTCTGCGACGTCGTCTCGACGTGGCTGCGGACGGATCGGCCCTTCACACCAACGTCGACTACGCGAGCCGCAAGGGCGAAGGCGGCGCCACCGAGGCGTGAGCGATGCTCGGGATACGTGCGAGACTTTTCGCATCGCCTTCGACCCTCGACGGAAGGAGCCGCGTGAAGTCGCGCGGCCGCGTCAGCGGTAGTTACCGGTGTGGCCCATGCTGAACCGGCCCGGTTGCGGGAACAGCGCGAGGCCGTGAGGTGCGGTACCGACCAGAATCGTGGCGAGGAGCTTCCCGGTGGAAGTGTCGATCACGTATACCGAGCTGTTGTAGCGGCCCGTGACCCAGAATTGCTTCCCGTCGGCAGAGACGCCACCCATGTCGGGGCTGCCGCCGATCTTCCACGTCGCCACCACGCGACGAGTCGCGAAGTCGATCACCGAGATCGAACCGGCAACGCGGTTCGTCACGTACACGTCCCGGCCGTCGCGGCTGACCGACATCCCGTGGGCGCCGGCCCCGGTCGCAATGAATCCGAGCTCGCGCATCGTGGCCGGGTCGACGATCGACACGCCGCCGCGATCCTGGTTCGCGACGTACATCACCGTGCCGTCGGGTGACGACTTCACGTCGACGGGCCGGCCGCCGACCTTCAGCTCGCCGGTGATGGTCATGGATTCGACGTCTATCCGCACGACCCAGCCCGAGAACTCGCAGCTGGCGATCATCACCTTTCCGTTCGGTGTGAAGTCCGCGTGGTTCACGCCCGCGTGCGCGATCGGGATCGACTTGACGAGCGCGAACGTCTTCGGATCGCGGAAGTCGACGCGCGAGTTGCGCTCCGCCATCACGACCGCGTGCGTGCCGTCGGGTGTGAAGTAGAGGTTGTACGGATCGTCCACCGGAATCGGACTACCGGGCAGACCGGTTCGAGGATCCATCGGCGTGAGCGAGTTCCCGCGATTGTTGTTCACGTAGAGGGTCTGCAGATCGTACGACGGCACGACGTGCTGCGGTGTGTCCCCCACCGGATAGCTCGCGATGACCCGGAAACTGGTGGGATCGATCACATCGACGGTGTTGGACATGCTGTTCGGCACGTACACGCGCGTCGGCACGCCGCGGACAGTGGGGCTCAACATTCCGGCACCGGTGTGCCGGTACACGTTGACCCCGGGTCCGGCGCCCGTCATGGCGTCGAGCCCGCCGGCGGTCGTCTTCGGCGGGTCGGTCGGCTGGCGTGATCCGGATGTCGACGGGTGCGATCCCGATGTCGGCGGGCTGGCCGCGTCGGATGCGCTCGCGCACGACGCCGTGACGAGCACCAGCAGCACACTGCACACGCGGAGCACCCGCTTCGACCTCATCGAACCTCGAGGATCGACACGGTCTGCAACATCTCCGGGCTCTCCCCACCCACCAGATACGCGCGACTGCCGAGCACCGCGACTGCCGCGTTCGTGACCGGCGTCGCCAGCATCCCCACCGGCGTCAGGGTCACGCCGGCCGCGCCCGAGGCACCGAGGTCGAGCCGCCACACCTGGGCAGAGGGTCGGCCACCCCAGTTGCCGCCGAACACGTAGACGTGCCCGGCGACGGTCGCCGCGACCGCATCCGACAAGCTCTGAGGCAGTTCGCCGATCACACGCACCATGCCGGTTTTCGTGTCGACGACCTGCACGTCGCGAACGGCGCCGCTCCCGTTCGAGCCGCCGATCACGTAAACGCTGGTGCCAACCGCGGCCGCGGCCGGGTAGCGAACCGGTATCGGCAGGTCGCCGTGCAACGCGAATGTGGCGCCGTCCGCCGTCGAGATGACCGTCGCCCGGATGCTCGATCCGTCGTAGCCGCCGACGAGAAAGGTGCGCCGACCCACCGTCGCTGCGCTGAGATCGGAGCGTGGGATCGGTAGTCGACCCACGGTGCGCGACGTCGCGCCGGGACCGAATGCCTGAACCATCGCGGTCTCACTGCTGTTGCCGCCCGCGAAGACCATCGGGATGCCCCCCACGACGGCGCCGGCCGCGTCGTGCACCGGAGTTCCGAGCCTCCCGACCGAGGTGACCGTCCCCGACCGGGGGTCGACGCGCATCACGTCCGCCGTCGTCCGCCGGCTGCCGTCGAGCCCACCGAGAACCAGGAGGTGGTCACGATCGGCGATCACGACTTCGCGGGCCGACGGTCGCGGCAGCGTCCAGGGTGCTGTCGTGAGCGACACCATGCGGACCTTCGTCGAGGGCGAGGTCGAGATCGAAGGCAAGTTCGAGGTCGACGTCACGGGCCGGTGCGGCGGCGCCGACTTCGCAGCTGCACGCGGTGCCGAGCTGCTCCCGCACGCGGCCAACGCGACTCCGCACGCCGCGGTCAAGACGAACGCACGCCTGCTCCGGAGCAAACGAGCTTTTCGTCGGCCCTCGGGCTCCGGCATTCCCCGCTTCCTCCTGGCGACAGTGGTGCGACGTTGTAGCCCGCGAGTATGAGCGCTGGGCCGCCCGGGGGGGCTCCGGGCGCGCCGAGCGCCCGGCGCAGACTGCGCCCCGGTAGCTGACAAAGCGCTGAACGCCTGACCGCGCGCGGCGTCGAGCGGGCGAGTTCGCCGCGGCGAAGAATGCCGAGGGCCACCGCCCCCGGGAGGATCGGGAGCCAGTAGGTGATCAGGCGGTATGTGAGAACCCCCGCGAGCGCGGGCACGGCGGGCGAACCGAGCGTCGTGAGGCCCGCGACGAAGGCGGCCTCGAGCGCGCCGAGGCCACCGGGCGTCGGTGCAACCGAGGCGGCGGCGGACCCGGCCAGGAAGACCGAGAGCAACGTCATAACGCCCAGGTGTACGCCGCAGGCAGTGACCGCGGCGACGAAGGCGAAGCCGTGACCGAACGTGACACCGATCGTTCCCGCGAGCATGCGCGCGAGCCGGCCGGGGTCGGCGCACATGGAGCCCACCGTCGCGCACGACTCCCGCAACGCGACCTTGGCGCGAGTACCGAATCGCCGTGCGACGAAGGTCCCGACGGCCGTCGCGACGATCACCCCGGCCAGGAGCGCCGGCGCCGGGAGGATTGCCGGCGTTGCCGACATCAACGCGCCGACCGGGCGGTGGACGAGGGCAAGCGCGGCGATCATCGCGATCGTGTGGACGCAGAAGGATGCAATCGACGTGATGCCGATCGCCGTCAGCGCTTGGCTTCGCGGCACGCCGTTGCCTTCCAGGTAACGAACGTTGGTCGCCATCCCCCCGATGCCGGCGGGCGCAATGCGGTTGGTGCACGCCGCCGCGAGCTGCGCCGCAGCAGTGCGCGCGAGCGGAAGCGGGCATCCCGACGCGGCAGTGAGCGCGACGGCAGCCGCCGGATACGTCAGCGCGCCGAACACACCGGTGAGCAAGAGCCCGATCGGGTTCGCGTGCGGCAACGAGGCCAGCGCCAACCGCAGCGTGCCGGCGTCGCGCAGGAGCATGAAGGTACCGACGGTGATGGCGACGAGCACGACAAGCTTGCGGCCCGAGCGACGAACGCGGAGCCAGTCGACGATCTCCGGCAACACCTGCATGACACGGGTGTACGCCTCTCGACCTTGCAGAGCGCTGAACGCGCGTCAGGACGCGATGTCGGTCGCGGGAAGCCGGAGCACGAAGCACGCGCCGGCGTCGCCGCCCTCGAGGCTTACTCGACCGCCGTGCGCTTCGACGATCTCGCGGGTGATCGCCAAGCCCAGGCCGGTACCGGTGCCGCTGCCATTGCGCGTCCGCGCGTCGTCGATGCGGCCGAACCGCTCGAAGACGCGTTCCCGATCTTCGACGGCGACGCCGCTGCCGTCGTCCACGATGCGAACCTCGATCACGGCGCCGCGCTCCTGTACGGACACCGCGACCTCCCGCGCCGCGTGCCGTTCAGCATTGTCGAGAACATTCCGGACCGCTCGTCGCAACTGACCGGGGTCACCGAGCACCTGGCCCGCAGATACTCTGTGAATGTCGACCGTGACGCGACCGCGCGTCCGAAGTCGCTCCGCCTCGCGCAGGACGAGATCGTCGAGGTCGACCGGTACCCGTTCCGGCAGCTCGAGGCGGGCGTCGAGGCGGGCGAGCGCGAGCAGGTCGTCGATCAGCCGCTGCATCTCGGTGACCTCTTCGAGTCCCTCGACGGCACTGGCCCGCCAGTCGGGTTGCTGCTTCGACGTCAGGTTCACCTCGAAGCGCGCCCGCAGCGACGTGAGCGGGCTCTGCAACTCGTGTGATGCGTCGGACACGAAGCGGCGCTGTCGATCCGCGGCGTCGTCCAATCTCGCCAGCATCTTGTTCATCGTTCGCGCCAGACGCCCGACCTCGTCGTGGGCGGGCGGCTCGGGCACGCGCCGGTGGAGGTCGGCCTGGCCGATCGCTGCGACTTCGGAGCGGATCGCCTCCACGGGCCGCAGCGCCCGGCCGGTGACGCGCCACGTCGTGAGCGCGACGATGCCGACGAGGAGCGGCAAGCCGATCCCCAACAGCGTCGCGAGGTGTTGGGTCGCGTCCTTCGCGGTCTCGAGGCTGTCCCCCGCGTACACCGTCACCCGACCGGTCGGCGTCTCGACGGTTCGAGCGACTATCCGGAAATGGCCGTCGAGCGGCGCGATCGTGCGGGTGACGACGACGATTCCCCCGCGGCCGGCTCCCGTGTCGATAACCGGTCGGTCGCCTCGAAGATTCTCACTGGCCGCGATCACAGTGCCCGCCGCGTCGACGACCTGCGTGAAGGCTTCGTCCTCTTTCGCCGCGGTGAGCGTCACCGGCAGCGCTCCGCGCTTCGCGAGCGCCGCAACGTCAGCCGAGCGGTTGCGCGCGCCGCGCTCGACGCCCGCGTCCACCGAGCGTTGCTGCAAGACCAGGAGGAGGCCCGCGCCCGTCACGAGCGCCGCAGTCACGACCAGCGTGGCAAACACGGTCGTGCGGATCCGCACGGTCGCAAACCATCTACGCATCGGCGTCGACCCGGTAGCCCGCATGGCGAACAGTCTGAATCGTGGCCCGTTGGAATGGCTCGTCGATCTTGCGGCGGAGCCTGCGCACGTAGACCTCGACGATGTTGTCGTCACCCTCGAATGCGAAGTCCCACACGTGTTCCAACAGCTCGCGCTTGCTCACGGCCGAACCCGCGCGACGCGCGAGGTACTCGAGCACCGCGAACTCGCGCGGGCTCAGCGCGACCTCCGTTTCGCCACGCCGGCAACGGTGCGCGGCCGGATCGAGATGCAGGTCGCCGACATCGATGACCGCGGGGCGTTCGGCACGGCCGCGACGTACCAACGCCCGCAGCCGCGCAAGGAGCACGACGAAGGAGAAGGGTTTCGACAAGAAGTCGTCGGCTCCGGTGTCGAGCGCCTCGGCTTCGTCGTATTCACCGCGCTTGGCGGTGAGCATCAGGATCGGCGTCCAGTTCCCCGCCTCCCGAAGGCCGGCGCAGAGGCGGTAGCCGTTGATGCCGGGAAGCATGACGTCGAGCACGATGGCGTCGTACTGCCGCTCCGTCGCCATCCACTGACCCTCGGTGCCGTCCAGGGCAACGTCGACCGCGTAGCCCTCCTGCTCGAGGCCACGCTTGACGGTCGCCGCGAGCCGCTTGTCGTCTTCGACCACGAGGATCTTCATCGTCCCTCCGCAACAGCTCGCACCCGAGCCGGGTCATCGTACGAACCGCGCGCTGAATATGTGCTGAACGACGGCGCCGGAAGTGGGCCCGCAGCAGACGATCTTGCGTGATTCTTGAAGAGCTGCCACGGGTTTCCCAGGCCGCGTTGCTCAGCTGGCATCGGCACCGGCCCCCCGCTTTTGGAGCAACCCCATGCAAAGACCTCGGATGAACACGCGTCGCTGGCTCGTCACGACCGCCATCGCCGCCGGTGCGGCCGTCGGCGGATTCGCCATCGCGGGAGCCGCGACGAGTCCGTCGTCGACGACCGCCGGACCGACGGGAGCCACGGCTACCTCGACGACGACCAAGTTCCGGGGCAACGAGAATTCGGCCCACGAGAGTTCCGAGTCCGCAGAGCGCGAGGCTGCTGAGAAGGTCGGTGCGGCGGAATACGGCGGCCACGACCGAAGCGGGCACGGCAATGAGACCGTGGTCACCGGTGCAACGGCCGACAGGATCAAGGCGGCGGCGCTCGCCGCGGCCCCGGGAACCGTCAGCAAGACTGAGCAACGCTCCGACGGAACCTACGAGGCCGAGATCACGAAGACCGACGGCTCGGAGGTGCATATCTCGCTCGGCAAGAACTTCGCCGTGACATCGACCAACTCGAGAGGGTCGCACGGTCATGACGGCGGAGCAGAGAGCGCCGGGCCCTGACGGCGTAGTGTGGCGTGGCTGCACGACTGGGGCGGCGCCACGATGACTGCATCACGCGAAATCCATTCGGGGTCCCGGCGCGCGGACTGGGCCGGCGCCAGTACGGCGGGCGCGATCGCGGCCGCGCTCGGGCTCCTCGTCGTGGTGATGGATTGGCGGGGCTCTGATCTCCCCGCGCAGCTCTTCCGAGTCGAGCTGTTCCGGCGCGACGGATTCGTCCTGTGGGACAGTCAATGGTTCGCGGGCCACCCGACGCTCGACTACAGCGTGCTCTCACCCGTCCTCGGTGCCCTGACCGGCCCGGTAGCACTCGGCGCCGCGTGCGGTGTCGCGTCGGCATTCCTCTTCCACCGCTTGGTCCATTACGCATTCGGGGCGTCGGCGTTGGTGGGTTCGCTCTGGTTTGCCACGAGCACGGTCACGAATCTCGTCGTCGGACGCGTGACCTTCGCCTTCGGGCTGACGTTCGCGCTCGGTGCGCTCCTCGCGCTGCAACGAAAACGGGTATGGCTCGCGGCCGCGTGCGCGTTGCTGTGCGCGCTCGCGAGTCCGGTCGCGGGTTTGTTCCTCGCCATCGCGGGTGGAGCGTGGGGATTCGCGCGGTCATCCGAACGCGCGGCCGCGTGGCTCGTCGGCGTTCTGGCCATCGCGCCGGTCCTGATGATCGCGATCGCGTTCCCGAGTCCGGGCACCCAGCCCTACGAGTTGTGGGCGTTCGCGTGCGATGTCGGGCTGTGCGTGCTCTTCTGCCTCCTCCTCCCCGACCGCTACCGCGGCCTGCGGTGGGGCGCGGGCCTCTACGGCGTCGTGTTGACCGGCACGTATCTCTTCGCGTCGCCACTCGGCGGCAACGTCAGTCGTCTCAATCAGTACGTCGCCGGACCGCTCCTCGCTTGCGTGCTCTGGGAACACCGGCGCTGGGTCGTCGCGGCGATCGCGCTCCCGCTGCTGTTCTGGCAATGGTTTCCGACGGTCGACACGATCACTCGGGCACCGAACGACCCATCGACGCAGCGCGCGTACTACCAGCCGTTGGTGCAGTACCTGGCGTCGCAGCCCCACACGTTCGGCCGGCTCGAGATCGCGGCCACGCTGCGACATTGGGAGACGGCATACGTCGCACCGCGCCTGTCGCTGGCGCGCGGCTGGGAACGCCAACTCGACTACGCATACAACGGACAGTTCTACGACGGGACGCTCACCGCGGCCCGCTACCGGGCGTGGTTGTCCGAGAACGGCGTCGAATTCGTCGCCTTGCCCGACACGCAACTCGACTCGTCCTCAACCGTCGAAGCGAAGCTCCTCGAACGCGGGCTGCCCTACCTCGAGCCGGTGTGGGGAAACGCGCACTGGCGGGTGTGGCGCGTTGCCGGGTACCGCGGACTCGTC
The DNA here is from genome assembly GCA_038320885.1 of Acidimicrobiia bacterium. Taxonomy (GTDB): domain Bacteria; phylum Actinomycetota; class Acidimicrobiia; order IMCC26256; family PALSA-610; genus JBBQER01. The sequence goes on from JBBQER010000024.1 coordinate 12,359, forward strand.
GACGGACCGGCGCAACTCGTATCGATCACTGCCGACAGCTTCACGGTAAAGGTTCTGCGCCCCGGAACCGTGAGGATCCACATCCATGCCTCGCCGCACTGGGCCGTGCGCGGAGACGGATGTGCAACTGCCGACGCCCGGGGCTGGATCGAGCTGCGCAACGTCGATGTCGGCGAAGTACGCGTCGCACAAGCGCTACGCGGGACTCCATGCGACAAGGGCTGAACGAGCCCGACCAGAGCGTCATCGTCGTAGCCACGGAAGATCTGACCGCCGCGCAACGCGCCTCGGTCATCGACGTGTGCATCGCGGCCCACGAGAACGACGACTTCCACAATCTCTTCATCCACATCCCATCGGGCGGACGGCATGTCCTCGCCTTCCGGGATCAGGAGTTGGTGAGTCATGCGGTCGCGACGACGCGGTGGGCCCAGCCCGCCGGCTATCCCGTCCTCCAAACCGCCTACGTCGATGCCGTCTCGACCCGGCCCGAGCACCAAGGCCTGGGCCACGCGAGCGCGGTGATGGCTCGACTGGCCGCGGCGATCGACGACTACGAGATCGGTTGTCTCCAGACGGATATCCCCGGCTTCTACGAACGGTTGGGGTGGGAAGTCTGGCGGGGACCCTTGGCCGGACGTCGTGACCACGAAGTGGTGCCGACGCCCGAACAGCGCGGGGTCATGGTGCTACGCCTGCCCCAAACTCCCGCGCTCGACGTGACAACGCAGTTGACGATCGAGTGTCAACCGGAACGGATCTGGGAGTAGGACCCGCGCCTCACCGCGCCGCCAGCGCAACCGTCTTCGCCCAGCGATAGTCCGGCTTACCACTCGGCGACCGCTCGATCTTCGCGACGAAGTGGACTTCGCGCGGAACCTTGTAGCCGGCGACGTGGATTCGACAATGCGCGTCGAGCTCCTCGAGGGTCACGGCGTGATCGGGCCGAACCTCGATCACCGCCGCGACCTGCTCACCCCAGCGTTCGCTGGGCACGCCGACCACGACCGCGTCGAACACGGAGCCGTGCGCCTTCAGGGCGGCTTCCACTTCTTCGGGATAGATCTTCTCACCCCCGGAGTTGATGCATACCGACCCGCGTCCGAGAAGGGTCATCGTGCCGTCGGCCTCGACGATCGCGGAATCTCCCGAGATCGAGAACCGGCGACCGTTGACGATCACAAAGGTCGCGGCCGATTTCTCGGGGTCCTTGTGGTACCGCAGGGGTACGTTCCCGCCGCGCGCCATGCGCCCGACCACGCCGGACCCGGGCTCCACCATGTTCATGTCGTCGTCGAGAACGACCGTGTCCGGTCCCATGCGAACGGTCGGCAGCCCCGGCTTCTCGTGACCGCCCTTCGTGATCACCCGGACGCCGTTGTAGCCCGTCTCGGTCGAGCCGACCGCGTCGGCAATGACGAGGTCCGGGAAGCGGTCGTGGAACTGCTCCTTCACCGTGGCGCTGAACACCGCCGCGGTCGACGCGACGACGGCGAGTGACGAGGCGTCGTACCCGCCCTCGTCGAGCGCCTCGATGAGTGGTCGCCCCATCGCGTCGCCGGTGATCCCCAGGGTGGTGATCCCGTACCGCGCGACCGCACGCCAGACGTCGTGCGGATCGAACTTCGGCATCAGCACGGTCGTGCGCCCGTTGATCAACCCGTTGATGACCGTCCATTGCGCGGCGCCGTGCATGAGCGGGGCAATCACGATTCCGAGGCCGCCGTCTTCCGGCGCCCCGCCGGCCGCCTTCGCGAACTCCCACTCGTCCTGCACTCGTATACCGGTCTCGAAATTGACCAAACCCCCGAGCACGCAGAGCACGTCTTCCTGCCTCCACACGACCCCTTTCGGCATGCCCGTGGTGCCGCCGGTGTAGAGGATGTAGATGTCGTCGTCGGAACGCGCGCCGAAGTCACGCGCCGGGCTTCCGCTTTCCAACGCGTCGTCGTAGGAGAGCGAACCGGTAGCGGAGACGTCCTCACCCGATCCGTCGTCGATGGCTATGAGGTGGCGAAGCAGAGGCAGCGCATCACGCACCGACGCGATGCGCGGCGCGAATTGCGCGTCGTGCACGAGCGCGACCAGATCGGCGTTCTCGAAGAGGTAGCGGAGCTCGGCTTCGACGTAGCGATAGTTGACATTCACCGGAACCGCGCGGAGCTTGTAGGCCGCGAGGATCGTCTCGACGAACGCGTGACTGTTGAACCCGTAGATCCCGACGTGGTCGCCGGGCCCGATGCCCTGCGCCGCAAGATGGTGTGCGAAGCGGTTCGCCCGCTCCTCGAGCTGCGCGTACGTGCGCGGCTCGTCGGCGACGATCAGTGCGACGCGATCGGGGACGGTATCGACCACGTGCTCGGTGAGATCTGCGATGTTCCACGCCATGGGTCGCAGTTGAACAGGGACGCCAAATCGACGCAACGCGAGACCGCCCGAATCATCCGTCCTCGGGGCCGGTCAGCGCGCGGGCAGCCTCGAGCCGGACCCGGAAGTCGGCGTCACCGGCGAGCGGCACCACGGCCGCCCGGCTGGGCTCGACGCCGAGATCGACGAGGCCGCGCAGTGCCTTCCAGCGCGTCCACGCGTCGGTGTCGGCCAGGGCACGCTCCAGGAGCGGACGCAGTGCCGGGCGCTCGGCATCGACGACGGCGTCCACTGTCGCCCGCCGGACGCCGCGGCTCGGGTCGCCGAGCAGGGAACCCCACGCCGATGCCGCGACGTCGGGGTCCGCATCCACGAGGAGGCGCGCCGCGACCTGACGAACAGCGCCGTCGCTCGACGTCGCGGCGGCAAGGATGCGGTCGAGGTCGACGGGGTCAACGGGGCGGAGCGAACCCAGGTCGTTCCACGCTCGTTCGAGCGCACCTCCGCCCCGCGCGGGCCCCGCGCGCGACACCGAGGCCTCGCGGCTCGACTCTCCGAGGTCGTCGACCGGCTCGGGATCCGCAACGATCGAGGCGAACTCCGTCGTGACGGCGCGCAAGATGGTGTCGAGCAGCGGTTCCCACCGATCGGCCTTGCGGAGGCCGACGGCGACGAAGTCGGGGCCGACGAGCACGTTGGCAACATCGTCGAATCCGGCGAACAGCCGCGCCACGCGGGGATCGTCCACGCCCGCCGCCGACTCGTACCAACGGCTCGGTCCCTCATGGATCGGAGGTGTGATGAACCGGATCGTGCGCGGATTCGGTGTCGCCTCGGGAACCACGGGCCCGGCGAACGTGGCGCCGCGGAAGTCCGTCTGTACGACCTCCATACGGAACGCGCCGTCGCCCCAGCCGAACTCCAACCCGAGGTCGTCGTCGACCGCGTGTCGCCACCAGCCGTCGCCGGGGCCAACGAGCTTCGCGAGCGCATCATCTTCGTCCGAGGTCCACGACTCGTCCGAGAAGAACTGCTTGAGCAGCTTCTTCACCGGAGCCAGCGCGGCGAAGTCGATGGTTCCCAGCGCATCACGCGTGAGGTGAGCCACCGCGTCGGGAGTGAGCCCCCGGGCCGCGACCGCCCGGCGAGCCTCGTCGCGATCGGAATGAGGGCGCACGCGATAACCGTACGCTTCGGCACCTGTGTGTTCGTCTACCGGGACGCCGGGGCTGCGTAGCATCGCTCGGGTCACGAACGCGCTCGCCGGTCTCTGAGGGCGGTCCGGGCGAGCTTGTTTCAACAAGACGGAGCGCGGGCAAGACCACCCCGATGAGTCTCGACAGTGCCTTCAGCCTCGCAATCTGGGTGGTGGCGATCGTCGGCTCGGTGGCCGCAGGGGCGGTCGGGCTGTTCTGGTCGACGGCCGCGTTGGAGCGGTGGCTCAACAACACCGAGGGTGCCGAGTCCCGCGCCGCGACCCGCGATCGCGACACCACGGATGAGCCGCACGACTCGTTGCGCCTGGACGGGCCGGCCCTTCGTGGCCCAGGCGCTCAAGAAGGCCATCGTGACTGTGGCCGCGTTGTTGCCGGCTAGCTGGCGATACACGAAGAACTGCCACGGGAACCCCGGGAGGTTCAGCGGATCGCCCTGTCCGTCGGAGACGGCGCGGATGCCGAGGAACGGGACGTGGTATCTGCGCGCCACCCTCGCGACGGCCGCGGTCTCCATGTCCTGGGCGTCCATCGTCGTCGTGGTCGGGTCGGGTGGTCCCGGGAGTGCCTCGAAGAAACCGGTATCGGCGAGCGACGGCGCGTTCGCGGCGAAGTTGGAGGCATCGGTGGGCGCGCTCGTTCCGCTCCCGCCTACTCGCAGCTGCGGCACGTACGGGAGGTGGACCGGCGTGGCCGCGTCGACCCCGGCACATGCGCACGCGGCGTCGCCGACCGGGACGTCGCGCGCGAGCATGACCGCTTGGCTGCCCCGCAGTGCGCCGGCCGTCGCCAACATCTTGGGGGTGGCCGCGAGCCACGACGCGCCCTTGGCGATGGTCCAACGCTGCGGAACATTCACGTCGCCGATGAACGACTTGCTCCCGGCAACCCCGGAGAAGCCGCGCCCGTGAACGGACACCGGAGGTGCTCGAACGCCGCGGTCGCGGTCTCCGCGGCGTTGCCGAGATCGATCCCGGTCATCGCGAGCACGACGTCATTGCCCGCGAGCCGTCCGACGTAGAAGGTGCGCTCGTTCACGTGGACGACGCGGACTGGATGGACCGAGGCGCGCTGGATCAGTGGATAGAGCTCCAGCGGCATGGCGGCCAGCACGAGAACCGGATGTCCGCAAGGCGGGACCGGCGTTGCGGCGCCCACGTCGGCCGCCTGGACACTCCACATGCTCGCGACCAGGACGACGACCGCGACCGCGCGGCGAGTGCGACGAATTCCGGGCTGCATCGTTCCTCTTCGCCCGCGCGACGGCGCGCCATCCCCGGTGTATCGCGGATCGCGCCGATCAATGCCTATGGCCGATCTGCGCCGAGAGCCGATCCATGCCTAGGGATTGCCGGGGAATTGCGCGTAGCCCTGCTGCGGGAGGTAGTGGCCGGTCTTGGTGAAGTCGCCGCCGGTCAGGACGTAGCCGGGCACGATCGTCAACGCGTAGACGCCGGTGGGAGTGTTGGCGTCGGGTTGCCAGAGCGTGGTCTCGCCGCCGACCGGGGCGCCGACCGGCGCCAGGGAGAACGACGCGAGGTGGTGGCGAATGACACCGGTCAGGGGTTGGCCCGGGTTCGGGTGGGCGATATCGGCGTTCTTTCCGCCGACCCAGTCGAAGTGCCCGCCGACATACAGGCGCGTACCCGATACCGCGCACACGTTCACCGCCCCATCGGTCTCGTTCCACCAGGTGGTGTTGAGGTGGCCGTTGCCGGGGTCGACCGCCGCGAGGTTCGACGACGCGAGACCACCGAGCGAGTAGAAGTCGCCGCAGAGGAAGATCTTGTCAGCGGTCGGGACGATCACGTACACCTGGCTGGTGTTTTTGTTGATCTTCTTCATCATGTCCGGGTCCCACGAGCCGTCGGGCGCCCCGGTCACCGCATCGACCTTCACGACCGACTGGTGCGTCTGCCCGTTCACGAGGGAGAACACGCCACCGAGGTAGATCGACGCGCCGTCGAGCGACACCGCCACCGCGCGCACCCTCGTCAAGCTCGGGAACTCGGGGTAGCTGATAGCGGGCGCGAAGGCGGGCACGAGCAAACCGGTGGCCGCGCTGATCTTGGCCGCCCACGGCCGTGTCACGCCGTTGACGTTTTGGAAGCTGCCGCCGGCGTAGAGGAACGCGCCGTCTTGCGATATCGCCAAGGAGTGCACGGGAGCATCGAGATTCGGGTTCCACGCCAGGAGCGCACCAGTGGTCGCGTTGAAGGCGGCCGCGTGATTGCGCACGGTGGTGCCGACGTGATGGAAGTAGCCGCCGATGTAGATGGTCTGCCCGTTCGGTGACAACACCATGGTGGTCACGTCGTCGTCGAACTGGGGATTCCAGGTGCCGAGGTTCCCCGTCGACAGATCCACCGACCCGCCGTGCAGTCGCGCGACCTCTCCCACACCTACCGCAACTCGCGGCGGGCGCATACTGGTGAACTCACCGGTCATGTAGATGGTCGGGCCGACCTTGACGATGTCGTCGACCTTGCCGTTCGTCTGCCACGTCTGGTCGGCGGTCTCCGACACCGTGGTGGCCTTGATCAGGCTCGTCGCATCGTTGTCGACGGCGGTGTCGTCGACCCCGGGGCTGGTGTCGACGTGCGCTGAGATCGCGAGGAACTGCTCGGCGTTGGCCTGCATGGTCACGGTGATGACCCTGGTCGTGCCCGTCGAGATCGTCCCGAGATTGCACACCGCGGGATCGGTCCCACTGCACGTTCCGTTGGCCGCACCACCCGTCACCGTGGTGAGCGTGATCGTGGCGCCGCTCGGAGCCGGCAGCGTCACGACGGTGTTGAGCGAAGGGTCATTTCCGTTGTTGACGACCCGGACCGTGTACTTCACGGTCAGTCCCACGGTGACGTAGTTGTCGGCGTTCGTGATCGAGATCGCGTCGTCGGGCGCCGTCACCATTTCGCTCGCAGAAGCCGAGTTGTCGGCGGGCTGCGCGTCGGGTGTCGCCGACGAGACCGCCGCGGTCGTCGAGTGCGGTCCGCGATCTTGCGGGGTGACGACGATCGTGGCCACGATCGACGCGCTCGGGTTGACGTCACCGAGCGGGCACGTCACGGTAACCGCGTCGGAGGTGCACGCCCCGTTCGACGAGCTGCCCGAGGTGAAGGTCGCGGTTCCCGGCAGCGGAAGGGTGACCACGGCACCCGACCCAGACGCATCGCCGTTGTTGGTGACCGATGCCGTGTAGGTGATCGTGCCGCCGAGCGCGACTCCGGCGGCGCCGGTCGAGAGCCCGAGTGCGAGATCCGGAGCGATCGTGGTGATCTGCGTACCCGCGGTGTCGTTGCTCGAATTGCGGTCGGCCTGGCCTCCCCCGAGCGACGCCGTCGCGTTGACAGTGAGCTGTCCGCGCGCGGCGGGCTGCAAGACCAGATGCGCAACCGCGGACGCGCCCACCGACAACGCGCCGAAGTCGCAATCAACCGCGCCGGCCGACTCGCTACAGCCGGTACCGCTCGACGAGATCAGCGCCGCGCCCGCGGGCAGCGGGACGTGGACGCGGGCGTCGAGCGCCGAAGCGGTCCCGGCGTTCGAGACCTGCACCTGCACGTCCGAGGTCGAGCCCAACAAGACCGTCGAAGGTGTCGGCGTCAACGACGGAACGAGATCCGGAGCCCCGACGACCACCGCGGCCGACGCGGTGTCGTTCGCCGCGTTCTGGTCGTTGCCGGCCGTCGAGCCCGTCGCGACCGCGGTGACCGTCCCCTCGCTCGTCGGATGCAGCGTCAAGGTTGCCGTCCGCACCACTCCGACCGCGACGGTTCCGAACCGGCACACGGCTCCCGTCCCGGACAGGGTGCACGGCGTTGCATTGTCGAGGACCGCGGCAGTGATCGTCGCGTTGGCCGGGTGCGCCATCCGGGCGGTGCTCGTTCCGGCCGGCGCGCTTCCCGTGTTGGTGATCGTGACCGTCGCGGTAAGAGGATCGGCGAGCGGCGACGGGTCGGGCCCCAGCTGCAACGAGACGCCCAGGTCGGGCGCCGAGGAGGCGAGCAGCGTGGTGAAGAGGGTCACGCTGTTGTCGGCGGCGTTGCCATCCGTCTGCCCCGTCGGCGTCGCGGTCGCGGTGGTCGACGTGGTGCCACCGCCGACGTTCTTGACGACGTACGTCGCGGTCGCGGTTTGGCCGATCGCGATCACTCCGAGCTGGCAATCAGCTCCAGTCGTCGACACCGTGCACGAACCCGGTCCGCCCGCGCTCTGGCTCTGCGTTCCCGAAGGGCGCGTGAGTGTGACGTGCGGTGCAGTCGCGTCGGCGGTGCCGTTGTTGGTCACGTCGGCGGTGTAGGTAACGTCGGCGCCGAACGGAACCGGGTTGGCCGACTGGCTCAACGCGACGGTCAGGTCGGGACGACCGACGACCGCGCTCGTGCTCGCACTGTTGTCAGCCGGGTTCAGGTCGGGATCGCCGGCAGCCGCGGAGAAGGGCAAGACGACTGTCTGCTCGGGCGAGCTGAGTGTGACCGTCGCGGTCGCCGACGCGCTCGGCGCCAGCGTCCCCAACGTGCAGACGACGTTCGACCCCGACGCGCACGGTGTCCCTCCGACGTTGGCGTCGACGACGGTCACACCGGAGGGGACGGCGAGACTGAGCGTCGAGCCGGTCGCGGCGACCAGCCCGCTGTTGGTGACGACCGCGGTGGCCACCACGTTGTCGGCGGGGTCGACCGGGTCCGCCGCGACCGCCGCGGTCACGACGAGGTCGGGCAGGGTGACGTTCGCATTTGTCGTCGCGCGGTTGTCGGCCGGGTTGAGGTCGGCCTGCGGAGCATTCGCGGTCGCGGTCACGTCGAGCGAACCGACGGACGCGCCGGTCAGCACGACGTGCGCGCTCGCGGAGGCTCCTATGCCCAGGGCGCCGAGCGGACAGGTGACCGTCCCGCCCGCAAACGTGCACGCACCACCGGTTGCCGTGGCCGAGACGAAGCCCGCATTCGCCGGCACCGGAACGGTGAGCGTCGTCGCGGTGGTCGCGGCGGTTCCGTTGTTGGTGACGGCGACCGCGTGCGTGACATTGTGACCGGCCGTCGCGGGGTTGGGCGTCGCGGTCATCGTCGTGCGGAGATCGGGATTCGGCAACGTGTCGAGGTCGCGCACGTAGATGTCAAAGAGGGTGTTCGTATCGGCGGGCACGAGCTTGGCCGTGGTACGGAAGGCCACCTTCTGACCGGTGGCACTGATCGCCGCGTGCATGCTGAGGGCCGTGGCCTGCGCGCCCGCCGACGAGAGGTTCGCACGCACCAACGTCGCCTGCTGGCGGTCGACGACGACTGTGTCGTCGACCCCGTTGGTGTCACCGGGAACCAAGTTCGTCGCGGCGCTCCGAAACGCGATCATCCGACCGGTCGCATCGATCGTCGGCTCGTCGCTGTCACCGTTGGCTTGCGCGCCGGCGACGCCTTTGATCCGCGAGATCGGTCCGCCGGTAACGTTGCGGACGAAGATGTCGGCTTTGCCGTTCGTGTCGCCGCCGACCAGATTCGTCGCGAGCGAACGCCATACGACGGTCGTCCCGTCCGAGCTGATACGCGGCTTCCGCGACTCCAGATCGCCCGGCTTGTTGTCGGTGCCGATCGACATCGCGAGGTTCGTGTTGCTCACACGGTCACGCACGTATATCTCGCCGACGGACGTGAAGGAGTTCAACGTGATGTTGAACGCAGTGGAGGAATACGCCACGAACCGGCCGTCGGCGCTCACCGAGGGCCACAGGCTCTGTCCCGCGGGAGATCCGTCGTTGTACGACAGGCTCACCCGCTCCGTCGTGTTCTGGGTTTGGTCGCGCAAGAAGATGTCGGCCTTGCCGCGGAGGTCGGCGGCGATGAGATTGTTGGCAAAGCTCTGGAACACGACGTACCGGCCGTCCGCGCTCAAAGCCGGCTGCGCGGAATCGTCGTTGCCCTCGGTGCCCGACGTGGAGACGCTGACCCGCGTCGTCGTACCGGCCACGATGTCGCGCACGAACACGTCGTAGTGGCCGTTCGTATCGCTCGCGACCAGGTTGCTCGCGCTGCTACGAAACGCGATGTAACGACCGTCCCCGCTGATCGCGGGCTGGTCCGAGATGCCGTTGGACTGGGCACCGGCACCGCTGACACTCACCCGCGTCGTCGTGCCGCCGACGCTGTCACGCACGAACACGTCGGAGACCGCGTTAGTGTCACCGGGAACGAGGTTCGTCGAGAGCGAAGCGAACGCGACGTAACGGCCGTCGGAGGAGATTGCGGGCGCGTCGTTCGCACCACCCGAAGACTGGGCTCCGGCATTCGTCACACTCACCCGCGTCGTCGACGGTGCGGCGAACGCTTCGTGGGCTGGCACGCCGAGCAACCCCAACGCCCCGGTCGCCGCGACGACAGCCGCGATCAAGGCCCGACGCCACGACCGCTTCCCGCCGAAATCGCTCATGCCACCCCTTCCCCCTCGGCACCTTCCCCCTCGGCACCGGCAAGTCAGCCGCACGTTACGTGGCCTCGCCCCTCGCGTTCCTACGGGTTGAGCATTCCCACCCGCCACCGGTCACAATGCGGACACAAGGGTCCGAGACACCCGACGGGCTTGCTCTCCTGCCTTTCGGCGAGACGTAGCAGGCATACCCGGCCGCGTGGTTGCTGAACCGCACCGTCATCGCCCACGTAAGCAAGCGGTCGCGTTTTGCGACAGCCGCGTCATGGCGGCGCGACTCGAGCCATCGAGCATGAAAGTGGGTGTGTCATGCGACGATTCGTTCCCCGATCGGTCGTGGCCTTCGGACTCCTGACCAGCCTTGCGATCACCTTCGCCGTGGTCTCTTCGGCGCCTGGTGGCGCCTCGTCACGACGAAGCCACGACCGCGAGCACCACGGCCGGAACCGCACGGTGAACATTCCGGAGTCGGACAAGTTCTTGCCCTTCCATCTGACAATTCGCGCCGGAGACACGGTCACGTGGGTGAACAACGACACCGACGATCACACCGTGGTCAGCGACAACGCGTTCAACGATGCCGGGCACCGCGGTCTGGATCACGTCATCACCGGTACTGACGCGAACAACGGCCAGGCGGGCACGTTCCGCGCGCAGTTCCGTCACGCGGGCACGTTCGTGTACTACTGCCGGTTCCACGCGCACCTCGACGGCGACAATCAACCGGTCGCGCCCGGGCCCGATGGCGGGATCCAAGACACCAACGGCAACTTCGGCACGCCTATGTCGGGTGTGATCACCGTCGTGGGGTCTCACGACGACGACCGAGACTGACGAGCACAGTGACCGGACCCCGCTCGCGGGTCCGGTCACACTCGCCACCCGCGGCTGCCGGTAGGAGCGCGGTCTCGCGCCCGGGAGTCGCAATGAATGCCCTATGGATCGTGTCGTTATCGGCTAAAATGCCGATGTCGGGTGCCGAATATTCCCGGGAAAGGAATGCCTCGTCTACGATCTTCCCGACAACGACGTGGACGCCGCTCGGGGGATCCGATGACCACATCGAACGATCAGGTGCCCAAGACGGTCGAGCTGCGTATCCACGGGGTGAGCGGGACTCCGGTCGTGTCGATGCTCGATGTCAGCGTCGTACGCCGCGTCGCGGGCGACGACGACGCCGGCTTCTGGCACCGCGGCGAGGTCCCCGATCCCGAGATCCTTCAGCACTACACCGCGCCGAAGAAGGACGGCACCGTCGCGGAGCTCGATGTCGTGCTCGAGGGATACCGCTGGGGAGGGTTGACCTCGGGCGCGGCGAAGGCGGCGGGCTGGCTGCTCCTCGCTCCGTTCGCGCTCGTGAACGCGGCCGCGGCGGCCCACATGCCGGGGCGGACCAAGCCCGGTGACCGGCGCGGGATCGCGCGAGGCATCGAAGGCGCGCTCATACGCCTCCTCGCCCTGTCCTTGACCTTCACATTCGTGTTCGCCGTGTACATCTCCGCGGTCGACGTCGTCGGATGGCAGTGCGGCAACGCGCATCCCGAGAGCCCGGAAGGGCTCTGTACCCGCCACCCGTCCTACACGCACTTCCTGTTCTGGCATTTCGACAACACGCCGGCGAAGCACATCGTAGTGACGATGCTCGTCCCGATCCTGTTCATTGCCCTGGTATGGAAGTTCGCGAGCAAGTCGTGGCAGCGCTACGAGTCGTACGCGCCGGGCTCGTCGCTCCCCGTACTGAAGCCCGAGGACAAGGTGCCACCCGGTACGAACCCTCTCGTGCGCGCTGACGATGCACGCACGCCGTTCGACGATCCGGCATTCTGGGATGGTCGGGAGCGCACGGAGATGCTCCGGCACCTGCACGTCGCCGCCAGCTTCGCCGCACTCACCGCGCTGGTCGCCGGCGCCTGGGTCGCCACGCACCGGCGCCACGCTTCGATGTGGTTCCCCGAGGTCATGCTCGGGCTCGCGTTGCTGGTACTGACGGTGGTCGTGCTCTTCACCGCGCTCGGCACGTCGACCCGGCGCCGGCAGGCGACCTACATCCTGCTCCTCGCGGCCGGCGCGCTCCTTGTCGCCACGTTGGCAGGCATGTGGTGCGCGAAGCTCAGAACGAATCTGCCCGAGGAGCTCCCCGTGGTGGGGCGCACCGTGACATTTCTCTTCGCGGCGCAGCTCGTGTTGGTGTTGGCCGTCTTCATCATGGGCATTTTCACGAACAAGCGATCACAGGCCTGGAGGAAAACTTCGACGCGGGCTCCCGGTCTGAAGGGGTTCACGTCGGCCGCGCTCTGCATGCTCGCCCTCGTCGTCGCCGGCCTGTTCGCGGCCGGCGTGATCATGCGCGTCGCCGACCTGATGGGACCGGCCCGAGCCGGCACCGAGATCGTCAAGCGCACCAACCAGATCATCACGCCCGACGCGCTCCAGTGGATGGCACGCGGCACCCTTGTTGGAGCTGCACTGTTGGTGCTCTTGCTCCTTGCGGTCGGGATCCCGCTCGGATGGCGCGTCCTCCATCCCGAGTCGTACACCGAGGCCGAGCCGCCTGCCCTGTTCGAGGTCGCCGATCCCGCTGACGGGCCGGCCGCCCGCGCGCGTCGACAACGCAACCGCGCCGTCCAGCGCACGCGCGACATCGCCCGCCTGACCGACCACGCCGGCAAGTTCGTCGGACCGGCCATGATCCTGGCCTTCGGCGCCGCGACCGCGGCGACGATCTTCGCGATGTATGGCGACCTCAGCGACGAAGGCGGATGGGCGTTCGTGCAGGACGACAACGGTTTCGGCTGGCGAGTCTGGATGGCGTCTGCCGGCTCGTGGTTGATCGTCGGGTTCGCCGGTTTGCTGTTGGCGACGATGATCCGCGCGTACCGCAGTCCCGACAAACGCCGGCAGGTCGGGATTCTCTGGGACCTCGCGACGTTCTGGCCCCGCTGCGCGCATCCGTGGGCGCCACCCTGCTACGCCGAACGCACCGTGCCGGAATACGCAGCGCGCGCAACGTTTCTGCGTTATGACCCCGCGACGTTCACGGCCAGACAGGAAAAGGTCGTCCTCTCGGCGCACAGCCAGGGATCCATCATCGCCGCGGCCACACTCCTCCAGCTCGGCAACACCGACGGCATCGGGCTCGTCACCTATGGCTGCCCGCTCGCTCGTCTCTACGCGACGTACTTCCCGTCGTACTTCGGGGACCCGACCCTCGGGATCCTGCGCGACCGGATGGGTGGCGCGTGGCGCAACCTCTCACGCGAGACCGACCCGATCGGCGGACCGGTGACGATCCACGACCACGCAGAGGTTGACGTCGACGTGCCGATCCCCAGGCAGAAGAACCCCGGCGATCCCGACTATCCACCCATCGAAGGCCACTCGCGCTACCCACGCGAGATGGTCTACGCGCAGCGGTTGCTCGAGGTGCGAAACCTCCTCTGAGCCGAGGTTATGGTCAGCCGCGCGGAATGGTGGCCGAACGGGAGTACGCGTGACGTCGAACCACGAAGGCAAGTCGCAACGCGGCCTGGCGGCCTTACTCGACCTCGAAGTCCTCGACCGCGACCTCTTCCGGGGCGAGAACGAGGAGGGCGCGGGCGCTCGCATTTCGCTCTACGGCGGCCAGGTCGCCGCGCAGGCCCTTCGTGCCGCGGGAGCAACCGTGCCGGAGGAGCGATTGCCGCACTCCCTCCACGGCTACTTCCTGAGGCCCGGACGCGTCGACCGTCCCGTGATCCTGCACGTCGATCGCGACCGCGACGGTGGTTCGTTCTCGGCCCGTCACGTTCGAGCAGTCCAGGACGGCGAGGTCATTTTCTCGATGATCGCTTCGTTTCACGCACGCGAGGAAAGCGCGACGTTCGACGCAGTCCCGACGCGCGGTGGCGTCGACCCGTCGACGCTTCCGTCGCGTCCGTCACCGTTCCTCGTCGATGTCCGCGAGGTCACGCCGACGCGCATCGGCAACGGTCAGGTTCGCCATTCCGACTCGCTCTGGGTGCGCTCGTCGACGCCGCTCCGACGACCCGCTCGTGCACGCCTGCGCGGTCGCCTACGTCTCCGACCTCGGCTCCGGCTTCGGACAGGTGGAGGTTCCGAACCTTTCCGCCGGCGGGCCGAGCATCGATCACAGCCTGTGGTTCGACGAGCCGATTCGGGCCGACGCATGGATGCTGCTCGAGCTCTGGCCGTTGAAGGCGAGCGGCTCGCGCGGCGTCTACAGCGGTTCCCTCCGGAGCGAGGACGGCCGCCTGGGCGTGCTCCTCACGCAGGAGATGCTGCTGCGCAACCACAAGCTCGACCCGGCGATGCTCCGCCGCATCGCCGAGTAACTCGGCGTCACGCCCGAATAGCGAATTCCCGGATCAGCCGCAGAAACTCCGCGATCAGGTGATTCCCCGGCGGCGCCCTCCGCCAACTCCGGAGCCGACACGGTCTACGAAACCGTCCCGCGTGGTTCGTCGTGCCAGTTCCACCATTGGTACGGCGGGGTCTGGGGGTAGCCCTCGGGCGAGTCCTCCCACTCTTCTTGGCGCCCGAGCGCAGTGATGTCGAGGTAGCTCCAGCTGCTTCCCATCGCCTCGTCGCCGCGGGCGTTGATGAGGTAGGTGCGGAACACGCGGTCGCCGTCGCGGATGAACGCGTTCGTGCCGTGCCACTCGTCCACGCCGAAGTCGGCGTCGAAGTCGTCGGTCATCGTGTACCAGGGCATCTCCCAGCCCATCCGCGCCTTCACGCGCTCGATATCCGCCTGCGGCGAGCGCGAGGCGAACACGAGCGTGGTGTCGCGGGCATGCAGATGGGCGACATGCGCGACCTGGTCGGCCACCATGGAGCAACCGATGCACGCATGCTCGGGCCAGCCGGTCACGCCGGGTTCGAAGAAGGCGCGGTAGACGATCAGCTGACGGCGGCCCTCGAAGAGTTCGAGCAGGCTCGCCTTGCCCTGGGGCCCCTCGAACTCGTGCTCCTTCTCCACTGCCTGCCACGGCATCCGGCGGCGCTCGGCGGCCAGCGCGTCACGGGCGCGGGTCAACTCCTTTTCCTTCACGAGCAGTTGCAGGCGGGCAGCCTCCCACTCCTCGGGCGACACGATCGGGGGTGTGTTCATGGCGAGCTCCTATCGAGTGTTCTTGTGCAACATGCGGCCGCTGAGCTCACGCAGGATGTCGGACCATCCCGTGTGATGCGAGGCCCGCGCTTCCTCGTCCGGAAGCCCAACCTGATGGATTTCGACCACCGTTGAGCCGTTCGACGACGGTTCGAAGGTCACGGTCACGATCGAGTCCCGGAACCGGGTCGCGGGCGAAGACCAGGTGAAGACCAGACGACGCGGGCGGTCGATCTCCCGCTACGTGCCGGCGTGCACGAGCGAGGATTCGTCATCGACCATGACGATGCGGAACATCCCGCCGACACGGGGATCGGTTTCGGCACGCGTCTCCCGAATGCCCGACGGCCTGAGCCACGATCCGAGGCTTTGCGCGTCCAACCACGCGTCGAAGAGATCCTCGGCCCGGGCGGCGATCTCCCGGCGGACGGTGACCGAGTATTCGTCGGTCACGACGATCGCTCCGGGTTGTCGCGGCCGGCGACAAAGGCGTCGAGCGAAGCGAGCTGGTCGCTCCAGAACGCGTGGTAATGGTCGATCCATCCGGCCGCGTCGGCGAGTGGTGCCGCATCCAAGCTCAAGAAGTGCTCGCGCCCCTGCACTCTCCGTCGCACCAGGCCTGCGCTCTCGAGCACCCGAATGTGCTTCGACGTCGAGTTGAGCGAGATCGGGAACGCGCGGGCGAGGTCCGTGACCCGAGCGTCCGACTCGGCGAGACGGGCCAGAATGGCACGGCGGGTCCCGTCCGAGACCGCAGAGAAGACCTGGTCGAGCGTGGCCGCGCTATATTCACCCATTAGGATGAATATAGCGCCGGTCCCGCGGGACCGCAACCCGTACTGAGCTGAACGCGCGGTCAGGCCGCTCGTCCCGTGAGGTCGAGGAGGCGTAGCGCAAGGGGCGCGTCGTCGGGCACGTCGCCCGACGGACCCGCACCGAACGCCCCGCTCGACGCGGCAAGCAAGGGTTGGTACTCGCGCCACACGTCGGGAATCAGCTCGTCGTCGAGTTGGTCATCGCCGTCGGTCGAGCGGGCAATGTCCCAGCCGTGCAGGAGAAGGTCACCGACGCGGTAGTAGAGGAACGTCTGACCACTGATATCGCCGTTGGGGTGATGCACGATCGCGTTTAGAGCGCCGGGGCGGCTGAATGCTTCGACCTGGGACCGGGCGCTCTCGACGAAATCGGCGAGCGGGTCTCCGTCGAACCTCGAGGCCAGAGCCTGCGTCAACGCGTCGTCGGCACTCGCGCCGCCTGCGAGTGGGACAGCGAAGCGATTTCCGCCGAGTACGTGATCGGCGACATCCTTCACGGTCCAGCCAACGCAAACTGATTGCAGGCCCCATTGACCCGTGCCGACCGCGGCGAGCCGTCGCTGGTATCCCGCGGTGGCGCGAGTCAGGGCTGCAATTGGTTCCACCCGGCAGACCGTAGCCAGGTCAATCGCCGCCGGTTAGCGGTAGTCGGGGTTGGCGAAGTCGAATCGACAGCCGGCGTCCCATTCCGAGCGTTGATTGCCGTGCGCGGGAACCCCGCCCGCGTCCTTGAGCATGCGCGCCAGGTGGAGCAGGTTCCAGGTCATGAAGGTGGTGTTGCGGTTCGTAAAGTCGTTCTCGGGTCCGCCCGAGCCCGGGTCGAGGTAGCTCGGGCCGGGACCCGCCTCGCCGATCCAGCCCGCGTCGGCCTGCGGCGGGATGACGTAGCCGAGGTGCTGGAGCGAATAGAGAACGTTCATCGCGCAGTGCTTCACGCCGTCCTCGTTGCCGGTGACGAGGCAGCCACCGACCCGGCCGTAGTACGCGTATTGGCCCGCGTCGTTCAGGAGGTGGGAGTTGCCGTACAGGCGTTCGATCACTCTCGTGCAGATCGACGACTTCTCACCGAGCCAGATCGGCGTGCAGAGCACGAGAATGTCGGCGGCCATCACCTGCTCGTGGATCCGAGGCCAGTCGTCGCGATCCCAACCGTGTTCCGTCATGTCGGCGTACACGCCGGTTGCGATTTCGTGATCGACGGCGCGAACCACGTCGACGGTCACGCCGTTCTTCTCCATGATGGAGATCGCGAGGTCGGCGAGGCCCTGCGTGTTCGATAGCTCGGGCGACTTCTTGAGCGTGCAGTTGACGAACAGTGCGCGAAGGTCCGAGAAGTCCCACCGGCTCCCGTCCGCGAGCTCATCGAGCTTTCCGGTCAGTGTCATCTTCCAGTCCTCCAGAGGGTCCGCAACGATGCGAACGGCCGCGCAGTCGTAGCAGAAATCGGGTCACGTCGACCTGCCCTCGCGCGTCAGCGTCTCCGATTGGGCAGCATGCAACGGTGCGACGACAGCCGGTCTGGACAGTGGTTGTGGCGTCGGGTGTGACCCTCACCCTCGTCTTCGGTCGTGTTTTACCATCAGTGGCGCGGGTAGATACGTAAGCGGAGGCTCTGCGCATGTGGGAACACGTATCGCTGACATTCAGGCGTGACGATCTGAGAGGCAGACGGTGGGAGCCCTTCCGGTCGAAGGGGCCGCGGCAGATGGAGGCGATCAGCGACCTCTCGCATCTTGGCTTCGAGTGCGTAGGGGTGACGACACTCGCCGATGGCTCACTGTTCTTCATGTTCAAGCGTCCGCTGAAGGACGAGAACCCTGCGGTGGAAATCAAGGAACGCGACGGGACGAGTATCGGCCTGTACCTGTAGCCGTCTCACACCATTCCCTGCCCTTCGCGTCATGCGCTCCGACTCGCCTGGGCAGCCCGGAGCGGCCAATCTGTACGAGTGAATGTTCGCGCGCTTCCGGTGAAGTCCACCGCGTGGGTCATCCTCGCAGTGGTGATCGCAGGCGGTTGCTCATCGGATCGAAAGGTCGCCATCGTGTTCGGCGGTCAACGCCGAGTCGAGGTGAGTGCCGATGACCGAACGATCTCCTTCACGGCGCCGAGTTGCAACGGCAAGCCGACGGTGCGGCTGCGTGAAGGGACGCGAGACGTTCACCTGCAACTGACGACGAACACGGGCACCGAGGAGAAATGCGCTGACACGGTCACGGTCCGGCTGCGGCACCCGCTGGGGACGCGACGCGTGCTTGACGACACGACCTCCACCCGACTCCCAGTGCGGGGCACCCCAATTTGCGAGATCAGAGATCCGGCGCGCGTGTGCATCACGGTCAGGCGCAACGCCCTCAGCGACGCTGCGTTCGGACTGGCACCGAACTCACGGCTGACGATCGCCGACAGCCGAGGCGGCCGATTCTTCGGGTCGAGCGACGCCGACGGCCGTGCCGCCCCAGGACGAGCGACCGACTTCGGCCGCCGGATCTCGGAGACGCTCATCGGAACGTCTGCGGCCGGCGAGCGGTTCGTCGCGACCATCCATTGGGCGGCGGGGCGGGGCGGACTCCCGCATCGCGCTGACGATCCGACGACCCGGTCGTGCGGCGACACGCAGATCGCCGCCATGCAAAGCGGCGAGTTCGGCCGCGGATGCGTACCGTCCGACGCGCCGTAACCGCCGCTCGGATGCCGTCGGCGGCGTGTCGGTTATCGGGTAGCCCGCAATCTGATCCGCGTCGCGACCGTTGTCGACAACGTTGAAGAGCTCGCCCTTTCCGACGACAGACGGATCCTCGGAGTTCACGATCTTTGCCCGCGTCCGCGTGCGGTACGGGACTAGGACCGACGAGCAGACCATCACCGGTGACTGGGAAGGTGCCAGCTTCGATCCGGCGTTCCGTGACCGCACACGCGAAAACTGGAACGAGTCGAGGCGAAGCGCCCAAGCAAGATGGAAGCGCTAAGCCGGAGTCGGCGCGCCGAACCAGGTCGCGAGTGCTCGAGGCAGCTCTGGGTCGGTGAGGTCTCCCGCCCAGGCGACATGTCCGTCGGGCCGGATCAACACGGCCGACGGCGCAGTGATCTCGCCGATCACCGGGAGTTCCCACATGCCGTCGTGCTCGGCGTCGACGAACCGGACTCGATTCGGCCACGGCGAAATGTCGAAGCCGCTCGGTTCACCGAGGTTGAGGAGCACGGGCCGGCCGTCATGCAGCAGGGTGAAGACGCGCGTGGGACCGTCTGCGGTATGCACATCGAGGTCGGGCATACGCCGCCCGAGCAACGGGTGCCCCGCTCCGAGGTCGTAGTGGATGTCGAGTCCGGACATCATCGCGGCGAATCGTTTCCGCGGCTCGTCCATCGTCAGCAGCTCGGTCATGGTGTCGCGCAACGCTTCGGTGCGCTCGTCGGTGCCGCTGAGCGCGATCTGCGCCTTGGTGTTGCGCTGTACGCGGGCACCGACCGGGTGCCGCTCGGCGTGGTAGGTGTCCAGGAGGTTCTCGGGTGATGTCTCGTTGACCACCTGCGCCAGTTTCCATCCCAGGTTCACGGCATCCTGCACGCCGGTGTTGAGGACCTGGCCGCCCTGCGGCGGATGCACGTGCGCGGCGTCGCCCGCGAGCAGCACCCGTCGCTCGCGGTAGGACTCGGCCTGCCGCGACATGTCGGTGAAACGGGAGATCCACGTCGGGCTGCGCACCCCGAAGTCGGTTCCGTAGGCGCTGATGAGTGCCTCGCGGAGATCCTCGAGAGTCGGCTCCCTGGTGTGTTCGCCGTGTCGTTCCTTGAGCACGACCCCGAACGGTCCCCCGCCCTCTACCCGGTTGACGGGACCGATGCCGCCACCCTCGCGGCGCGTGCCGAGCTCCGGCTCGTCCATCTCGACCTCGGCGATCATCCAGCTGGTCGAGGGATCCAACCCGACGAAGTCGATGCCGGCCGCCTTGCGGACCAGGCTGCGCCCTCCGTCGCAGCCGACGAGGTAGTCCGCCCGCAGTGACCGGCCGTCGGACAGCTCCACGTCGACGCCGGTGTCATCCTGATCGAAGCCCGTCACGTCGCGTTCGCGAACGACCGGCACCGCCAGCTCGTCGACCCAGCCGGCCAGGATGCGCTCGAAGTCGCGCTGCCACAGCGCGAGCCCGTAGTTGTGGCGGGTGGGAAAGTCGCTGATGTCCAACGGCGTTCCGGCGAACCCCTGGATTTGCATCGCCTGGCCAGCCGCGAGGAACCGATCCGCGATGCCACGCTGATCGAGCACCTCGATGGTGCGGGAGTGCAGACCCCCGGCGCGCGATCCGTCGAGATTCTGACTGGCGCGTCGTTCGACGATGACGACGTCTGTCCCCGCCAACGCAAGCTCGCCCGCCAACATCATCCCCGTCGGGCCGCCTCCTGCAATCACAACTGCATGCTCGGTCATCGCGTGATTGTCAGCACGTTTGGGTCGCTTGCGGCAAGCCCCCTCCCTCGCGGTAATTTGTTGATGGCGGCGAGGGTTCGCGGGATAGTGGTTGCGTGACGAGCGGTGCGCGGTTCCGAATGGGACGACTCGATCACGTCCACATCCGAGTGCCCGATCGGGCGCAGGCGGCTGCGTGGTACTCGGAGTACCTCGGCTTCGAACCGGTTGAGAAGTTCGATTTCTGGGCCTCGGGCTTCGAAGGCGGGCCCCTCCAGATCTCTGCGGACGGCGGCCGCACGACGCTGGCATTGTTCGAAACCAGCGAGGGCCACCCGATGATTCCGCAACAGACGGGAGTCGCGTTCAGT
Organism: Acidimicrobiia bacterium; assembly: GCA_038320885.1. Lineage (GTDB taxonomy): Bacteria > Actinomycetota > Acidimicrobiia > IMCC26256 > PALSA-610 > JBBQER01. The sequence continues at coordinate 33,064 of JBBQER010000024.1, forward strand.
GTCGCCGCCGGCGTCTTCGCCGAGTTCGCACGATCGTTGCCAAATGGAATCGACGGCCCGGCCGGACGGCCCCTGATGCCGACCGACGTGATCGATTTCGACATGTGTTGGGCGTACGACCTCGCTGATCCGTGGGGAAACCAGTACGAGTTGAACTGCTACGAGTACGACCAGGTCAGCGCCGACTTGATCGAGGCTGAAGCGATCACAGCTACGCGTTACTGGCCTCGGGATCTGTACCTCGACTACCGCCGCCACCGTTCTCCTACCGAGGCCACCTGACACCCAACGATCCCGACGAGGGCGGTTCGACGATCCCTATCGGTCCTTCGCTCTCGCCATCGGCGACCCGAATCGGATGACGTTTCCATCCGGGTCGACCACCGCGCCTTCGTGCTGACCCCACTCCGTATCGACGGGCCGATGGACCTCGACACCCGCCGATCGCCAGAGCTCGGCAACCGCGTCGGCGTCATCGACCCACACGTACGCGCTCCTTCGGCGCAGGTCGGCCGCCGCGACCGCGTGGCAATCTGGGCAGGTGACGAAGACCGGAGGGCGCCGAGACGGGTCCGACGACGGTGACCTGCTCGCGCTCTTCAATGTGATCGCTGCACGGAAGCACCCCGAGATCGCGCGACGGCTGGACTCATCGCCCGGCCTGGCCAGCAGTCCGATACGCGCGGGGGCGAGCCGCCAAGATCCCGCCACGTACTTCCTCGTCCCTATCCGTCACTACGTCTACGCGGGCGACACCGCGCTGCACATCGCTGCCGCTGCGCACCAACGAGAACTCGCCGAGTCGCTCGTTACGAGCGGCGCCGATGTGCGGGCTCGCAACCGAAGGGGAGCTGAACCGCTCCACTACGCCGCCGACGGGAGCCCCGGCGCGGAGCACTGGGATCCAGAAGCGCAACGGGACGTGATTACGTATCTCATCGACGCAGGCGCGGATCCGAACGCCTTGGACAAGAGTGGCGTTGCCCCGCTCCATCGAGCGGTGAGGACCCGTTCGTCGAAGGCAGTCAGCGCCCTCATCGAGAACGGTGCGGATCCGCGGCTGATGAACAAGAGCGGTTCGACCCCGCTGCACCTCGCCGTGCAGAACACGGGTCGCAGCGATTCTGGCTCGAACCAAGCCAAAGACGAACGGGGCCGGATCATCGCCTTGCTACTCGAACGCGGCGCGCGTCCGACCGATGCGGATGCGAACGGCAAGACGGTCGCGGCCGCAGCATCCAGTGACTGGATCCGTGATCTGCTCGCCGGCACTTGACGCGCAGTTGCTGATCCGACGACCCGCTCGACGTACGCAACCCGAGCGCGGTGACCCTTGATGCGCCGTGTCGGAGGGGCGATACGAAGCCTCAGTACACGCGACGGGCGCTGCACACCTTCACCCGGCGGAACCTCTAGGTGGCTGCCGAAAAAGTGGGAACTGAGCTTCCCCCGCTTGAACGGACGGGGGAAGCTCCTTTCATCTCAAGCGTTACTTTGAATGACGGCGACGACAGAGCGCTGCTCGACCTTGCAGTTGACCGGTTCCGGGGCGCGGTCAGGGTTTTCCCCGATGGCGGTTGGGCGCGCCGGTCGTCAGAATCGTCATGTGGGTCCTGTCGTTCCTGGTGAGAAGGTGAGCCAGTTTGCCCGGCCGCACGGACGTCGGGGCCGATTCGTTGGGCGGCTCATGGCCGTGGGCAACGCGGACATGGAGCGAGCGGCCGTCGATGCGCTCGCGTTGTCCGGGTGCGAGAAGGCATTGGAGATCGGCTTTGGGCCCGGGATAGGTATCCGGCGCTTGGCCCGGGCTGCGCCGATCCGGTACGTCGCGGGGATCGATCCTTCTGAGGTCATGCTCTCGCAAGCCGCGCGGCGCAGTGCGGCCGCGATTGATGCGGGGCGGATCGACTTGCGTCTGGGCACAGCTTCACGGTTGCCCTGGCCGGACGAGCTCTTTGACGCGGTGCTTTCGGTGAACAACATCCAGGAGTGGCCTTCGCTGCATGACGATCTGATCGAGGTTCGTCGCGTTCTTCGCGATGGCGGCCGACTCGTGATCGCGGTCCACGCTTGGGTGGACAAGTATGCCAAGGACCGCGGTGACGAGCAGCGGCCGTGGGGCGAGCACATCGAGTCGGCGCTGAGCGCGGCGGGCTTCCGCGCTGTCTGCTCGACGCAGCGACGAGCCCGATCCGGACGGGCCTTGTACTTCGAGGCTCACCGGTAACCGAGTCTGCGGCGGCACAGCGAGGCGCGCGGGTTCGGGAGTTGGCAGAGCAGAGGAAGGATCGATGGGCTTCTATCAAGATCACGTACTCCCGCGACTCCAGGACAAGACGATGGTCTCAAGCGCTTGCGCTGCGGTACGAGCGCGTGTCTGCGTCGACCTGAAGGGTGACGTCGTCGAGATCGGTTTCGGCACCGGCCGAAACGTGCGGTGTTACCCGGTGTGACAGGTGGCCTGTCGATTGCGGGCACCACGGGACGCATATGAGCGAATACCTTCGAACGCGAAGGCGCAGTTCAGGCAGCGCTCGGGATCTCGACGAACCGAGGCGAACGAGCACGGTCTTCACTTGCGCGCGCCGTGGACTCGCCATAGACCGCGTTCTTGCTCACACCGAACGACGTCATTCGCGAGTGAGCACTGCGAGGTATTCGTGTTCTCGTGTGAGCAGCGTGGGAACGCGCAGTTGGGTTTCCGAGATGTCAATGGGGTCGCCGGACACCATGATCGCGTCGAGAGCGAGCCCGGTGCGCTCCAGAAGGAGGCGCAGGTCAGCTGGGCTGTAGCAACGGACGTTCTGAGTCCATTGCTCATCGGGTCGGTCGGTGACCCACCAGGTGTCCGAGAACCGGCTGTTGACCGGGTCAAAGGTCGTGACTTCGCCGAGGTCGTAGTCGTAACCGTGCTCTGGTCTCGCCGATTTGTGTTCCTCGTCGCCGTCCCAGCTGGCCCACACGAATGGGTTCGCAACGTCGATCAGCGCTGTGCCGTCGGGGGTCAACCATTCGCCGGCGATCCTTCGCAGCAGCGTTCGCTGGTCAGCGTCGGAGCCGATACCGAAGCCGTTCCAGTAACAGACGACGTCGAACAAGCCGTCGAGATCTACTGCATAGAAGTCGTCCTTGATGACTCTTGACGCGGGTTCGAGCTGTGCGCGGAACTGCAGGGAGAAGTCGGCGCGGTCGCTGACTTCGACGCCGATCACCTGATGGCCGGCGGCAGCCATCGCCGCGACCGTGTTGCCGTAACCACACCCGAGTTCCAAGATCCTCCGCGGTGCGTCGCCGCAGAGACGGCGCACGAGATCGACTCGGCCGCGCTCGCGGTCAGTGATCACCGATTCGGCCGGTCCCCACCATCTGCCGGTCACCGAGTAGAACTCCCGAACCCAATCCACCCCTCAACGCTATCGATGCGGGACAACGGATCCGCTGGACGATCCCCCGGATTGCGTTCTCAGCTTGGGAAGCTGAATCTGCGATCAACGGCGGACGTCGTCGAACACCAAAGTGCCGGTCAGCAGATCTTGCGGACGAGTGCGAACGGGGACGATTGACTGCGTCCGCGCGATAGCCGCGCGACGGGATTGTGTTGTGATCGATGAACTGCTACCGAGCGCGTTTCACAACACGGAGCAGTATGCGAACCCGCGCGTGCCGGTTCGACCTAACGGAACAGAGCCTTTCGACGTACTCGGCTCCGCATGAGGGACACCATGACGTTGCCATGAACGAAGGGAATCTCGGCCTATTGAGGGTGGGCCAGCGTCGTCGCGATCCATGTACGCGCGGGCCCGAGGCCGAGTTGCATGTAGACGCCGTTGGGTGGGCTCGCCCCGCAGCCACCAGTCGCCCAGCTGGTGATCGCGACTTCGCGCCAGCTGCCATCTTGCATGAGCGCGAGAAGAGGTCCTCCGCTGTCTCCGCCGCAGCTGTCCTTCGAACCGTCGGGCACACCGGCGCCGACGACCATGGCGTCGTGCGCCTTGTTCACCAGGCTCGCGTACGGCGCATTGGGGTAGGCGTGACGAAGCTGTGCGTACGACAACACGTTGATCGGCGCACCCCGTAGTGTGCCTTCGGTTGCGGAGCAGTTGATCGGATTCGCGCACGTCACTCCGAAACCGAGCACCCGCACGATCTTCGGCGGTGTGATGTTCGCCGCTTCATTGACGCAACCGGTGCTGGTGCGTGTCAGGCCGCAGGGATCCCAGACGGGCCCGTCGCCGGGTTGGGCGAGGCCCACCAGGGGAATTGACTGCGCTTGCGCGAGATGTACGAGGGCGACGTCGTTCACGTAGGCGTCCGCTCCCACTTTCGCCCAGCCCGGTTGGCGGTACACCTTCTGCACCGTCAACGCGTTCGTCCGGTTCAGCAACTTGGCCAGACCGGGGTTCGCATCGCCAACGAATACCGATTCCTTGGTCGGATCCGCGATCGCGTTACTGACACAGTGACCCGCGGTCAAGACCCACGCGGGCCGAATAAGCGTGCCCGAGCAAAGAGAATCGATCGTACCGCCGTACAACGCGACCAAATACGGCCGCACGCTCATGGTCGCGCCTCCTCCGCCCTTCACCGCGCTCGCGGGCGGTTCGCGTGAGACGACCGCGAGCGATGCAATCGCCAGTACGGCGAAAACAAACGTCGCCAACCAACGAAACGACCGGAACGGACGCAGCATTCGGTACTCCCTCGCTTCTATGCGGCTGGCCGCGCAACAGACTCGCAGCGTACGGCTCCTGGTTGCTCGTGTCGCCTTTGGCGTGGCGCGTCGTCCCGAGGGCTCTGTTGCGTTGAGCCGAGCGCATCGGTCGCAGCCGGGCTTTGAGCTGGCCAGGCACTGTTGCGTTGGGCCCGGCGGGAGGTGAGGGTGGTCGGATGGTCCGTCGTCACGTCCGTCGTCCGACCTTGCCCGCCTCTTGCGCGTTCGTTGGTTTCCGGGTTCCCGCCTGAGATCATCGTCCTCGCGGTCCGCTGGTACCTGCGCTACGGGCTCTCTTATCGCGATGTCGAAGAGCTGTTGGTCGAGCGTGGGATCAAGGTCGATCACGTCACCGTTGTACCGGTGGGTGCAGCGTTTCATCCCGATGTTGATTGACGCGGGCCGACCCTGCCGCCACATTGTTGGGAGCTGCTGGTTCGTGGACGAGACGTACGTGAAGGTGGCGGGCCGGTGGCGGTACGTTTACCGGGCGATGCAGTGTCGGAGGAGCGAACACGACCTTACGTCCACCCCTGCGTTGCGGACCGTCCTCGACCTCTGGTCCGCGGCGTAGCTAGCCGGAGATCGTCTGCGTACTCGCTTCGATGCCACGAGTCCCTTTGTTGCAGCCTTGCTGTAGCTCAACGCGGTGTCCAGTCGCGAGGCTCCTTGGGTGTCCCATACCGGCACAACTGGGATACGGTTCCGCGGTCTGTCGGGCGGGATATTGGGACAGTGTTACCGGGCCGCCGAAAGGTCACCGTGGGCTTGCTGAGTGCGCGGTCGACCGCCGGAACTGTAGAAAGCGTCGCTGAACGCTCGCGGACGCTTGGCCGAGGAAGCCGGATGCCGAACGAATCCGCGGCGTGGGTTGCACCCACGCCTTCCCGCCGGGCCGGACGCTCGGCTTACACGAGGAGCGCGGACAGGTCGTCGATACGCGCGGACCATGCCGCGAGCGCGGGATGGGTTGCGCGGGAGCGGGCGCGCTCGAGCAATACCTGGGCGCGCCTGGTTCCGTCGGGTGTGCCGAGCCGGTGGTTCATGAGCGCTTCTTCGAAGTCGGTTGCGATGAGCAGCGGTTCGTTTCCTTCCTCTTCGTGCACGCGCCGCGCTTCGTCGAACCAGTAGCGCGCTTCGTCGGTGCGGCCGTCGAGCGCGCACAGCTGCGCAAGCGCGACACGGCCCGACGCCTCCGGGTACCGGACGTCGGGCTCGACGACCTTGGTGCGCACGTTGCGCTCGAGGGTCTCGAGTTCGTCGGTGCGTTGGAGGTGCCAGAGAATCTGCGTGGCGCAGTACACGAGCGCCGGGTAGTTCTGCGCCCAGCCGCCGGCCCGTTCGATCACGGGCAGAACTTCGTGCAGCACGTCGATTGCCTCGCCGTCGTTTCCCTCCTGGGCAAGCAGAAAGCCGCGCAATGCCGTGACCGAGATCCACGCCCAACGTACGTCGGGCGAATCGCCAAACGGCGCGAAGCCGGCGAAATCCGCGGACGCAACCCGCTCGCCGCGCACGATCCGGCCCAGGACGAAGGCCCCGAACATCTGCAACGCGGGGTTCGACGTTTCGGAGATGCGGGGCATGAGCGCGAAGCCCTGCTCGAGTCGCGCCTGCGCGTCGTCGTACTCCCCGAGCACGGTGTGGAGCCGGGCGAGTACCGCGAGATCGAAGACGGCCCCGGCGATGAGACCCCGCCCGAGCAGGTCGTCGATCCGGCCCCTGAGAATGTCCCGCATCTCGCGGTGCTCGCCGAGTATCCAGAGCGGGCCGAGCACGATCCACCCGCCGTCGTCGGATGCCACAGCGTCGAGCGCACGCTGCGCCTCGGCCCGCGACCCGACGAAGGGATTGAACAGTGTCGCGCCGGATGTGCGGGGAAGCGTGCGCGTGAGCTCAATCAACTCGCGCCGCTCGGGGGTCTCGAGCGGGATCCCCGGGTGGTCGGGATCATCGAACTCCGCCTGGCTGAGCTCGAAGCCGCGGAGCACGACGTACGTCTCGTCACGCCGGTCCGAGCGAAGCCACTGGCGCGCGACGGCGCCGATGTCCCAGGCGAGGCGAAGATCGTCGAGCATCGCCGCTTCGGCCGCGAGATTCTGTACGAAGTCGCACGCCGCGTCTTCGCCCTCGAGCAACCGCGTCAGCTGTCCGGCCGCGCTCGCCGCCCGCAGCACCTGCTCGGGGCCGACGCTCGCGTACACCGCGGTCTGCGCGCGCCGCTGGACGAGCTCGAGCTCGCGCTCGTCGCCTTCGGACAAAAGTTCAAGCGCCACGCCGAGCGCCTCGAACTCCTCGCGTCGGGCGTAGTGCCGCGCCGCGTCGTCGGCCGCGATGAGCGCGAAGGGAACGCCCTGTTCCGCGTTCGGGAGCGCGGCGCTGCGGTGGTAGTGGCGAGCGAGCGCCGCGCCTTGCGCGGGAGTCGGAAGCCCACGCAGTTGCTTCTCGAGCGCGGTCGCGATCGCGCGATGCATGCGGACCTGCCGACTCGGGTTGAGCTCCTCGACGAGCGCATGACGGAACAACGCGTGCGTGAACGCATACTCGTCGAAGGTATCGGTGGCCCGCACGATGCGCGCTTCGAGCGCGGCGTCGATCGCGTCGAGCGCCTCGTCCTCTTCGACACCGGCGACGTCGGCCGCGACCGTGAGCGGGAACGCGACCTCGAACAAGGCTCCCGCCGACAACAGCCGGTTCGTCGCGTCTGAGAGGCGCGACAGCCGGCGCCCGATGACGTCGCGGATGCCCGCCGGCAGGCCGAGGTCCGTAATGGCGCCCGCAACCGACCAGGCGCCGTCCTCGAAGCGCAACTGACCTTCTTCGACGAGATGCAGCAGCGTCTCGCGCAAGAAGAACGGGTTGCCGTCCGTCTCTGTCGCGAGCATCGCCGCCAGCTCCTCCGGCACCTCGTGCTCGGCAATGCGCTCGAGCATGGACTGCACGTCGGAGGTCTCCAGTCCCGACAGGGCAATGCGCGTGGGCTCGACCTCGCGCTGCAGGATTGCCAACGCCTGCGCGAAGGGATGGCGCCGATCGACATCAGTCTCGCGATACGCGCCGATGACGAGGATCCGGCCGCGGAGTGCAACACGGCTGAGCGCGCGGAGCATCCCGACGGTCGCGTCGTCGGCCCAATGGAGGTCGTCGACCACGAGCAGAACCGGCGCCGTCTCGGCAAGCCGGAGCAGTACTTGGCCGATCGCGTCGTGCAATCGCGCGATCTCCGCGTCGCGGGGCACGGGAAGCGGCTCGCCCGTCCCCGGGAGCACGTCGGCGACCACCGACACCATGCGCCCGACGACCGCCGCCTCCGCTCCCAGCACGCGCGCCAGCTCGTCCGGCGCCGCGCTTCGC
>JBBQER010000025.1:0-40823 GCA_038320885.1 Acidimicrobiia bacterium
GGGGTACGGGACGCCGCTGGCTTCCCAGAGCCTCGGGTACATCGAGATCGGGGTGAAGCCCGGAATCGTGTTGAGCTCGTTGACGACGAACGAGCCGTCACCACGTAGGAAGCAGTCGACGCGGGCCATCGCCTCGCACCGGCATGCTTCGAACACCTGGATCGCCAGCGCCCGCACCGCTTCGGTCTCGGACTCGCCGAGCGGCGCGGGAACCAGCAGCTCCGCCTTGCCGTCCTCGTACTTGTCGGCGTAGTCGTAGAAGTCGGCCGCCGGGATCACCTCGCCGGGCAGCGACGCCACGGGCGGATCGTCGCCGAGCACGCCGACCTCGATCTCACGACCGACGATCGCCGCTTCGGCGACGATCCACTCGTCGTACTCGAGCGCGTGCGCGATCGCGGCGTCGAGCTCCGGGCGGGTGCGCGCCTTCGAGACCCCGACCGACGACCCCATGTTCGACGGCTTCACGAAGCAGGGCAGGTCGAGCTCGGCCTCGACCCGGTCGGCGAAGGCGTGCGCGTCACCCGTGTCGCGCAACTCCAAGTAGCGCGCGTGCGGAAGGCCCGCAGCCGCGAACGCGCGCTTCATCATGATCTTGTCCATGGCGACCGCCGACGCGAGCACACCCGCGCCGACGTACGGCAGGTCGGCCAGCTCGAGCAGACCCTGCACGGTGCCGTCTTCCCCGTACGGTCCGTGCAGCAGCGGCAGCACGACATCGACCCCGAAGGTCGCACCCGAGTCCCGCTGCACCAGCTCGGCCCGGCCGGGAGCCGCCGGGAGCTCCACCTGCGCGCCGGCGACTGCGAAGGCGGCCGGCAGAGCGTCGAGCGCGCCGGCGAGCTGCGCGCGCGCCTCGTCGGCCAGCAGCCAACGCCCGTCGGTCGTGATCGCCACCGGCACGATCTCGTACTTCTCCGGATCGAGCGCGCGCGCCACCGCGACCGCCGTCACGCACGACACATCGTGCTCGGCCGACCGACCGCCGAACAGGAGCAGCACGCGCGAGCGCGCCGCGCCGCCCGTCATCCGGTCACCGACACCAAGGCGCGCAGCCCGAGACCCATGATGAACAGTCCTCCCAGGCCATACGCGAGCTCCATCCGGTTCGCGGCCCGCCACACGTAACGGTACGAGTACAGCAGCCCGATCGTGATGAACACCACGAAGCCGTAGAACATGTGCAGCCGGGGCGGTTCGTAGTCCTCGGCGCTCACGAGCAACACCCCGAGGATCACCTGAATCAGCATCATGGACTCGGCGATGATCGTCGGCCACCACAACCATCGGTTGCGCAGCTTCGGCACCCGCCACGCGATCAGCGTGTACGCGCCCGCGAGGAAGTTCGCGACGATCGCGGCGTAGCCCCAGGCGCGGTGGAGGTCGAAGAGCACGAAGACGCTTTCGGCGCCGGCCTAGAGGGCCTGGTCGTCGGCGGTCGCGAACGAGGAGTCGCCGCCGCGCAACACACCTTTCAGCACCTTGCCGGCCGGGTTCCGGGGCAACGGCTCGGATCGGATCTCGACGTACTCGGGCACCTTGAAGTCGGCGAGGTGCTCCTTGCAGAACGCGCGCAGCTCGTCGACCGTCGTTGTCGAGCCGGGCTTCAGCTGCACGACCGCCTTGACCTCTTCGCCGAGCGTCTTGTGGGGCACGCCGACGACCGCGGCGTCGATCACGTCGGAATGATCGAACAGCACGTTCTCGACCTCGACGCTGTACACGTTCTCGCCGGCGCGGATGATCATGTCCTTGGCGCGGTCGACGAGGTACAGGAATCCCTCGGCGTCGAGATACCCGATGTCGCCGGTGTGGAACCAGCCGTCGTTGAGCGCGGTCGCGTTCACGTCGGGTCGCCGCCAGTACCCGAGGTTCATGACGGTGGGGCCCTTGATCCACACCTCGCCGCGTTCCCCGGTCGGCGCGTCACGATCCTCTGCGTCGACGATGCGCAGCTCGATCGTGGGGGCGGCTTGCCCGACCGAACCGGGATGCGCGAAGTAGTCGTCGCCGCCGTGCACGGTCGCGACCGAGGCCGTTTCCGTGAGCCCGTATGCCGTCGACAGCGTTTTGCGCAGATTCGGGAACACCTCCTGGATCCGCTCGACGAGCTCGGGCGCGGCCGGCGCGCCGCCGTAGCTCGCGCGCTTCACCGACGAGAGGTCGTACTTGGCGCGGTTCGGCGACTCGAGGATGCGCCACATCACGGTCGGCACGCCCCCGATCGCGGTCACGTGTTCGCGCTCGATGAGCTCCATCGCGACGTCCGGATCGAAGCGACCCGGCGGCATCAGCACGACCTTGGCGCCGGTCGCGTAGCTCAACGTCATGGTCGAGAGGCAACCGGTCACGTGGAACAGCGGCACCACGAGGAGCGACGCAGTTTGGAGTCCCGCTTCGAGCTCGGGCGGCGGCGTTCCGCGCATCCCGGCCGCGACGCCGAACACGATGATGTTCGAGAGGTTGGCGATCACCTGGCGATGCGTGAGCGTCGCGCCCTTCGGGCGACCCGTCGTTCCCGACGTGTAGATGATCGCGAGCAGATCGTCTTCGTCGAGCAGTGCCTCGGGGAGATCGTCAGGGCCGGAGGCGAGATCGGCGAACGATCGGGCCGGCGCCGCGGGACGCGAATCGTCGATCACGAAGACGTGCTCGATCGACGGGATGTCCGGCAATCGATCCGCGATCACGGCGAGACGGCGGGCGTCGGCGATCAGCACTTTCGCTTCGGCGTCGTTGAGACCGAATTCGAGCTCCTCGGCCTTCCACCACGCGTTCATCGGGACGACCACCGCGCCGAGCACCGCGCACGCCCAGAAGGTCACGACCCAATCGGGATTGTTGGCCGACAGGAGCGCAACGCGGTCACCGACCCCGATGCCGAGCCGGGCCAGCGAGGCGGCCACCGCGCGGGCGCGGCGGTCGTTCTCGCCGAAGGTCAGCCGCTGGTCGCCCTGGACGACGAAGTCGACGCCGGCGCGCGCCGCGCTCTGCGCCATCAGCTCACGCATCGTCTTCATGCGCTGCGCGTAGACCTGGGTCGGCACGCCGAGGACGCTTTCACGGACGATCTCGAACGGGCCTCCGGGTCCGGTCAGCTGCTCGAGAACGGGGTCAGGTGCGGTCACGAGGGCAGAGACTACGAGTGGGTGTGTTGGCGCGCCGGTTCGGGCGGGTTCACGTCTCTTCGTGCTGCACGACGTCGAACGACCACAGCTCGCTGCCGGTGCTCACGGGCCCGCCGTGGGCGTGCTGCGCGTGGCCCTGCTGGAAGGCCTGGCCGCTCAACCAGTTGTCGAAGTCGGCCTGCGTGGCCCACCGTGTGTACACGAGGAACACGTCCCGGTCGTCCGACGGCCGCAGCAATTCGAACGCCTCGAAGCCGGGCATCTTCGACACTTCGCCCGCGCGATTCGCGAAACGCGCCAGCAGCTCGTCGGCTCGTTCCGCGGGCACGGTGATCGCATTGATCCGAACGACGCTCATGATTCCTCCGGTCGGGCTCGAGAGCAGACGGGCTCGATGTCACACCGGCACGATCGCAGGTCGCGCGGCCTCAGCTCGGATCGTCGTCGCCCTGGGATCGGAGGAACTGCTCGATCTCGGCGACGAGATCGTCGGTCGAGCCCTCCTGGCGCTGATCGATCTGGTCGACGACTTCCTTCACGTCGGGGCGCGCCGCGAGGCCGGCTTCGACCCGGCGCAGGTACGCCTGGCTGCGCTCGTCGAGCGCCTGCAGATCGAGATCGAGGTGGTAGAGCTCGACGAGCCGCGCCAGCAAGGCGCGCACCGCGGGCGGGCACGGCGAGCCCGCGACGTACTGGGGAACCTGAGCCCAGAGGCCGCAACCGGGGATGCCCGAGTCGCCGAGCGCGCGCAGCACGACTGTCTGCAGACCGGTCGGCCCCGCGTAGTCGGGTCGGAGCGGTATGGATTCCTGCGCCAGCGACCGCTGCGTTGCCGACGCGGTGACGACCGCCGCCTTGCGATGAGAGACGAGCGCCGGGATGCCGCCGAGCGTCGCGGCCTGGCGCACTCCGAGGCGACGGGCGGCATCGACAACGGCGGATGCGACCGTCGGCCAGCGCAGCGACGGTTCGGGTCCCCGCACGACGACGACGTCGCGACCCGCGCCCTCGCGTCCACCGCCGACGCGACCCCACTCGAACGTGATGCGCGGCCATTCGATGACGCGAGCAGACTCCTCCCACCGCGCGATCGGGCGGGTCTGCTGCAGGTCGGCGAGCATGGCGACATCGATCGAGCCGAACTCCACGCGATCGTCGAGCTGCTCGACCAGCGCGGTCATCGCGCCGCTGCCCGCGCCCCCGGCGTCGACCCAGCCCGTGAGCGCGATCACCATCAGGGCCTCGGAGATCTCGGGCCAGTGGTCGACGTTCAGCACGGAGCCAGCGTAACGACGCAAATCGCCCCCGCGTCACCAAACCCACCATCTGATGGTGGGTTTTCACGCTCTCCAGGTGCTCCAACTGCGCTATCTGATGGTTGGGTTCGCGTCGGGGCGGGCGCGGTAGCTTCCCGGCGTGCGGTTGCGGATCTTCACCGAGCCTCAGCAGGGCGCTACCTACGACCAGCTGCTCGCGCTCGCCCGATTGACCGAGGAGCTCGGGTTCGACGCCTTCTTCCGGTCGGATCACTACCTCCGTATCGGCGAGGGATCGCCGGGCGTCGGCTCGACCGACGCGTGGATGACGCTCGCGGCACTCGGGCGCGAGACGGAGCGGATCCGGCTGGGCACGCTCGTCACGCCGGTCACCTTCCGCCTGCCGGGCGTGCTGGCCATCCAGGTCGCGCAGGCCGACGCAATGAGCGGGGGGCGGGTCGAAGTCGGCATGGGCGCCGGTTGGTACGACCGGGAGCACGCTGCGTTCGGCATCCCGTTCCCACCCACCAACGACCGGTTCGAGATGCTCGAGGAGCAGCTCGCGATCCTCGACGGCATGTGGACCACGCCGGCCGGCGAGTCGTTCACCTTCGACGGGAAGCACTACAAGGTCGACGAGTCACCCGCGCTCCCGAAGCCCGCGCAGCGGCCGCGACCGCCGATCATCCTCGGCGGTTGGGGAACCAAGCGCACGCCGCGTCTGGCGGCTCGCTTCGCCGACGAGTTCAACCTGCCCTTTCCGCCCGTCAGCTACTACCGCGAGGGCTGCGATCACGTGCGCGCCGCGTGCGAGAAGGTCGAACGTGACCCGGCCACGATGCGCTTCACGGCCGCGCTCGTCGCGTGCGTCGGGCGCGACGAGGCGGAAATCGCCAAGCGAGCCGAGGCAATCGGGCAGAAGCCCGAGGATCTGCGCGCGAACGCGGCGGGCGGCCTGCCCGGCGAAGTCGTCGAGCGCATCAACGAGTTCGCCGATGCCGGCGCCGAAACCGTCTACCTCCAGATCCTCGATCTCGACGACCACGATCATCTCCGCTTGATCGCGGCCGACGTCGCGCCTCACGTCTGACCAGCCAGGAGCCCTTTCGCATGGACGTCCGCTTCGGCGTGCACACCGGCCTGCAGCACACGAACACCGACGAGCTCCGCGAGCTCTGGTCACGTATCGAGACGCTCGGCTTCGACTGGATCTCGATCTGGGACCACTTCTACGCCGCCGACGCGACCGGTGATCCGCACTGCCTCGAGGCGATCACGTCTCATACCGCGCTCGCGATGTCGACCGCGAAGGTGACCTGCGGTTCGCTCGTCTACTCGGCGGGCTACCGGCATCCCGCGGTGTTGGCGAACGCGATCGCGACGATGGACCAGCTCGCCGGCGGCCGCATCGTCCTCGGCCTGGGCGGGGGTTGGCTCCAGAACGAGTACGACGCCTACGGCATGCACTACGGGAGTCCAGGCGAGCGGTTGCGCATGCTCGCCGAGTACATCCAGTGTGTGCGCGGCCTGCTCACGCAGGAGCGGACCACGTTCCAGGGCGAGTTCTTCACCCTCACCGACGCGCAATGCGAGCCGAAGCCGGCGCAGGCGCGACTGCCGATCTGGATCGGCGGGGGCGGCGAGAAGGTGACGTTGCGCATCGCGGCCCAGCACGCCGACGGTTGGAACGTGCCGTTCATCGCGCCCGACGCGTGGGCACACAAGGCACAGGTGCTCGACGAACACTGCGCGACCGTGGGCCGTGACCCGGCCGAGATCGTGAAGACGATCAACGTCGGCATGGCGTTCACCGAAGAGGAGCTCACGCGCCAGTTCGGCCCGATGTCCAACTACGTGAAACCGGGCGTGCTGTCGGGAAGCGTGCAGGAGATGGTCGACAAGGTCGGCGCGTACGTCGCAGCCGGGGCGCAGTGGGTGATCCTGGCGATGCGCGCGCCGTTCGACCGCGACGGGCTCGAGCGGTTCGCGTCGGAGGTGATCCCCGCGGTCCGGGCCTGATGGATCTCGACGATCGCGTTCGCGACGCGCTTCCCGTCAACGAGCCGTACGACGAACTGATCGCGCAGGCCTACGACTGCTGGCTCCCACCCGGCGCCGCATACGGCGACGCCCCGCACTACCGCTCCTCGATCGAACGAGGCGGCGGTCCGGCGCTCGAGCTCGGCTGTGGCAACGGCCGCTTGCTCCTGCAGTACGTCGCGGCTGGACTCGACGTCGACGGGATCGACAGCTCCGCCGACATGCTCGCCATCTGTGCGGGCCACGCCGAGGCGTTGGGCCTCGCGGTCACGCTCCATCACGTCGACTGGACGAGCTTCGATCTCCCGCGGCGCTACGCCACGATCTACAACCCGGCGGGTTCGTTCGCGCTGATCAGCGACGACGAACAGACTCGGCAGGCGCTGACGACGTGGATTCGGCATCTCGCGCCCGGTGGTCACCTGCTCGTCACCATGGGTGTACCGCGCGCCGACTTCGAGGCGGATTGGGAGTGGCACGTCCGGCGGAGCGCGACGCGCGCATCCGACGGCGTCACGTTCATGGTGCACGAAGCGATGCGATGCGACGTCGACGCGCAGCTCACCCACACGTTGCATCGCCACGAGCTCTGGGACGCGCACGGGCAGCTCATCACCACGTTCATGCGCCGCCACCGCCTGCGCTGGTGGACCGGCGAACAGATGGAACAGTTGCTCCTCGAGAGCGGCGCGGCCCGCGTTCGCCGGTTCGGCACCGACGACGAGTTCATCGCGGTCGCGACGGCACCCTGACGGCTAGCGCCTCGCTCGCGGCTCGCGCCACATCATCCAGAGCGCCGGACCGCCGAGCGGAATGTCGACGCGATCGGTCACCGCGAAGCCGTGGCGCTCGTAGAAGCCGACATTGCGATCCTTGGTGCTCTCGAGATAGGCGGGGATCCCGTCGACGTCGCAACGCGTGAGCACCGGTTGCATGGCCGCCGACGCCAGCCCCTCGCCCTGACGGGGCGGATCGGTGCCGAGTCCCTGCAAGTAAAAGTGCGGCTCGGCGGGACGGTGCGCGCGCATGACGTCCTCCGCAACCCGAAAGCGCTCGTTGGCGTCGCCGAGCAGGTCGAGCATCGGTGCCATCGCCTCGGCCGCAGCTCGATCCAACTCGAAGGGGCCGGGCGGCACCCAGAACGCCGCGCACGCGAGCGTCGCGTCGGTATACGACGCGTCGCGCGGCACGCTCGAGTACCGGCTCAAGAGCTCGAACACCTGCTCGAGGATCGACAGGCGTGTCGTCGTATCGGGCAACGCCCACGTCTGCAGCGGATCGTCGAAGAACGCCCGGGCGATCGCACGCGACACCACGGGGCAATCGTCGACGGTCATCTTGCGGATGCCGGGGCCGGGCTCGGTCATCTCCCGCACCCTGCAAGTATGGCGGCGTGACGAGCGGTTCCGCCGACGCGCCCGACGGCGAACTGCGCTTCGACGCGCTCACCCGCGAGTGGGTCAACATCGTCGGTCACCGCCAGACCCGCCCGAACCTCCCGAGCCACGGGTGCCCATTTTGCGTGGGCGGTCTCGAAGCTCCCGATCCCTACGACGTCCGCTCGTTCGCCAACCGCTGGCCCGCGCTCGCGCCGGGCCAGCCGCCCGATCTGCACGTCACCGCCGGCGACACCAACGCCGGGCAGCCGGCAGTCGGCGCATGCGAGGTGGTGCTGTTCTCACCCGAGCACGACCAGTCGCTGGGGAGCCTTCCGCCCGAGCAGGTTCGCAAGGTCGTCGACCTCTGGGCGGAACGCACCGAGGCCCTCCTCGCGCGACCCGAGATCGAGTACGTGCTCGTGTTCGAAAACCGCGGGCGCGAGGTCGGCGCCACCATCGACCACCCGCACGGCCAGATCTACGGCTACCCCTTCGTCCCGCCCGCCCCGGCGAGCGAAGTACGCGACGGCGAGGCTTGTTCGGTCTGCCGGGAGATCGAGATGGAGGTGCGCGCCAAGGAGCGCGTCGTTGCCGAAGTCGGTGACTGGGTCGCCTGGGTCCCGTTCGCGTCAGGCTACGCGTACGGCGTGCGGATCGCGCCCCTTACGCACATCGGGTCGTTGCCCGCGCTCGACGCCGCCGCGCGAGACGACCTCGCCGCGATCCTCATCGACGTGCTCGGGCGGTACGACCGGCTGTGGCCCTCCCCGCATACGGGGTACCGGTTTCCGTACCTGTTGTGGTTCCACCAGGAGCCGGGGGCCGGCGGCCGCGGTTGGCACGTGCACGCGCACATCGCCCCCCCGCTCCGCGCGCCGGGCGTACTCCGCTACGTCGCGTCGGGCGAGCTCGGGAGCGGCACGCTGTCGAATCCGGTCGTGCCCGAGGACGCGGCCCGAGAACTGCGCGATGCCTGAGCCCGTGCGCCGGTTCCGCGCGCCCGGGCGCGGGAGCCTGATCGGCGGCCAGGTCGACTACCACGAAGGCTGGGTAGTCTCGATGGCGATCGACCGTGCTGTATCCGTATCGGTTAGACCGCGTGCCGACCAGCGCGTCGTCGCCCGCTCCGATGACATCGAAGGCCGCGTCGACCTCGCCGCCGACGCAACCGACGACCCTCGGGCCGTGCAACCCCAGTGGGGACGCGCAGTGGGTGGCGTGCTGCGTGTTCTCGCCGATCTCGGACGTCCCGCGTTCGGCGCCGATTTGGACATCACGTCGACGGTTCCGATCGGCAGCGGTCTCTCGTCGAGTGCGGCGTTCGAGGTCGCCGTTGCCCTCGCTCTGAACGACGTGGCCGGCTTCTCACTCTCACCCCGCGAGCTCGCGCTCGCCGCGCAGCGAGCAGAACACGTTGCCACCGGCGTTCCCTGCGGTACGCAGGATCAGCTGACGTCGGTGTTCGGGCGCGCCGGTCACGCGGTGCTGATCGACTGCCGGACCTTCGAGATCGAGCCGCTTCCGTTGCCGAACGCGATCCATGTGCTCGTGGTGCACTCGGGCGTTCCGCGCATGCTCGAGGGCAGTCCGTACGCCGAACGCCGAGCCGAGAGCGAAGCCGTCGCGACGCGGCTCGGACTGCGCGTGTTGCGTGACGCAACGCTCGAGCAGGTGCGAGACGAGTCCCGAGGGCGGCACGTGGTGAGCGAGATGATCCGCGTGCGTGCGTTCGCCAACGCGCTGCGCGGCGGGGATATCCCGGCACTCGGCCCGTTGATGCTCGCGAGCCACGAGTCGTCTCGCGACAACATGGAAGTGTCGATTCCGGAGCTCGACACATTGGTCGAGTGCCTCATGAACGCGGGTGCGATCGGCGCTCGCCTGACGGGCGCGGGGTTCGGCGGGTGCGTCGTCGCGCTGGTTCCGTCGGAGCACGCCGCTGCAATCTCGGGTGGTGCGACCGCGGCGTACCGAGTGCATACGGGCCTCGAACCGACCGCCTGGATCGTGCGGGCCGCCGACGGCGCGGGACTGGTTCGTGGCGACGACATCTCGTAGGGGTGCCAGCACGGACCCGACGCTCGAGCCAGCTTCCTTTCCCCGACGCGCCGTCCGTGACTGAATAGTGGGCAGTGGGAGCCGTAGGGACGCGCGTCCAAACCGGACTACGGAACCGGCTTCGGTTCGCGCTGGTGCTCGCGCTTGCGATCGGCATCGCCGCGGGCGCGACGCTCGCCGCGTTCGCCGGCGCTCGTCGTACTGACACCGCAGTCGACCGCTTCGTCGCCCATTCGCATCCGGCTGACGGCGTCGTGATCGGCGACCCCAGCTCCTACCCTCGGATCGCCCGTCTCCCGCAAATCCAGGCGAGTGCGCTCGCGAGTCGCCTGGCTCTCGCTCTCGTCGGCGGGCGCGACCGGAGAAACCTGAGTGAGATCGCCGTCGACGATTTCTCGTTCACCCGGCCGATCGTGCTGGGCGGCCGCATCCCGAATCCGGAGCGATCGGACGAGGTCGCCGTCAATCCGGCCGCCGCCGCACACGCGAGCTTGCACGTCGGTAGTTCCGTACGACTCCACGCCTTCGCTCCCGGTCAGGCCGAGGAACTTCTGCGGGGTACCACGGCGTCGCCCACCGGTCCGATGGTCAGCGTGCGCGTGGTGGGCATCGGCAGATTCCCGGCTGACCTGAGCGTGGCCCCCGCAACTCCCGATGTCACATTCACCGGCAACGACACCATGTTCTTCACGCGGGCGTTCGCCGAGAAGTATCGCAACCGCATCGCTGTGCTCGGTGACGTCCTCGTCTTCCGGATGCGGAACGGTGCATCGGACTACGCGAGGGTGAAAGCAGCCGTGGATCGAATCACAAAGGGGCGGGCCTTCGTCGCTCCCGGATCGGACGACCTAACCGCGGCCGGGCAGGCTCGACACGCGACCAGAGTGGAAGCGCTGGCGCTGTTGCTCTTCGGCATCCTGGCCGGCGTCGTTACGTTGACGTTGATCGCGCAGGCGTTCGCGCGGCAGGTGCATCTCGACTCCGGGGAGTATTTCGTGCTGCGGGCGATGGGTATGACGCGCGTGCAGATCGTTCTCGTCTCGGCGATCCTCGCCGCACTCATCACCTTCGTAGGCGCGATACTCGCGGTCGCGCTCGCCATCGCGGTGTCACCACGCATGCCGATCGGATTGGCGCGTCAGGCGGAGATCCATCCCGGTGTCTCGGTCGACGGAGACATCCTCTCTCTCGGCGCGCTGGCAGTCGTCGTGCTCCTGACCGCATGGACTGCGGTGATCGCGCGGCGGGCGGTGGTGCACACGCCGGCCGATCGATGCGGAACCGGATCCAAACCCGCATCGCGTCTTGCGACCGTGCTCCACGGCGCGGGTTCGCCTCCGAGCGCAACCGTGGGCGCGAGCATGGCGTTCGAATCGGGCCGAGGCTCGAGTGCGGTCCCGGCCCGCACCGCGCTGGTCAGCGCGGCGTTGGCCGTGGCGGCCGTCACCGGCGCGTTGACCTTCGGCGTCAATCTCAGCCGCGTCGCCGACAATCCGCGATTGCAGGGGTGGAACTGGGACGTCGCGGTCGGCAACCCGCACTCTGACGACGTATCGAAGACCGTGATCCCACGTCTCTCGCACAATCCTGCGGTCGCGGCGTTTTCGGCGATCGCCGGCGGCGAGGGCATCGAGGCGCGTATCGAAGGCCACAACGTCGGCCTGTTCGGAATCGACGCCGTGAAGGGGCCGGGCCTGGTGCTGTATCCGGCCGGCCGCGCTCCCCGCGCCGCCGACGAGATCGCATTCGGCACCAAGACCATGCGCGCCGGGCACCTCCACATCGGACAACGAGTCAGGGTCTCCACCGGTGGACCGGTCCGTTCGCTGCGCGTCACCGGCCGCGTGCTGCTGACACCGAGCGTCGTCAACGACAGCGTGCCCTTGGGAGAAGCTGTCGTCGTGTCGGGCGCGGCCCTACGTGCGCTGCATGCGGAGGCGCCCGTCAACGTGTTCCTGGTTCGCTTCCGGGCTGGAGCCAACCGGTCCGCAGCGCTGACGCGCCTCCGCGCCGAGTTTCCCGGGACGGTGCTCACCGCGGTGCGCCCGCCCGACATCGAGAACCTCCAGCGCGTCAGCAACCTGCCGACGTCGCTGGCTCTGCTCTTCGCGTTCATTGCCGTGATCACGATCGGCAACACGCTGGTGAGCTCGGTCCGACAACGCCGGCGTGACTTTGCCGTGCTGCGCACGCTCGGCTTCGTCCGCCGTCAGGTGTCCGTCGTCGTCGCGTGGCAGGCGACAACCATCGCCGTCATCGCGATCGTCATCGGAGTGCCACTCGGCGCCGCGTCAGGCCGCTCGATCTGGATCCTGGTGACCGATCGGCTCGGGCTTGCGGCGGCAGCGGTCGTGCCCCTGAGCCTGCTCGCGGTGCTGGCCCTGATCGCACTGCTCGTCGCGAATCTCCTGGCGATCGCGCCGAGTGCGCTCGCCCGTCGTACCGCGCCGGCGACGACCTTGCGCGCCGAATAGAGAACGTCAGGCCGAGGCTCGGTAGTTCAGGTAGACGGTCCCGCTGCCGAAACGGCGCACTTCCCGGAGCTCGAGGTTCGAGCGCACATCGTCGGGGAGCGACTGATTGCCGCTCCCGACGATGATCGGCGTGAGGAACAGCTGGTACTCGTCGACCAGCCCGGCCTTGATCGCCTGGGCGGCGAGATGAGGACCGCCCACCGTGATGTCGCGGTCGGAGTGCGCCTTCATCTGCCGGATCGCTTCGGGGTCGAGGTCCCGCTCGATCCGAGTCCGGGCGCTCGAGACGGCCGCGAGCAACTTGGAGTAGACGACCTTGTCGGCCGCGCGCCAGATCTCGGCAAAGTCGTTCTCGACCGGCGCGTCGGCCGAGGTGGGCATCGTCTCCCACGCAACCATCACCTCGTACATGCGGCGCCCGTACAGGTACGTGCCGACCGGACGTACCAGCTCGTTGACGAAGGCATGCACCTCTTCGTCGGGCGTGGCCCAATCGAAGTTGCCCTGATCGTCGGCGATGTAGCCGTCGAGCGACGCGATCGTCAGGTAGATCAGTTTCGCCATGGGTTCGATCGGCGCGCTAGTTGGGGCTGAAGCCGCCGCCGCCGAACAGACCGTTGCCGCCCGACGAGCGACGCCGACGGAACGCGCCGCGCAGCTGATCGAGGTCGAAGCCGGGGACCGTCCCGTCGACCGCGTAGCGGTACAGCGCCATCTGGAGGATGCCGGTGAGCGCGGCCGCGACGATCTGCACGGAGATGACCCACGCGACCAGCGCGATGATCCCGAGGATGGCAATCGGTCCGCCGATCGCGATCAACAGCACGCAGGGGATCGCGCCGACGAGGGTCGCCACGATCGCAACAATCCCGATGCCCGCGTTGGCGATCATGTTCTCGCCCCACGTCCGCTTGAAGAGCTCGGTCGAGCGCTTCACCGCTTGAATCGGGCCGAGCTGCTCGATCACGAGCACGGGGAGCACGAGGAATGTGACGAGCGACCACGCCAGTCCGATCAGCGAGCCGACGATCCGGCCGATGATGCCGGCGCGCTCTTCCAGCGCCCGCAGGGCGATCGAGACGGTTGCGCTGAGCACCGCCCACGGCAGCAACACGTGGGCACGGGACCCGGCCGCGTGGATGGCCTCGCCGATCGTGACGGGCTCGCCCCGGAGTCGCTTGTCGGCGGCGAACACCAGCGCGGCGTTGAAGAACACCAGCACGTAGGTGAGCACGAGGTAGCCCACCGCGCCGAGAATCCAGGCGACGGGCCTGGACGAGTCGCCGGTGCCGTTGTTCACGATCAACGCCGCGGGTGCGAAGAATACGAGCGCGACCGCGAGCATCGACAGGCCCGACAAGAGTGGCAGCACCGTGAGCTTGCGATCGTCGCGCAGCACGCCCCACGACGCCTTGGCCAGGTCGATCGAGTTCTGCAGCCGTCCGCCCACCGGTCCTCCTCGGGTCTGACTTTCGGCAAGGGTACTGCCGCGACCGGCCCCCGCTCGACGCGCGCGCGGGATCGGTTGCATACGCTCGACGGCAGTGAGCGAGCGTCGGATCGTGCGGGCTCCCGGCCGGGTGAATCTGATCGGCGACCACACCGACTACCAGGCCGGTCTGTGCCTGCCGATCGCGATCGACCGCGAAGTGCGGATCGGCTTCGACGCGCACCACGACGGTCGGGTGCGCGTCCGGTCGGATTCGCTTCCGGGCACTGTCGACATCGCCGCCGACGGCTCGACCGCGGTTGCCGACCTCGAACCGGCGTGGGGCCGGACGGTGGCGGCGGTGCTCGCGATACTTGCACGCCACGGTCGCGATCCGGTCGGGTTCGATGCCGACGTCACGAGCACGGTGCCGATCGGTTCGGGGCTCTCGTCGAGCGCGGCGCTCGGAGTCGCGGTCGCGCTCGTCGCGGCCGCCGCCTCCGGCCTCACCGTGGATCCGGTCGACATCGCGCTGGTCGCCCAAGCCGCAGAGCATCTCGCCAGCGGCGTGCCGTGCGGTGTGATGGATCAGCTCGCGTCGGTGCGCGGACAGGCGGATCGGGCGCTGCTCCTCGACTGTCGTACCCTCGAGATCGCACCGATCGTCATCCCGGCCGGCGTCGAGATCCTCGTGATCCACAGCGGACTCGAGCGCCGCCTCGTTGCGAGCGCGTACGCGGAGCGGCGCGCGGCGTGCGAGGCCGCGGCGGCCCGCCTCGGCGTCGAGACCTTGCGGGACGCGACGATCGAACAAGTTGCGGACGACCCGATCGCCCGCCACGTTGTCACCGAGAACGCCCGCGTCGCCGCGTTCGCAACCGCTCTCGCGCACCGCGAGCTGCCCACATGCGGCGCGTTGATGCTGGCGAGCCATCGGTCGCTGCGTGACGACTTCGCAGTCTCGACTCCCGAGCTCGACCGGCTCGTTGACCTGAGCGTCGAAGCGGGGGTGTACGGAGCGCGCCTGACCGGCGCGGGATTCGGCGGATGTGTCGTCGCGCTCGTCGCCGCGGGCGCAACCGAGGCCGTCGCCGGCGCGGTCACCGACAAGTACCGTGCCGAGACCGGTCGCGAGCCGAACGCATTCGCGGTGTCGGCCGTCGACGGCGCGGGCTTCGTGACGACGAGTTGACGAGCTGACTCACGGGGAGGTCTGCATGCCGAGCATCTTCAGCCGCATCATCGACGGCGAGATTCCGGGGCGGTTCGTCTGGCGCGACGACCGCGTGGTCGCGTTCCTCTCGATCGAGCCGATGCGCCCGGGCCACACGCTCGTGGTGCCGCGCGCCGAAGTCGATCATTGGATCGATCTCGAACCGGCGCTCGCGTCCCATCTCTTTGTTGTCGCCCAGCAGGTCGGGCGCGCCCAAAATGCGGGATGGCGTCCTCGCCGCGTCGGCGTGCTCATCGTCGGGGACGAGGTTCCGCACGTGCACATCCACGTCGTCCCGATCAATGCTCCCGGAGAACTGTCGTTCGCGAACGTCGACCGGTCACCGGCCGCCGACGATCTCGACGATGCGGCGGAGCGCATCCGAGCGCGTCTGCGGGAGATGGGGCGGGCCGAAGCCGATCAGTAGTCGTCGGCCGAGTCGTACCGGTCGTGCAGCGCCTGCGCGAAATCCGGATGCACCCGCGTCAGGGTCACGACGTCGGGCCGGCGGCCCGCCACGGCGCCTACCCACAGCAGATCGCCGACGAACACGATGCCCACGTACGCCAACACGCCGACGAGCAGCGCCAGCAGGCCGACCACGCCCGCGCCGAAGATCGCCGAGGCCAGCCCTGCGCCCGCGAGCGCGATCGCGATCCACGCGCCCCGCACGAGACTGCGGATGCGCTGCACGCGGGCAGGCGCAATCGGAAGCTTCGCTTCGATCCGGCGCGAGAAGTACAGACGCAGGATCAGGAACGGCACGACTGCCGCGTACACCGACGCGGCCACCCACGCGGGCACGACCCGCAAGGAGTCGCGCACGAGGTCGTCGCACACCACGCCGGTCTTCGCACACACCGCCGGCAGATTCCCGCGTTCGAGATCGTCGACGCGCACCGCCGCCCGGGCCATTCGGTGAGGCTACGGCGGCGTCAAGGACATCGAAGAGCTCGCTCGGATCAGGTGACGGCGAACGTCGTGGTTGCGACGGGAGCGCCACCGGAACCGGTTGCGTACACCGTGTAGGTGGCCTTGGCGGATGCCGGGACGATGAAGGCCACCGTTCCACTCCCGGTCGCGCCGGTCGTGACGGCACCCAGTACCGGGCCGCCGGCGGAACCCCACTTCAGGGTGACGGCCTGCGAGCCGTTGTAGCCCGACAGCGTCGCCGTCACCGACGTACCGGCCGGGCCGAAGTTCGGGGCCAAGCTCAGGCGGGCCCGAACCTTGAGGGTGGTGCTCAGCGCGGGCACCCCGCCCGCGCCGGTGGCGAAGATCGCATGGGCGCCGTTCACCGCCGCCGGCACGGTGAAGGGCTTGCTCCCGCCGCCGGTTGCGACGGTGGTGAATGTCCACAGAACCGGACCAGCAGCCGTGTTCCAGTTCAGCGTCACCACTCGCGCAGCCTGGAATCCGGTGACGGTCGCGACGACCGCCCGGCCGGGCGCCGAGCTGAACGGCAACACGGAGAACGACGGCACGACCTTCAGCGGCGCGCTCAAGACGTACGAGCTCGCGGCACCGGTTGCCCACACCGAGTAGGTGCCGGATGCGGCGGCCGGAACCGTGAACGTCACACTGCCGGTGCCGTCAGCGTCGGTGGTCGTGGTGCCGAGCACCGGACCGGTCGCCGTGTTCCAGTTCAGCGTCACCGACTGCGATGCGTTGAAGCCGTTGACCGTGCCCGTGACCGACTTGCCCGACGGTGCGCTCGGGCGCGAGAGCAGGAACTTCACGCCGACCTTGAACGGCGTAGACGCGCTGGGCGTGCCTCCGCTCCCGACGGCGAAAACGACGTGATTGCCGTGCGTTGCCGCCGGAACGGTGAAGTTCTTGGTGCCGGCGCCGTTGGCGTCGGCGGTGAACGTTCCGAGAACCGGACCGGTCGCCGCGTCCCAGTTCAACGTCACCACTTGCGAAGCTTTGAATCCGCCGACGGTCGCGACGACCGCGTGGCCGGTCCCCGCCGAAACCGGCGACACCGCGAGTTGCGGGAGGAGCTTCAGCGGTGCGCTCGCGACGAGCGTGCTCGCGGCGCCGGTCGCGAACACGGAGTAGGTGCCGGATGCGGCGGCCGGAACGGTGAACGTCACGCTGCCGCCGCCGTTGGCGTCGGTGGTCGTCGTGCCGAGCACGGGACCAGACGCGGTGCCCCAGTTGAGCGTCACCGACTGCGATGCGTTGAAGCCGGTGATGTTGCCCGTGACCGGCTTGCCGGCCGGTGCGCTGGCGCGGGAGAGCAAGAACGTCACACCCACTCTGAACGCCGCCGCCGCGGTCGGCGTGCCCCCGCTCCCGACGGCGAACACGACGTGGTTGCCGTGGGTTGCGGCCGGAACGGTGAAGCTCGTCGACGCGGCGCCGCTCGCGTCGGTGGTGGTGGTGGCGAGAACCGGACCGGAGACCGCGTCCCAGTTCAGCGTGACCGACTGCGAGGCGCCGAAGTTGGCGAGCGTGGCGCCGATCGATTTGCCCGCACCGCCCTGGACGGGGCTGAGCACGAGGCTCGCCGTGGCCGCGCCGGCCGGTGCAGCTGCTCCGACCGCGAGTCCGGCAGTTGCGCCCGCGCCGAACAGACCAAGAAGAGTTGCCATTACGAGTGCCCGCGGCTTTCGCACGCTGTTCCTCCCCCACATGCATCTCTACCCTTGTCGGTAGGGATGCCCCCATTGCCATCCTTGGCCCAAACGTGCCTTGCCGTTCAGCATCCTGGAGACCACGAAGGCCCCGATCCGCCCCGCGACTGTAGACACCCGCCCGCCGGCACAACAAGTCCGCGAAATTGCCGCGACCCACCGTCGCGCCAAACTGGTGCGTGTCGCGCCGCGCCTTCCCGCCGGGCTTCTTCGACCGCGCCGACCTGGCGGCCGACCCCGATTTCTACGCCTTCCCCCGCCTCGTCACGCACATCGACGACGGCGCCATCGCCACGGTCGGCGACCTGTACGAAGAGTTACAGCTTGCCGGCGCGGTGCTCGATCTCATGGGATCGTGGGTGTCGCACTTCCACACCCGACCCGAACACCTCACAGTGCTCGGCATGAACGAGCAGGAGCTCGCGGCGAACCCGCAGGCGGCGGCGACCGTCGTGCACGACTTAAATGCCGACCCGCGGCTGACGTTCGAGAACGAGGCCTTCGACGCCGCGGTCTGCTGCGTGTCGGTCGACTATCTCACCCGCCCGCTCGAAGTATTCGCCGACGTCGCACGGGTGCTCCGGCCGGGCTCGCCGTTCGTGTGCACCTTCTCGAATCGGTGCTTCCCGACCAAGGCGATCCGCGGATGGTTGGAAGCCACCGACGAGCAACACTGCGAAATCGTCGCCGACTACTTCCGGCTGTCGGGCGCCGGCTGGGACGAGCCGATCATCGAGCGACGATCGCCGTTGCTCCAGTTCGGTGATCCGCTGTTCGCGGTGTGGGCGCGACGTTCGGCTGCTGCTGCAGCTGCCGGGTGAGCTCCTCGATCGGGAGCGCCTTCGCCCACAAGTAGCCCTGCGCGTACCGGCAACCGAGGTGCGCGAGCACCTGCGCCTGCTCCGGATCCTCGACTCCTTCCGCCACGACCTCGAGCCCGAGGTCGTGGGCGAGCGTGATCACACTGCGCACGATGGCGGCGTCGTTCGCGTCTCGCGTCAGCTCGCGCACGAAGGTCTGGTCGATCTTGACCCGGTCGATCGGCAGCGAGCGCAGCAGCGTGAGCGAAGAGTGGCCCGTCCCGAAGTCGTCGAGCGCGACCTTGATGCCGATCTCCCGGGCGGCCGCGATCTCGAGCGCGGCCGCCTTCACGTCCGGGAGAATCGCGGTCTCGGTGATCTCGATGCCGATCTGGCTGGGATCACACCCCACAACCGACAGCAGGGCGGCGAGGCGCTCGCTGGGACGCTCGCGCGTCAGCTGCCCCGACGAGACGTTGCACCAGATCCGGAAGCGGGGGTCGATGCCCGCGGCCGCCAGGCCGGCGCGCGCCTCGACCACCTCGGTCACGATCCGGTCGTCGAGCCGGAACACCAGACCGGCCTCCTCGGCCAGCGGCACGAACTTCGACGCGTCGATCATCCCCCGTTCGGGGTGCGCCCAGCGCGCGAGCGCCTCCGCGCCGACGATCCGGCCCGTTTGCAACTCGACCTCGGGCTGGTACCACGCGACGATCTCGCCACGGGTCAAGGCATCGCGTAGCTCCTGCTCGTCGCCCAAGCGGCGCTGAATCGATTCCCGCAACTCGATGTCGAACACTTCGATGCGATTGCGGCCGCCCTGCTTGGCCCGGTATTGCGCCGCGTCGGCGTGCGAGAGCAAGGCCTCGCCGTCGTCGGCCGAATCGAGATTCGTCGCAAGTCCGATGCTGGCGGAGACGTTGAACGTCCGGCCCGCGATTGCGAAGGGTGCCGCGAGCACCATTGCGACGCGCTCCGCGATCGCGACTGCCTCGCGGCCACCGTGGAGACCGTCGAGCAACATCGTGAACTCGTCGCCACCGAGCCGGGCGAGCAGGTCGGGACCGCGAACGATGCCCATGATCCGCCGCGCGGCCTCGGCCAGCACCATGTCACCGACCGCGTGACCGAGCGAGTCGTTGATGACCTTGAAGCGATCGATGTCGAGGTACAGCACGCCGATCGTCGTGTGCTCTCGACGCGCGGCCGCCACCGCCGCGTCCAAGCGCGCCATGAAAGCGGGGCGGTTGGCGAGGCCGGTCAGGTCGTCGCGCAACGCCTGTTGGCTCAGC
The DNA here is from genome assembly GCA_038320885.1 of Acidimicrobiia bacterium. Taxonomy (GTDB): domain Bacteria; phylum Actinomycetota; class Acidimicrobiia; order IMCC26256; family PALSA-610; genus JBBQER01. Next base: position 19,709 of record JBBQER010000025.1, read on the forward strand.
TGGGTGTTGGCCTGCCGCAACTGCAGGTTCGCCTCGTCGTTTTGCTCCTGGAGTCGGAGCTCGCTGACCACGACGGTGTGGACCTCGTGATGCAACGACGTCATGACGATGAAGTAGATCGGCACTGCGAAGCCGAGAAGCCGCGTCACGCGGTCGCCCGATGCGATGAACGCGATGCCGACGAGTGCCAACATCGGGACCTGCGACGTGAAGTAGTACAGGCGCCGCGCGGCAGCACCGACCACGTTGGTCGCCGAGGTGCCCACGATGAACAAGAGGTAGACCGCGCGCAGGTCGGCGTGATGTCGGGCGTCGGGGAGGGCGATGAGGGCGAGTGATGCCCACGCCAAGCCGGTGAGACCCATGCTGAACGGGCCGAACCAGTAGCGGCGCATCACGTCGCCCCGCTGGCGGCGCGAGAGATATCGAAGAGCTCCGCAGAAGGTCAGGACGTCGGCAACCGTTACCAGCAAGACGAAGGTCAGACGCCGGGGCCCGGACACCGACGAGCCGAGAATCAGCGCCAGCAATATCGAAGCGGGGATGCCGAGCAGCGCGCTCCGCCGGAGCCCACGGTTCACCTGGTCGCCGCACGCCAGGCGCGCGTTCTGACTCAGCGGTTGCCGTTTCACCTAACGGGTATCGGGCCTCCGAAGCTGCCCCTTGACGACCCACTCGGAGGTGCCGCAACCGGAAAGTCGGGCGCGGTGGCGATCTCCCACCGTCCGGACCCGAGCGCCTTCGCCCTGTACATCGCCTGGTCGGCCCGATGGAGGAGCTGCTCGGCGGACTCCGCGTCGGCGCCGGTGGCGATTCCGACGCTCGCGCTGAGCGGAAAACGGGTCAGCGCCGTACCAAGGTCCTCGATGCCGGCAATGAAGCCCCGGGCCGCGGCGACGACCGCGTTTCGCGATGCACCCGACATCACGGCGAGGAACTCGTCCCCGCCCAGTCGCGCGACATAGACGCCGTCCGGCGCGCTCGATGCGATCCGGCGCGCAACGTCGCGCAACACACCGTCGCCCGACTCGTGACCGAGCGCGTCGTTGACCTCCTTGAACCCGTCGAGATCGATGAACAGCGCGCTCACGTCGACAACCGACTCGAGCGCGGCCAGGTGCTGCATGAGCGCGGCGCGGTTCGGCAGCCCGGTCAGCGCATCGACGCTCGCCCGGTGCTCCAGTTGGGCCTCGAGCGCGCGTTGCTCGGTGACGTCGCGGAGGTTCAGCACGAGCCACCCGTCCTCACGGCGGGTCAATCGGGCGTACGCCCGGCGCTGCTCGCTGAAGTCGTTCGTCAAGTGCCATTCGCACGCGACGTAGTCCGACAAGGTCAGCGTGTCATAGGCGCGCGCGATGTCATCCGCGGCTTCGAGCCCGAGCACGTCGCGGATGTGGAGGCCGAGGCAGGTCGCCGGCGCCCGGCCGACCAGGGGCTCGATGCCGGGGCTGATGTAGTCGATCTGGAAAATCGGGCTCACGAGCGCGATCACGTCGGCCGCGTGTTGCACGAGATCCCGGAAGTACGACCGGTCGCGCTCGATCTGCTCCGTGGCCTGCTCCGCAGCCGCGGCCGACGAGCCGAGCGTCCGCGCGATGAGCGCCAGGCACAAGAACGTCGTGCCCGCGACGGCGTGGGCGGTGGCGGGCCGTAGCACGGTCGGGGCCCACCCCAGCGCGATCGCGCATTCGCCGCCGGCGATCGCGATCCCGCTCCACGCCAGGCCCGGGCGCCATCCGCGCGAACCGTGGACGCGCATTAGGTCGGCGATCCCGATCCCGTACCCGATCACGAGGATCGAACCCCATCCCGTCGCGTACACGACCCAAGCGGTGCTCACGGCCGCGGTGGCGGTACGAAGTTGGAGACCGACCGTCGGTGCGAGGCGGCCTTCGATCGCCTGCACGCCCGCGTTGACGACGCTGCACGACACCAGCAACGCGGCGAGCAGCCAGATCGGCGTGTCGGCGATCAGGCCCGCACGCTGCAGCCAGGGGAGCGCCAGCATCGCGGCCGGTCCGGCCGTGAAGACGAGAATTGAGGCGCCGATCAGTCCCCGGGCGCGTTGGCTACGCGATTTCACCTCGGAGATATCGGAATACGGAGCCCGCGACCTTACGGGTACCTAACCGGCTTTCGACGGTGGCGGTCGACTACATCAGACGGCTGGGGAGCTTCGCAGCACCGTCGCGATCCTCGCGGCCGCTTCGGGCGTTCGGATCCCCCACCAGAACAGGTCCCGCCCGTCGACGAGCACGACGGGAACGCCCCGGACCTCGGCCTCGATCTCGCGGGCGTGCTCGGAACCGAACTCGTACGGCTCGCTCGGCAGGATGATCAGGTTCGGCGCCCGGGCCGCGACCTCTGCGAGCGTCACCTCCGGGTACCGGTCGAACGAGTCGGCGAACACGTTGCCGACCCCGAGCACGTCGAGCAGGGACGCACCGTACGTGTTGCTCGCAATCGACATCCACGGCCGGCGCCAGACCGCCACGAACGCGTCGTACCAGCGCGGCGTGAGTACCGACGCGAGCCATCCGTCCCAATCGTCGCCGCCGAACGGACCGGGCACGGGCACGTCGAGTCGCGCCGCGAGCGCTCGCACTTCACCGCCGACGTCGTGTACCGAACGGGGCGACATCGAATGCACGGAGAGCCCCGCGTCGATGAGCTCGGCCGCATCGTCCCAGCGGTTCTCTTCATCGTTCACCACGACGAGGTCGGGCGCGAGGTCGATGATCGCCCGCACGTCGGGCCGCTTGGTCCCGCCGACGGTCGGCACTCCGTCGAGCTCGCAGAAACGGGTGCACGCGACGGGAACGACGCCGAGCGCAACGAGCGTCTCGGTCGCCGACGGCACCAGCGAGACGACCCGCAGCCCGCTCGCGCCGGAATTGTGCGCGTCGGTCACATGCGCTCGAGCAGCTGCGCCTTCTTCGCTTCGAACTCCGCGGCAGTGAGGACTCCGCGGTCGCGCAGGTCGGCGAGCTGCTGGAGTTGCTCGGGCAAGCTCGCGGCGGGAGCAGCGGCGGGAGCCGGCGCGCCGCCGCCCAAGCCCGCACGGTTCTTGGCGTGGACCTCCATCTGGCGATAGAGCTCCTGTTGCACCGCGTCCGGATGCCAGACATCGTCGAACTTCGACTGGCCGTCCCTACCCGCCGACTCGATCTCCAGATCGCCCGCCCCGATCACGCGCTCCCATATCGACTGGTTGAAGTTGATGTTGGCCACACGATCCATCGGGATCTCGACGCCGTGCTTCGCGAGCACGCCGGTGCGGAAGATCACCCGCGAGTTCGTGACGACGAAGTGCGTGAACGTCCAGTTCAGATACTGAAGACCGAGCCAACCCGCCCAGACGATCGCGAGGACACCCCAGAACCACCAGAAGACCGTGTTGTCGAACTTGAAGGCCAGCACGAGCAGGATCAGGAGCGGAATGCCCGTCAGGATGTGACGCGAGAAGTACCACCAGTGCGGACGGAGGTCGAGTGCGACCTCTTCGCCGTCGTTGAGAAGACGCTGCGGGTACGGCACGGGCAGATTCTAGGGGCGCACATCTCCCGAAAGCAGGGGTGGCTCGTCGCAGTCGTCGAGATCGTCCGGATCGAGGTCCTTGGCCACCAGGAAACCCCGCGCCCGTTCCGCGAGCGGGAACCGGTTGACCAGCACGTCGTGCTCGGGACCGTGGTGCTCCACCAGGAGATGGGCGAGCTCGTGCACGAGCACGTAGTCGAGCACCCACGACGGGAAGGCGGCGAGCCGAGACGACACGCGGATCGTCGCGTCCTCCGGCGTGCACGAGCCCCAACGCGAGAGCTGATGACCCGACCACTGCACCTTCTTGGGCCGCGGGAGGCCGTACTCGCGCGCGAGGCGGCGGGCGCGCGTCGCGACGTCGATCCGCGCCGGGTCGATGCGCCGGCGCATGCGTTCGGCGAGCTCCTCGGCCGCCTCCTGCGCGTCGGCCAACGACATCCAACTGGGGAACGACACCTTCAGTCGATCCCCTACCAGCGACGCCTCGATGTGCTTGCGGCGTCGCGTGCCTCGAACCAGCTCGATCTCCATCTTGCCCGCCTTCTCTGCGGCTCCGCCGCGTGCCCGTTCTTCCGCCCTATCTATATCGTTTCCGTGCCCTGGTACTGGAGCTCGGGCCGCGACTGTCACGATCACGGCACGCGCCCTTCTCGAGAAATTCTTTCGCGCCTGGCCCCGAAATTCCACAGGGAATTTCTCTTGACGGTCGACAGGCGCAGACGTACTGTCGCTCCTGCCGGGTCGCCGCTGCGCCGACTCCGGGTCTGCCACCCGGCGGACACGGAAACGGGCGCACGAGCGGACCGGACGCACGGGGCCTTTCGGGGTGTCGTGTGCACAGCCGTCGAGGTTCGAGGTGGGCGCCCGCGAGGGCCGCACGCAGCGGACAGCGGCGGCCGGGGGACGGGCCCCGAGGAGATCCGAGCTGCTTGCAGCAAAGGACTACTCGGGGCTCTCCCTAATTCCGGTCGGGCTCAAGCGCGCGTCTCAGGTCGCCGGTACGGTCGGCGGCGTGACGGATCGGCTCCTGGATGATCTCGATGCGCATCAGCGCGCGGCCGTCACCGAGACCCATTTGCCGCTGGCGATTCTTGCTCCCGCGGGCTCGGGGAAGACGCGGGTTCTCACGCGGCGGATCGCATGGCGCGTCCGTGAGGAGCTTGCCGACGCGCGGCATGTGCTGGCCGTCACGTTCACGCGACGCGCGGCGGGCGAGCTCGTCGACCGTATCGACGCGCTCGGCGTCGACGCGGCGGTCACCGCGGGAACGTTTCACGCACTCGCACTGGCGCAACTCCGGCGCCGCGCGACCGACAACCGCCGCGAGCTCCCGCGCATCCTCGACCGCAAGGGCCGGGTGATCGGTCCTCTCCTTCGCGCCTCCGGGCCGCAGGGAACGGTCGCGATCAGCGATGTCGCGACCGAGATCGAATGGGCGAAGGCGCGCATGATCCCGCCCGAGCGCTACGCCGCCGCGGCCCGCGCCGCGGAGCGCCGCCTCCCTCGATCGCCGGCCGAGCTCGCCGATCTCTACGCGCGGTACGAGGCGGAGAAGCGAAAACGACGCTGGCTCGACTTCGACGACCTCCTCGGATGGTGTGCCGACGCGATCGAACGCGACGACGACTTCGCGGCGTCGCAGCGCTGGCGCTTCCGGCACCTGTTCGTCGACGAGTTCCAGGACGCCACCCCCCTGCAGCTCCGGCTGTTGCGAGCGTGGCTCGGCGATCGTTCGGACGTCTGTGTCGTCGGCGACGGTGCGCAGGCGATCTACGCGTTCGCGGGCGCCGACGCGTCGCCGCTCGTCGACTTCGCGCGCCACTTTCCCGGCGGCCGCACCGTCGCGCTCACCTACAACTACCGCTCGACCGACGCGATCGTCGCGGTTGCGGAGGCGGCACTCGGGCCGGCGTCGGGAGTCGAGCGCGACGCTCCGCGAGCAGTTCGGCCCGCCGACCGGCGGGTCGAGATCCACGCCTTCGAAGACGACGCCGAGGAAGCCGACGCGGTCGCCGACGCGTGCTGGCGCGAGTTCACGGGCGGTGTCGCCTGGCACCGCATGGCCGTTCTCTTCCGCACGAACGCGCAGTCGTCGCTGTTCGAGGCCGCGCTCACGCGGCGCGGCGTGCCGTTCCGCCTCCCCGGCGCGCAGCGGTTCGCGGACCGGCCGACGGTACGCGTCCTGCTCGACCGGCTGCGCGATGCCGACCGGAACACGCCGGGGCGGCCGTTCCCGCAGCATCTCAGCGACCTCGCCGCCGACGTCGACGAAGAACCCGACATCGATGATCCGACGGCGGCGAGTACGGCGATCGACGAGGCCGCGCGTCCGAAGCACTCCGCCTCCGACGACGAGCTGCGCACGCACCGCGATGCGCTCCTCCGGTTCGGCCGCCAATACCTCGCGGCCGAGAACGGCCCGGGCTCCGTCGCCGGGTTCGTCTCCTGGCTCGACCTCGCGACGCGCGGCGAGTCGAGCGACGAACGCGGGGTCGATCTCGTGACCTTTCACCGGGCCAAGGGCCTCGAGTGGCACGTCGTGTTCGTGACCGGCCTGGAACGAGGGCTGGTTCCGATCTCGTGGGCGACGACGCCGTCGGCCCGCGCCGAGGAACGACGCTTGCTCCACGTCGCGCTCGGCCGCGCCGAAGACTGGGTGCATTGCTCGTGGGCGCGCGAGCGCACTGCGTACGGGCGTCGGGTCACACGGCAGGCGACTCCGTGGCTCAGCGAGCTCGAACGCGCCGCAGGGAGCATGCGCGTCGAACCGGTCGATCCCAAGAAGCGACTGGGCCAGGCGCTCGCGACCCTGGAGCGCGCCGCGCCGCCGCAACCCACGAGTCACACGAGGCGCTTGGCCCGGTGAGCCGCGCGCCGCGGCGTAGCGTGCTCGGCAGATGCATCGCTACGACGAGCGCACCCGCCGCATCGCCGATGCGGTGTTCGCATATACACGGGAGCGCCTGGCGCTCGATCCGGTGCCGCTCGACCACGCCATCGCGCCCGACGAGCTCGCCGCGCTCGTCCCCACGCTGATCGGGCCCGCGGGCAACGATCCCGAGCTCGTGTTGCGTCTGTACAGCGACGTGCTCGCGCAGGCGGTGATCTCGGTCGACAGCCCCCGCTTCCTTGCGTTCATCCCCGCCGCGCCCACGAAGGCCTCCCTGCTCTTCGACATGGTCGTCTCGTGCGCGTCAATATCCGGCATCTCCTGGATCGAGTCGGCGGGCGCCGTCCATGCCGAGAATCAGGCGCTGCGGTTCCTGAGCGACCTCGCGGGCCTGCCCGCGGGCGCGGGCGGCGTGTTCGTGCAAGGTGGTTCGGCCGCCAACCTTTCCGCGCTCGTGGTCGCGCGGGAGCGTGGACGCTCCCGCCGGGCGCCGCGTGACGCCCGCGCACCCATGCGGTTCGCCGTCAGCGAGCAGACCCACTCGTCGGTCGGCAACACGATGCGCATCATCGACGTCGATCCCCTCGTCGTTCCGGGGGTCGACGACCGCCTCACCGGCCCCGCAATCGAGGCCGCGCTCGAGGCCGACGGCGACCCGGGCTCGGTATGCGGGGTCGTCACGACCGCGGGGACGACCAACGCCGGGCTCGTCGACGACCTCGCCGGCGTCGCGCGCGTCAGTGCCGAGCGCGACCTGTGGATGCACGTCGACGCCGCGTACGGCGGCGCCGCGCTCCTCGCACCCAGCGTGCGCGCGCGGTTCGCGGGCATCGAGCACGCCGACTCGATGGTGATCGACCCGCACAAGTGGCTGTACGCACCCTTCGACTGCGCGGCGCTGCTCTACCGCGATCCCGCGTTCGCCCGGTCCGTGCACACGCAGAGCGCGTCGTATCTCGACGTGATCCACGAGGACGCGCACGGCTGGAACCCGTCCGACTACGCCTACCAGCTCACCCGCCGCGCGCGCGGACTCCCGCTCTGGTTCTCGCTGGCCGTCAACGGCTCCAATGCGTACCGCGACGCGATCGAGCACGTCCTCGCCACGACCCGCGCCGCGGCGGATCGGATCCGTTCGCTTCCGCACCTGGAGCTGGTACGCGAGCCGGAGTTGTCGGTGGTGTTGTTCCGACGGACGGGTTGGAACGCGGGCGAGTACGACGCCTGGTCGGCGCGGCTCCTCGAGGACCAGATCGCGTTCGTCGCGCCGACCCGCTGGCACGACGAGCCGGTCGGCCGCCTCGCGTTCCTGCATCCGGAGACGACACTCGAGATCGTCGACGAGGTCCTCGCCACGACGGCTTGATCGTCAGCGGCAATACGCGATCGCGTCGAGACGGCCGCCCAGCACGCCCGCCACCGCGTCGACTCGCCACGAATGACTCGACGTCGGAGCGAACCGGTACGGAAGCACGACGGTCGGATCGATCCCGGGTGAGGTGTTGGTAGCTCGTAACCCGCCGAACAACAGCTGCGTGCCCGAAGGGCACACCGCCGCCACGTTGAACCCTTGAAATTCGTCCGTCGGTACGGCACTCGCGACGACCTGCTGCGCCACCGGACCCGCGCCGCAATAGGCGATCGCGGTGAGAGGCACGGCCGTCGAAGAAAGGTTGCGAATAGCGACCCGCCACGCGCGTGCCGATGCCCGCTCGAGGCGTGTCAACGGAACGTCCGCGGCGGCAGGTGCGTGGAAACCGCCGCCCGTGAGCACGGTGTGCGGAGGACAGACTGCGGTCACGATGCCGCCGCCTCCCGGTGCGACAGAAACCGTCGCGGTTGCCGTCATCGACACGGAGGTTGCGCCGTCCCAGCAGAACGCGATCGCAGTCAGCGAGTCGTTGATGCTCTCGGCGTTGCGTCCGTTCGCGGTCCACTCCCCCTTCACCGAGCGGTGCATGTCGGATGGAGCCAGGAACAGCAGACTCGCAGGGTCGTACCCGCCGACGGCACCGCCGACCTCCACGTGTTCACCCGCGGGGCAGGTCGCCGTCACGGCGCCGATCTCGCCGGGCGCGAACTGCCGGCTCGTGAGGAGGATCACGCCGGCGGCCGACACGGGCGCGGCCAACGCCACACAGAGAAAAGCGATCGACAGAGCGCCGATCCTTCTCACGATTTCCCCGGGATACCGGTGGCGATGCTGCACGCCTCGATGCTCGCACAGAGACAATGCGATTGGAAGGCGACCGGGCGCTCGACCGGCGCAGATGCGAGACTGGTCACGTGCAGGAGCAGATTGAGCGTCGGGCCCGCTCGCTGCGGGCGGCCGCCGGGGTACTCGAGATCGTCGCGATCCTCGGGGCCATCGGCGGAGTCATGGCGGGCGTGGCGATGGTGAGCCACGTGCGCATCACCACGACAACCGGGAAGACGCACCCACATCTCGCCGCGGGAATCGCCGTGATCATCGCGGCCGTGCTGTTGGGCGTGCTCAGCTGGTGCGTCGCGCGTGCCATCATGCTGTCCGCCACCGACGTCGCCGCTCGCCGAGGTGTCGACTTCACCGATCGCGCGCCGAGCAAGCTGCCGGAATTCCTCCAGCGATAGCCGTGCCGTCCGTCAGCTGATGACGGCGAACGACACCGAACCCTCCACCTCACCGCGTCGCATCGCCAGAACCCAGCATCCGGGCGCGGTGGGCGTGAAGCCCGTCCCGTACTCGGAGCCGGGATGGTCGAACGTGCTGTTCGGATGACGATCGGGGCCGAACGTCAACTTCGCAACGCGCCCGCGGGGATCAGAGAGCAGGGCGTGCGGCGCGCCGACACCGGTGACGCGCCAGACGACCTTCACCAGCGATCCGACTCGCGCGCTCGGACGCGTCACCAGGTCGATCCAAACCCACACGCTTCCCGTCGGTGACGGGAGATGACGGACCGTGGCCGTCGTGCCCGCGTCGTCGCACGCGACGGCTGCATGACGACTCGTCGTGGTCGGGGCGATCTGTTTCTCGGCCAAATTGTGCGAGCCCGAGCACGCAGATAGCAGCACTGTACAGATGGTTATCGCGTGAGATCGTCGCATCCCCTACATACCGATATCGCAAACGCGCGGGTTCCGTCGCGTGAGCCCGATTGGCGATTGATCGCGACCGCGAGGGTCGCTAGGTTCCGCGGCGCATTGGTTCGACCACACCCGGGGGGATTGCAATGCGTCGTCTTCGCGCCTTTCTGGCAACCGCGTTGTTCATGGGAGGCGCCACCGTCTTCCTCGGGGGGTGCCAAACCTTCACCATCTCCGGCTCGGTGACGTGGCCGGAGAAGACGATCGCAGCGGGCGACCTGCTCAGGTTCGATCCCAACGTCTCCTCGACGCTGACCATGACCGGGAACCTGATCATCGAAGGCATCCTCGACATGGAGCCGGCCGGCCCGGGCGTCGTGCACACGATCACCTTCGCCAACGCGAACGAGTCGGAGTTCCAAGGTGGTGGCATGACGCCGCTGGCCACGGACGACGGCCTGTGGGTAATGAAGGGCGGACGTCTCAACATCATCGGGTCGGAGCGGGAACCGTGGGCGAAGACAACGGCCGGCGTCGCGCTGAATGCCTCGACGATCACGCTCGATCGCGACCCGACGGGATGGCAAGTCAACGACGAGATCTCGATCGCACCGACCGCCGGGTCCGACTACACAGGCTTCGATCTGCGCACTATCAGCGCGATCAACGGCCGAACCATCACCCTGAACACGCCGACCGATCACGCCCACCCGGGCGCGCAGTTGCCGAGTGGCGCCTATACGAGGCCCGAGGTGTTGAACCTGACGCGCAACGTCGTCATCCAGGGGATGCCCCCGGCGGTTCCCTTTCCTACCTACCCCAACGCAGACCTGATGAACAACCCGGGTCGTACGCACATCTTCATCAACAACGACACGCCCACGGTGCAAACAATCGACTACGCGTCGATTCGCAACACCGGTCCCCGCCAGGGCAACGCGTCGATCGGACACTTTGGCGGATCGCAGTACGTGCTCGGCCGCTACGGGTTGCACTTCCACATGAGTGGCGAAAACAACGCAGGCACCGACGTCATCGGAACCGTGGTGCGCGACTCCGGGTCGCATGCATTCGTCGCGCACAGCTCCAACGGTGTCACATTCACCAAGACGATCGCCTACAACGACGCCGAGACGCCCTACTGGTGGGACGTGAAGGCAAACGAAGAAGGCAACCTCGTGAACGCGGTGACGGACAACACCACGTACGACTCCACGGTCGCCGCCTTGATCAACACCGATCCCCACATCGGCGCCGGCAGCATGCGACTCGCCGGTTACACCATGGCGTGCGGCACGGGGAACCAGGTCATCAATTCGGTCGCGGTCGGTATCGACGGCTCCAACAGCGTCCAAGCGAGCGGCATCCTCTGGCCCGAGGGCGCCAACGAATGCGCGAACACCTGGACCGTGACCAACGACGTCGCCCACAACAACGATGGCGACGGCTTCTTCACGTGGCAGAACGATTTCACAGATCCCCACAATCACAACAACACATTCCTCTCGTACCGAAACGCCGGCGCCTGCATCGAACACGGCGCGTACACCAACGCGTTCGACTTCGATCACATCACGTGCGTCGAAGACGACGGCGCGTTCTATCCCACCAAGAACAACCCATCCGTCCAAGCCGACATCGTGTTGCACGCAACGAGCTCCGGCAACCCGCAGAACTTCACCAACATCACGGTGCGGGGCGGCACCAACAACCGCATCGCGAACGTCGTGAGAACTACGAAGCACCAGGCGACGGCCGTGAAGCCGACCTCACTGCGCCGTTTCGACGTCAGTGGCTATTCAGGAAAGGCGATCGCCGTGAGCGAGGACGTGACCCAGTACGCCGGCCAGTTCGACTTCGTGTGCTGGACGGTGCCCCCCGATGCCAACGGAGACACCGAGTTGGACAAAATCGACTTCGGCTTCGGGACGGTTCACCCGCAAAGCGTCTACCGCCTCCAGCAGCGGAACGGGAAGTCGTATAAGTACACCGCGAGCACGGGCTGGACAGATCTCGCGGACTACGCCCTCGAACCGAACTGCAGCGTGTGACCGGATAAAACCGCGAACGTCGGGCGCCGGCCCGGCTAGCAGTGTCCCCACAGCCCGCGGTGGGCCGCTTTCGCCGCGAGCTCCTCGCGCAGCATCGCCCGGGCGTGGGAGCCGTTGGGCGGGATCACGAGGAACCGGGCGTAGCCGCGCTCGAGCAGCTCGTCGTTGTACCGATGGCCGTCGAGGATCACGTACGCGAGCAGCCGTCCGTACTTGTCGCGCTGCTCCGCGTCGAGTTCCAACAACACGCGCTTTCCCGTGAGCTGCGACATGGTGAACTCGCTCGCGTCGTGACCGAAGCACTGGACCGGCTTCCGCGGATCGACGACCTCGGGTGTATCGGCGCCCAGCAGGCGGATCTTCTCCACCGTGCCGTTCTCCAAGCGCGCGATCACGGTGTCGCCGTCGACGACACGCGTCACTGTTGCGGGGATAGGTGCCGCGGTGTGACCACCGGTGAACCATCCCCACCCGGCGCTCCCGAGCAGGGCGGCCACGATTACCGACATCACCGGTAGGCCACGAGCCACGGCCCGGGAGCGGGCCATGCGCGCAACGTAGCAGCCCGATTCGGGCCGCGCGCGCAACTAGGGTTCAACGCGCCATGCATTTCCTGCGCCTGCTGCGCATCTTCATTCCCGTCTTGGTCATCGCTGCGATCGCCGCCGGCGTCATCATCGTGCTCAGCTCGCGCTCCGAGCTGCAGTCGTCACGCCGTCAGGTAAACGTTGCCTGGACGCAACTCCAAGGTCAGCTCGACCCGCGCTACGACAAGCTGAAAGCCGCCGACGACGCGGTGCGCTCGACTCCGGGCCCCCTGCACAAGATCGTCGAGCAAGTCGACAGCGCGATCACCAACTGGCGCGATCTCCAGACGAACGGCGGGAGCGTCTCGTCGCAGGTCACGGCCGCCAACAAGCTCGAAGCGCTCGGCCGCCGGCTCGTGCAGGCCGCGCGCGCCGCGCCGCGTTTGCGGGGCAAGCCCGCCCTGGCGTCGGTCGACGAGTTCGCATCGAGCGCACCGCCCGGAGCGGCGACGGCCTTCGAGCACGCCGTGAGTCAGTACGAGCGGGAACGCAACCGACCGGCGCGCCGCCTCGCGGCCAGCATTCTCGGCTACAAGTCGGTACCCGCCTACGACGCGTCGGGGTCCTCTTAGCTGTCTCAGGCGGTCGTTATGGTCGACCGCATGATCATCGCGATCGGAATCATCGTTCTCTGCGTGCTCAGTTGTGCGGTCGGAGGCACCGTCGCGGCCCTCGCGATCGCCCGCCGGCCGGCGCCCGAAGTCGCGCCCGCAGTCGATCCGCTGGCTCCGCTGGCCGAGCAGGTCGCGCGCCTCGCCGACGAGCAGCGGCACGCCCACGACGAAACGCTGAACCGCCTCCTGGAAACGAACCGCGCGCTCCTCGAGCAGGAACGCGTGCGCTCCGGTTCCGAGCTCGACGGCAAGAAGTCTCTGATCGATCAGCAACTCGTCACCATGACCGGCGAGCTCGACAAGGTGAGCGAGCTCGTCCGCACCCTCGACGGTGGGCAGCGCCGGGCCTACGGCGAGCTCAGCAACGAGCTGCGGCGCCAACACGAAGGGCTCACCGCCCTTTCCGAGCACACGCAGCAGCTCCGGGAGGCGCTGGCCAGCTCGAAGGCGCGCGGCCAATGGGGCGAGCGCATGGCGGAAGACGTCTTGCGGCTCGCGGGTCTCCTGGAAGGCGTCAACTACCGCAAGCAGGCGACCCTCGGAAACGCCGGTCGCCCCGACTACACGTTCATGATGCCGAACGGTCGGGTCATGCACATGGACGTGAAGTTCCCCCTCGACAATTACGTCCGCCATCTCGAAGCGAACAACGACGTCGAGCGCAAGCAGTTCCGCGATCAATTCCTCCGCGACGTGCGCGATCGCGTCAAGGAGCTCAATCAACGCGGCTACCTCGACGCGACCGACGAGACCGTCGACTGCCTGCTGATGTTCATTCCGAACGAGCAGGTCTACGCGTTCGTGCACGAGCACGACCGCTCGATCCTCGACGAGGCGATGCGCAACAAGATCGTCGTGTGCTCACCGCTCACGTTGTACGCCGTGCTTGCGGTGGTGCGGCAGGCGGTCGACAACTTCCAGCTCGAGCGCACCTCGAGTGAGATCCTCTCGCTGCTCGGCGAGTTCTCCCGCCAGTGGGAGAAGTACGCGGCGCAACTCGAGAAGGTGCAACAGCGCTTCGAGCAGGTCAACAAGGAGTATTCGTCGCTCATGACGACTCGGCACCGCGCGCTGCAACGTCCGCTCGACAAGATCGAGCACCTGCGCCACGAGGAACGAGGTTTGTTGGATGCCGACATCGCACCGTTGACATTCCCCGAGTTGAGCGCCGGCTGATCGACGGTGGGGGCCACGGCGCGCATTCGGTAGCGTTCGGGCGGTGACGCGGGTAGCGGTGTTGGGCGGTGGACAACTCGGTCGCATGCTGGGCTTGGCCGGCATACCACTCGGTCTCTCGTTCGCGTTTCTGGACCCATCACCCGACGCACCTTCCGCAATCGTCGGCGATCTCGTCATCGGCGCCTTGGACGATGTCGCGGTCGCGCGACGCGCGGCGAGTGGGGCCACGGTCGTCACCTACGAGTGGGAAGGCGTACCGGCCGAGACCGCACGCGCGCTCCAACGCGACGTTCCCGTGCTTCCGCTCCCCCGCGCGCTCGAGGTCTCACAGGACCGCTTGGTCGAGAAGAACACGTTTCGGTCGCTCGGCATCCCCACCGTGCCGTATCGAGCCGTCGACGACCGCGCGTCGCTCGACGCCGCCATCGCCGAGTTGGGCCTGCCCGCGGTGCTCAAGACCCGCCGCGGTGGATACGACGGCAAGGGGCAGGCGCTCATGCGGTCGATCGTCGATGTGAACGCGGCCTGGGAGCAACTCGGAGGCGTCCCGCTCATCCTCGAGGGATTCGTCGCCTTCTCGCGCGAGCTGTCGATCGTCGCGGTGCGCGCCGGAGACGGCGAGCTGAAGAGCTGGTCCGCGGTCGAGAACCAGCACGTCGGCGGCATCCTGCATCTCACGCGGGCGCCGGCACCCGGCCTCGACCCCGCGCTGCAAGCGCGCGCCGACGCGTGCATCAGGCCACTGCTCGACTCACTCGAGTACGTGGGCGTCGCTTGTGTCGAGCTGTTCGAGGTCGAGGGGAATCTGCTCGCCAACGAGATGGCGCCCCGCGTCCACAACAGCGGCCACTGGACCATCGAGGGTGCCGACACCAGCCAGTTCGAGAATCATCTGCGGGCCGTGCTCGGTTGGCCGCTCGGATCGACCGCGGCGCGCGGAGCGAGCGCGATGGTGAACTGCATTTCGACGATGCCGGATCGCGACGCGATCCTCGCGGTGCCCGGTGCGCATCTCCACGACTACGGCAAGGAGCCGCGCCCGGGCCGCAAGCTCGGCCACGTGACGGTGACCGCGGGCGACGAGGCGACGCTCGAAGAGCGGCTCGCGAGCGTCGAGGAGCTCGTCGGCTCGCGCGGTCCTTCGTAGTCGTCTCGCGGCCGCGCCCGGGCTGAGCCGCCCAAGAACCGTGACCTGTGAGTTTCTTGTCTGGTTCTTTCACTGCTCCAAGCTCGCGCTTACCGGAGTCCCCGATGCTGGTCCTACGTCTCGACGAAAGGAGTCAGCATGCGCACCGCCCCTCCCCCCGCCCCGCGCCGGCGGCGGCCCCATCCCGCGCAGCGGGCCCGCAGGATCGCGGGCTCGGTGAGCGTCGCCGGGATGGTCGTCCTTACCGGATGCATGGCCGTCGCGGGCAAGTCGTCGTCGGGCACGACCACCGCCGCAACGACGGGCACCGCGTCGAACACCTCGGCGACCGTCGCCGGTGCAACCTCGACGAGGACCGCGACCTCGACGACAACGGCAACGCCCACGACCGCCACCTCGACCTCAGTGGACCGGACGGTCACCGCGACCGCCGTTCCCGGAGCCGTCTCCTCGCAATCGGTGACGTCGACCAATGCCAGCTGACCGCGCCAGCGTCACGTTTCGCGCCATGGGAACCGACGCGCAGATCATCGTGATCGGCGGACCCGCCGGCCTCGGGCAGCGAGCGCAGGATCGCATCGCGCAACTCGAACGACGGTGGAGCCGCTTCGTCGACGACAGCGAGATCAGCACGCTCAACCGGTACGCAGGCGCGCCGGTAAAGGTCTCCCGCGACACCGTCGAGCTGGTGCAACGCGGGATCGACGCGTGCCGGCTGACGAACGGACGCTTCGATCCGACCGTGCTCGGTTCCGTGATCCGCGCCGGCTACGACCGGTCGTTCGGCGCGCTCGGCGCACATGTGCGCTCCGGCTCCAGCGACCTCACACTCGGCGCCGATGCCATCGAGATTCTCGACGACATGATTCGGCTGCCCCGCGGCACCGGGTTCGATCCCGGCGGGATCGGGAAGGGTCTCGCGGCCGACATCGTCGTCGACGAGTTGCGAGCGGCGGGCGCGGACGGCGCGTGCGTCAACCTAGGTGGTGACGTTCGTGTGTCGGGCGAGTCTCCCGACGGAGGCGCATGGACGATCGCCGTCGATCATCCCGAGTGCACGGAGTCGATCGCTCGTCTCGGTATCAGCGACGGCGCCGCTGCCACCTCCACCACGTTACGTCGCCAGTGGCGCGTCGACGGCGAGACGCGTCACCACCTCATCGACCCCGCGACCGGCCAACCGTCGACCAGCGATCTGAGATACGTGACGGTCGTCGCGGGCAACGCGTGGACGGCCGAGGTGTTGGCCAAGGCGGTGTTGCTGCACGGCACGCCGCGCCACTTCGATCTCCTCACATCCATCGGAGCCGATGGCCTCGCCGTCGACGAGCGGGACAACGTCGACGCCACGCCCGGGTTGGCGCCGTATCTGGGCGGCACGCCCTTGCCGGCCAGGATCGAATGTGGAACACGCGAAGTGGTGGGGTCGTGAGCACGACGCTCCCCTGGTACGTCGCCCGCGCGTCCGGGCTGGTCGGGTGGGGACTCCTCGCCGCGGCAACCGTTTGGGGACTCGCGCTGTCGACGAAGATCCTCGGACCGCGTCCCCGGCCGAACTGGCTCCTCGACCTGCACCGATGGCTCGGTGGCCTCGCGCTGATTTTCACGGGCGTGCACGTTGGCGCGTTGCTGGCCGACCAGTACGTGCATTTCGGCGTGACCAGCGTGCTCGTGCCGTTCGCCTCGAAGTGGCACCCCGTCGCGGTCGCTTGGGGCGTGGTCTCGTTCTACTTGCTGCTCGCCGTGGAGTTGACCTCGTTGGCGCGGGCTCGCCTCTCCAAGAAGGTGTGGAGGCGGGTTCACTTCGCCAGCTTCCTCCTGTTTGTGATGGCGACGATTCACGGTTTGACGGCCGGCACCGATACGAAATCGACGATGGCCAAGATGGTGGTCGGCGTCGTGGGTAGCGTCTTCGTCGGGCTCACCGCGATGCGGATCGCCGAGTCGGTGCGTACGCCGCCGCCGGCCCCGCGTCAGGTGCGCGTTCGGCAGCCGCTGACGACCAATCGCTAGGAGACACGCGCGTGCCCGGGGGAAGTGAATCAACGTCAACCGGTCGAGTACTCGTCGTCGAGGACGATCAAGCGGTCCGCGACGCGGTCGCGCGGGCACTGCGCTACGAGGGGTACGACGTTCGCACCGCGGTCGACGGCAATGACGCGCTCGTGCACGTCGCCGAAGACGACCCCGACGTGATCGTGCTCGACGTGCTGATGCCCGGCACCGACGGGCTCGAAGTGTGCCGGCGGCTCCGTCAGCAGGGAGATCTCCGTCCGGTGCTGATGGTCACCGCGCGGCACGAGGTGACCGACCGGGTCGCCGGCCTCGACGCGGGCGCCGACGACTATCTCGTCAAGCCGTTCGCGCTCGACGAGCTGCTCGCCCGCCTGCGCGCGCTGCTGCGACGCACGAGCGTGACCGGCGGGAGCCAGGTATCGGCGTGCGGAGACCTGTCGCTCGACCCGCAGACGCGCCAGGCGTGGCGCGGGACGCGCGAGCTCGGCCTCACCAAGACGGAGTTCGACCTGCTCGAGCTGCTCCTCGTGAACGCGAACATCGTCGTGACCCGCGACACGATCTACGAGCGGATCTGGGGCTACGAGTTCGAGACCTCGTCCAAGTCGCTCGACGTGTACATCGGATACTTGCGACGGAAGACCGAAGCCGGCGGCGAGCCTCGCCTGATTCGAACGATCCGCGGCATCGGCTACACGCTGCGTGCCGGATGAGTCTTCGGCTTCGGCTTACACTCGTCGTCGCCGTCACGTTCGCGCTTGTCGTCGTCGGGTGCACGTACGCCGCGCATGTGAGTGCGCGATCGCGACTGCGCGCCGAGACCGATCAGTTTTTGGTCCAACGCGCGAGCCGCTATGCGCACACCTCGGGCAACGAGTTCCCTCAGAACGGCGGCGACGGCGACGAAGGGGCGGGGCCGGGTGGCGGACCCTCGCTCTCCGAGCCCGATGCCGTCGTCCAGATCCTCGACCGGAACGGCCACGTACATTCCTCTATCAAGGGCCAACCCGCGCTGCCGATCGACGCGGGCGACCGCGTGCTCGCGCAGCAGGGCGGCAAGTCCCGATTCCGCGACGCGACCGTGAAGGAGGTTTCGTACCGGGTGCTCACGGTCGCGCTTCCCGGAGGCGGCGCCGCCCAGATCGCGCGGAACATCGACGGCGACAACGACGTGCTTGCGACACTCGACGCCCGCCTGGCGCTGATCGCCCTCATCGGCACGCTCGTCGCCGCGTCGCTCGCGTGGGTGATCGCTCGCCGCACCGTGAAGCCGATCGAGGAGCTCACGAAGAAGACGACGTACGTCGCCGAGACCCAAGACCTCGCCAACCCGATCCAGAGCGCGCGCCGCGACGAGCTGGGTCGTCTGGCGGCCAGTTTCAACACGATGCTCCAAGCGCTGGACCGGTCACGCGAGCAGCAGAAGCGCCTCGTTCTCGACGCGAGCCACGAGCTGCGCACACCGCTCACCGCGCTGCGGACGAACATCGACCTCCTGCGCCGGGCCCGGTCGTTCGATGCCGACCAGCGCGCCGAGCTCCTCACGGAGGCTGACCTCGAGCTACGAGAGTTGACCGACCTCGTCGGCGAGCTGGTCGAGCTCGCGACCGACACCCGGAGCGACGAGCCGGTCGAGCAGATCGAGCTCTCCGATCTCGTCGACCGGGTCCTGACCCGCCAGCGGCGCCGCACGGGCCGAGAGATCACCCTCGAGCTCAAAGAGCCCGCCACCGTCGCGGGCCGGGTCGCGTTGCTCGAACGCGCGGTTTCCAACCTCGTCGAGAACGCGTTGAAGTTCAGCGCCGACGACACAACGGTCGACGTCGTCATCGAGGGATCGTGCGTCGAGATTCTCGACCGCGGCGCGGGAATTGGTCCCGACGATCTGCCGCACGTGTTCGACCGCTTCTACCGGGCGCCCGCGGCGCGGACCCTTCCCGGTTCGGGTCTCGGCCTCGCCATCGTCGAGCAGATCGCGCAATTGCACGCCGGCACGATCACGCTCGGGCCACGCGCCGGCGGTGGTGCAATCGCCCGGCTCGAGGTGCCGGCCGCACCCTGATCAGGCGATCGCACCCGTCTCGCGCAGATTGGTGACCTCGTCGGTGTCGAAGCCCCAGGCGCCGAGCGCTTCGTCGGTGTGTTGACCGGGCCACGGCGCCGATCGTTCGATCTCGGCGACGGTACGCGAGAAGCGCGGCGCGGGTGCCGGCTGCGGGACACCGTCACGTTCGATGATCGTGTTGCGCGCCTTGATGTGCTCGTGGTTCGCCGCTTCCGACATCGTGAGCACCGGCGCGTAACACGCGTCGGAGCCGGCCAGGATCGCGTCCCACTCGTCGCGCGTCTTGGTCTTGAACAACTCCGTGAAGCGATCGCGCAGCGTGTCCCAGTCGCCGCGATCCATTTGACCCGGCAGGCCCTCACTCTCGAGCCCGAGGCGCCGGATGAGCTCGGCGTAGAACTGCGGCTCGAGCGACCCGAGCGACACGAACTTGCCGTCGGCGGTCTCGTAGGTGTCGTAGAACGGCGCACCGGTATCGAGGAAGTTCTTGCCCATCGCCTCGTCCCACGCGCCGATCTGCTTGAGGCCCCACATCATCGACATCAGCGCCGCGGATCCGTCGACCATCGCGACGTCGATCACCTGGCCTTTGCCCGACCGCTGCGCTTCGAGAATTCCGCAGACGAGCCCGAACGCCATGAACATCCCGCCGCCGCCGAAGTCGCCGACGAGGTTGATCGGCGGCGTGGGCTTGCCGCCGGCGCGACCGAAGTGCGCGAGCGCGCCCGCGAGCGCGATGTAGTTGATGTCGTGCCCGGCGGCCTGCGCCATCGGACCGTTCTGGCCCCATCCCGTCATGCGTCCGTAGACGAGCTTGGGATTGCGGGCGAGGCACTCGTCGGGGCCGAGACCGAGCCGCTCGGTGACGCCGGGCCGGTAGCCCTCGAACAGCGCGTCGGCCTTCTCGACGAGGCGCAGCACGAGCTCGACACCTTCGGGGTTCTTGAGGTCGACGCCGATCGACCGGCGGCCGCGATACAGCGGCTCGAGGTTGGGCTTGTCGAACACGCTCGGGTTGACCTGGCCGGCCCGGTCGACACGGACGATGTCGGCGCCCATGTCGGAGAGCAGCATCCCGGCGAACGGCCCCGGCCCGATGCCGGCCAGCTCGACGATCTTCACGCCCTGCAACGGTCCCACGACTGCCTCCGCTCCCTCGAGAACGCGCCACGATACGCAGAAACCTGACACCCCCGTCAGCAGTGTCGCTAACCCACCATCAGATAGCGCAGTTGCGCGCGCCCAGCGGTACCGAACCCACCATCAGATAGCGCAGTTGCGCGCGCCCAGCGGTACCGAAACCCACCATCAGATGGTGGCGGTGGTTGTGTGATTGGAGTCAGTAGTTGAGTTCGAGGCCGGGGCGGGTCCATTCGAAGCTCACGAGGCGGCCGACGGCCGAGAGCGTCGCGTAGGCGGTGCGGAGGTCGGCGCCGCCGAAGCACACGTTCGTGACCATCGGGTCGCCGAGCATCACCTGGTCGAGCACCTCGCCCGCGGGTGAGATCACCGTGAGCGCGCCGGTCACCAACGTCGCGACCACGATGTTGCCGTCGCCGTCGACTCCGAGCGAGTCGAAGAGCTGCATCCCGGGCAGGCCGCATACGAGGGTGCCGGTCGCGCCGGCAGGCGTGCGCTCCACCTCGCCGGGACCCGTCACGTTGTACGACTTCAAACGGCCGGTGTGGGTCTCGGCGACGTACAGGCGCGAGCCGTCGGGTGAGAGGCCGATGCCGTTGGGCGACTCCGACGGGAACACGACCTCGCGGATCGATGAGCCATCCGGTTGCGCGTAATACACGCCTCCGATGTGTTGCACCCGGCCCGCGTGGCGGCCGTGGTCGGTGAACCACATGCCGCCGTGCGCGTCGAACACGAGATCATTCGGGCCGATCAACGCATTGCCGTCGCACTCCGTGTACAGCACCTTCACGGCGCCGGTCGCGAGATCGATGCGCTC